>CAIRXW010000022.1 GCA_903882665.1 uncultured Chlorobiaceae bacterium | reverse complement strand
CGAAGAGCTCTCACTTGTCACCCGTTCCAGCGACGGGCAGTTGCTCTTTCTTGCCAATCTGGCCTCCAAAATGAACCAGAGCTCCGCGCTCGGCAGCCGTATTGCCGAAGTTCATAATGGCAGTTCGCTTTTTACTGGCGACGCCGGGCAGGGCGAAAGCAACATCCGCCGCTGGCTCATCGAAAACGACTGGGTCGAAGCCATTGTAGCCCTTCCGCTCAACCTCTTTTACAACACCGGCATTGCCACCTACATCTGGGTGCTCACCAACCGCAAACCTGCACATCGTGAGGGTTTTCTCCAGCTCATCGACGCCACCCAATGGTTCAAGCCGCTTCGAAAAAACCTTGGCAAAAAGAACTGTGAGTTCTCCCAGGAAGATATTGACCGCATCCTCAACACTTTTCTTGAGTTCGAAGAGACACCTGAATCCCGAATCTTCCCCAATGAGGAGTTCGGCTACTGGAAAGTAACGGTTGAACGCCCCCTCCGGCTCCACAGCCAGCTCACCATAAAAGCCATAGAGAGCCTCCGCTTTGCCTCCGGTGATGAAGAGATTCGTTCCACCCTCTACGAAGAGTTCGGTAACGACCTCTTCAGCAGTTTCAGCAAGATTGCGACCGAACTCGAAAAGCGCCTTGCCGAGTGGGGCAGCGAGGAAGAGGAGAGTGACGATGAAGAGAGTGGCAGCAAAAAGAGGCTCCCCGAAAAAAAGAAAAAAAAGCTGCTCGACCCGAAGACATGGGAGCGCGACGGCAGGCTTGTTGAATCCGCTTATGCCTTGCGTACCATCCTTGGTGAACAGCTTTTTGAAGACCACAACCTCTTTCGCCAGAATGTCACAGCAGCACTCATGCAGGGAAGTATCAAGCTGCCCGCAGCCGACCTGAACAAAATAGTGAAAGCGGTAAGCTGGCGGGTAGAAACCGCTCCCCCCGTTATTGCCAAAATGCACAAGCCGGGCAAGAACGAAGCTGAACCGCTCTACGGTCTTTACGATGCTATGACCCCTACAGGGAAGCCCGTGATTGTCGAATACGAGCCCGACCCCGACCTGCGCGATACCGAGCAGGTGCCACTTCTCGAAGAGGGAGGAATTGATGCCTTCATCCGCCGCGAAGTGCTGCCCTACACCCCTGACGCCTGGATCAAGGAGAGTGCCACTAAAATCGGCTACGAAGTCAGCTTCACCCGCCACTTCTACAAACCACAGCCGCTCCGCACACTCGAAGAGATCACAGCCGACATTTTCGCCATTGAGCAGGAGGCCGAAGGGCTGCTTGACGGCCTGCTGAAGGGAGGTGCACGATGAACAAGAAGATCGGGCACTCAAGTCAGGAGCCGCAACTCCCCGCAACCGTAGCGGACAACGAGGCACTCCTTCTGTCGGATCTGCGGAACCTTATCCAATTAGCCCGTCAGCGGATCGCTACAGCGGCCTATTCTACCCAAACCTTGCTCTCCTGGCATGGGGCAGCGAATGCTCAAGGAAAATCTGCACGGTGCTCGTGCGGCCTATGGCAAACAGATTCTCGTAACCGTGTCACGAGAATTAACTGCCGAATATGGGCGCGGTTTCAGTTATCCCGAACTCACCCGCATGGTACAGTTTCCCCAGCTCTTTCCGGAGGAGTCAATTGTTGTGACGCCGTCACAACAATTGAGCTGGTCTCATTTTCATGCACTGCTACCCATCAAGGATTCTCTCGCCCGCGACTTCTACGCCGAAATGTGCCGAATCGAACGGTGGGATGTTCGCACCCTGCGCCGGAAGATTGGAGGACTCCTGTACGAGCGAACAGCCCTGTCGAAGAAGCCCGCAGCCGTCGTGGCCGCAGAGATCGGGAAGCTGCGCGAAGGTCAGTTGACGCCCGATCTTGTCTTTCGCGATCCCTACCTGCTCGACCTGCTCGGGCTGAATGGTGCCTACAGCGAGCGCGATCTCGAAAGTGCCATTCTGCGGGAGATTGAGGGTGTTTTACTCGAACTGGGCACCGGTTTTACCTTTGTAGCCCGGCAGAAGCGCATGAGCGTTGGCCGAGACGACTTTCATCTCGACCTGCTCTTCTATCATCGCCACCTGCACCGCCTGATAGCGGTTGAGCTCAAGCTGGAGTCGTTCCAGCCAGCCCACATTGGCCAGATGGAACTCTACCTCCGCTGGCTGGACAAGTACGAACGGCTTGCCGGTGAAGAGGCTCCCATCGGGCTTATCCTCTGTTCAGCAGCCGATGCCGAACAGGTAGAACTGCTTGAGCTGGACGCCAAATCTATCCGCGTTGCCGAGTACCTGACCGAGTTACCACCGCTTCCCCTGCTTCGCGCCCGTCTCCAGCAGGCCATCGCGCACGCACGGGCGCTGTCCGCCAAATGCTCAACGAAGGAGGCAAGCCATGATTGCTGACCTCAGGACAATCGAATGAGAGTGCGCGGGATAGTCAGTTAATAAAAGGAGCCTTTCATAAGGCTATTTTTGAAGTCTATATTAAAGGCTGTGTTTCGTATGTGGCTCTTGGGAAACAATAAATAAACCATCAGATGAGAGAAATTCTTGGAAAAGCCCAAACCGTTCGCGAACTGCTCAAGGGAGTGAAATACTCTATTGATTATTACCAGCGTGAATACAAGTGGAATAAAAAGCAGGTACAGGAACTCATAGATGATCTGAGCAGCAAGTTTCTTGAGGAATACGATCCTTCACATTCTCGAACTAAAGTAGCGGATTACCCACACTATTTTCTCGGTTCAATCATTATCAGTAAGAAAGATAGCGTTGGATATATCGTTGACGGGCAGCAGCGTCTTACCAGCCTCACACTGCTTCTTGTCCTGCTTCGCAATCTGCAAAAAGGCCAAGATTCGAAAGTCAATGTAGATGAACTCATATTTTCTGAAAAGTTCGGTCAGAAATCTTTTAACCTTCATGTTGATGAGCGCACACCGGCTATGGAGGCGCTCTACGAGGGAGGGGCAGAAACCTTTAACACAACTGACCGATCAGAGTCTGTACTGAATCTTGTATGTCGTTACAAGGATCTCGACACCATATTTCCTGAAGAACTTCGTGGTGCAGCCCTTCCTTACTTTATTGACTGGTTGCTTGAAAACGTGCACCTTGTTGAGATTACAGCATACTCCGATGACGACGCTTACACGATTTTTGAAACAATGAACGACCGAGGACTGTCGCTCAGTGCAACTGATATGCTCAAAGGTTATTTACTTGCCAATATCGACGACAAAAAAAGAACTGTAGCCAATACCCTTTGGCGAGACCGCATCCGGGAACTCAATGATGCAGGTAAAGAAGTCGAGGCAGACTGCTTTAAAGCATGGTTCCGTAGCCAATATGCTACCAAGATTCGTGAACGTAAAAAAGACGCGAAGCCTGAAGACTTTGATCGAATAGGCACCGAATTTCATCGCTGGTTGCGTGATGCAGCAGAGAATGTTGGTCTGGATCAGAGCGAAGATTTTTATAATTTCATTGACAGGGATTTCAGTTTTTATAGTCGCCAATACCTTAAGCTTATCGAAGCTGCCCAGAAACCAGTACCGGGGCTGGAGAGGGTACTCTACAATGCCCATCACAGTTTCACCTTGCAATACATGCTATTGCTTGCGCCACTTCAGCCTGATGATAGCGACGCTGTAACCAATCGTAAAATCGCTCTTGTAGCCCAATATCTCGACATTCTTCTTGCATGGCGACTATGGAACTTCCGCTCCATTGCATACTCTACTATGCAGTACGCAATGTTTGTTGTGATGCGTGATATTCGTGGTCTTGCTCCTGATGCCCTTGCCCGAAAGCTTCATGACCTACTATCCAAAGAGACAGAAACTTTTGCAAGTAACGACCGCTTAAGATTGCACCAGCAGAATCGTTATGCCCTCCACCGTATTCTTGCCCGTATCACTGACTATGTTGAAACCCAGTCAGGTCACCCATCACATTACCTTGATTATGTGAGTGAAGGCAAGACTCGCTATGAAGTCGAGCATATTTGGGCTGATCATTCGGAAAGGCACACTGCCGAGTTTAGTCATCCGGCTGATTTTGCTGAGTATCGGAACCGCATTGGTGGGCTGTTGCTGCTACCAAAAAGCTTCAATGGAAGTTATGGAGACCTCACCTATGCGAATAAACTTCCTCATTATAACAGTCAGAACCTGCTTGCACGTTCTTTGCATGAGCAGTGCTACAACCATAATCCCGGTTTTTTCCGTTTCAAGGCGGCAACAGGCTTGCCATTTGAAGAGTATAAAGTTTTCAATAAAGCTGAACTCGAAAATCGCAGTCAGCTCTATCGGCAGATTGCAGAGCGTCTCTGGAACCCTGATGATCTGATTGTAGGGGTTGCATTATGATTGCCGATTTCAAGCCCTACACGGGATACCGGGGGTACGGCTTGTCTTGGCTCAGGAAATTGCCTCTCCTCGAAAAGGGAGGTATTGCAGCTTTCACCCGCCACTTCTACAAACCACAACCGCTCCGCACACTCGAAGAGATCACAGCCGATATCTTTGCCATTGAGCAGGAGGCCGAAGGGCTGCTTGACGGCCTGTTGAAAGGAGGCGTGCGATGAGTGATCTGCCACAACAATCCCGTTTCCTTATCTATCAGGCCGAAAACGGTGTCATCAAGATCGACGTCCGCTTTGAGGAAGAAACCGTCTGGTTGACCCAGCAGCATATGGCCGAGCTGTTTCAGACTACGGTGCCTAATATCAGTATGCACCTGCGCAATATTTTTGAAGAAGGGGAACTGCAGCAGGAAGCAACTGTTAAGAATTTCTTAACAGTTCGCCAGGAAGGTACCCGGCAGGTCAATCGAACCATTGACTTCTATAACCTTGATGCCATTATTTCCGTAGGATACCGCATTAAATCTGTTGTTGCCACCCGGTTTCGTATCTGGGCAACCCAGCGTTTGCGCGAATATATTGTCAAAGGCTTTGTGCTCGACGACGAACGGCTCAAGAATCCTGACCAACCCTTCGATTACTTTGAGGAACTCACGCGGCGGATTCAGGATATCCGCACCTCCGAGCGCCGCTTTTACAAAAAGATTACTGACATCTATGCTACCAGTATTGACTACGATCCGACGACTGAAACCAGCCTTGCCTTTTTCAAGACCGTGCAGAACAAGGTACACTGGGCCATCACCGGGCAGACCGCCGCTGAAATCATCCATGCCCGAGCCGACCGCAATCAGCCCAATATGGGGCTAACCAACTGGCGAGGCGCGAAGCCGCGCAAAGAAGATGTTGCCATTGCCAAAAACTACATGAACGAAGAGGAGCTGGCCGTGCTGAACAATCTGGTTGAGCAATACCTTATTTTCGCTGAAGGCCAGGCTATGCGACGCATTCCCATGAGCATGGTTGACTGGGTAACCAAGCTCGACGGCTTCCTGCAACTCAACGAGCGCGACATTCTTATGCACGCCGGGCGCATCTCCCACGATACAGCCTCGGTACATGCCGGAAACGAATACGAAGCATTCCACCGCCAGCGTTTGGCCGAACAGGCACAGCAACCGGACGACTTTGATCAGGTCATGCAGCATTTGCCTGAAGCCCGGCCTGTTCGCAAAAAGAAGGGAGGCCAGCCATGATTGCTGATCTTAAGCCTTATCCGGAATACAGGGAGACCGGTCTTCGGTGGCTCGGGCAAGTGCCGGAGCATTGGAAACAACGTCGTACCAAGTTTCTCTTCAGGGAGAGGTTTCAGAAGGGATTCCCTGACGAACCGCTGCTTGCTGCTACTCAGAGCAAAGGGGTTGTGCGCAAAGAGGAATATGGGTCACGAACTGTTACCGCAACAAAAGATTTGCATCTTCTGAAGCTTGTCGAACAGGGTGATTACGTTATCAGTCTTCGATCCTTCGAGGGGGGTATCGAGGTTGCACATTCTCGTGGAATCATTAGCCCGGCCTATACAGTGCTTGCTCCGCAAAAAGAGGCAAGTCAGGGTTACTATACACATTTTTTCAAGTCTCCTGACTTCATAAAAAGCTTGACCTTGTTTGTTACAGGCATTCGTGAAGGTCAGAATATTGATTATGAACGGTTGAGTCGTGCATATCTTCCGTTGCCACCACCCGACGAACAGGCAGCGATTGTTCGTTTTCTGAACTGGGCAAACGGGCAACTTGAAAAGGCCATCCGGGCAAAGCGCAAGGTGATTACGCTGCTCAACGAACAGAAACAGGCCATCATCCACCGCGCTGTTACCCGTGGTCTTGACCCCTCCGTGCCCCTCAAACCCTCCGGTATTTCTTGGATTGGCGATATTCCGGAGCATTGGGAGGTGCGACGATTAAAAAGTTTTGCACACTTTCAGAGTGGTGATGGAATAACATCCCTTCAGATTGAGCCGATTGGGAAATTTCCTGTTTATGGAGGAAATGGGCTTCGTGGCTATACGTCAAAATATACTCATGATGGTCATTACGCTCTCATTGGGAGGCAGGGTGCATTGTGTGGAAATATTAATTTCGCAATGGGGAAGTTTTTCGCCTCTGAACATGCTGTGGTACCGACGCTAAAAGTTGGAATGAACGTTGTTTGGTTCGGAAATCTACTCAGAATAATGAATCTCAATCAATATTCACAGTCGGCAGCTCAGCCTGGTTTGGCCGTTGAACGGATAAAAAATCTCTATGCTCCGATACCTCCGTTAAACGAACAGATTGCGATTGTTAATGGCATCAATAGGGAGAGTTCCCCAATTACCACAGCCATCTCCCGTTTCGAGCGTGAAATCGAACTGCTCCGCGAGTACCGCACACGCCTTGTCGCCGATGTAGTAACAGGCAAACTCGATGTGCGTGAAGCTGCGGAAAAACTGCCTGATGAAGTACAGACTCTTGAACTTGAGGACGATCTGGTTGCTCTGGAAGAGGATGTGGATTGCTCACCATAGCTGAAGAGTGGGGTGAGCAGTATTTCGATACTTGACGGGCACTTTAAAACGGTATTCGT
>CAIRXW010000021.1 GCA_903882665.1 uncultured Chlorobiaceae bacterium | reverse complement strand
GTTGACAAATACAGCAAGAAGAATAAGCCGACAGAAGAGTTACAGATAAAAGAGGGGCAGCGCCTTTCCGCTGCATAAACAGGTCAGGTTAGTAACTTAAACTAAGCCACTTTTTGTCTACCGGTTGGGGTCCACTTCACTTAATGTGTCAATAAATATTTCTAAATGCCTTGGATAAAAATTATTGAGTTCTTCATTGTCTGTTTTGAGTTGGTGAACATAACTGTCAACAGCTTCTTGGCACTCTTTATTTTTTGATGGAAACAGAAAAACAAAAAAGCCCTCGTCATAATCTTTAAGCGTCGCAATAGAAAGTAAATGGTCTCTCCAAATTTGTTGAAGAGGAACGCCTTTTAAAACGTCTATTGATGAAGTTTGAAATAGTTTGCTTTTTTCCGCAAGTTTTAAATATGCGTCTTTATGTTTTTGAAAAGTTGCTTCTGTTTTTACTTTGTCGTCTTTTAATGTTTCCGCATATTTTACCTCAACACCGATAAAACCTTTTTTGTTATCAAGGTTTAAGTATTCAATGAAAACATCAAAAGCAGAATGGTCGCCTGTGTAATCACTGTGTCCTCTTGCTGGTGAATGTTCAAACTTTACTGCTGTCACTTCGCTAACTCTTTTCGGAAAAAGCATTTTAAAATATTTGGTCGCCAACTTTAAATCGTAATGAAGTTCTCCGAAAAGGTTAAAACAAAGAGGTTGAGAGGATAGAAGGTTGTCCCAAATACGAGGTTTGCTAATTAATTTGCCTTCAACTTTTGCCTTATAAACTTCGTACTGAACAAGTGTTTTTATTTTTTCTGTCAAGTAGTTTGCTTTACTTGTCGTTGCAAATTCTGCCTGTAAATAATTTCCTCGCTCACCAATTGGAAAGTTTTTGGATTGTCTCCATTTGCTTTGTAGCAATCGTCCAAAGGCAGCAAAGTCTGTGTCTGGTTTGTAATAAGCGTTTAATTTTTCCGCTTCAAGTTTTGTTGGTCGTGTCATAATAAGTAAGGTGTCAATAAGGTTGCAGATTTGCGATGGATAGGTTTTAAGCACAAATGTTCATTCGGAGAAATGAACTTATCGCTTCCACAAAACTGTCTGCGGAGCACGCCCACCCTATTGCAAATGTGCTGTTATGCCCAGTGGCTCTTTTCATTCGGTCGGTATATAGTTGTCCTTGCAATACTTTTCTACTTCACTATCGTTTGCAAAATAGTCGTCACAAAATTCGTCAAGTTCCTTTTCTGTTGATTTATAATAGCGGTCTTCTGCAGTCATAAGTTTTTCCGTCTGCTCAACGAATTTTTCAAATTCTTTATTCATTTTGCAGAGTTTGTCAATTGTCTTGAAGTCCAAATTGCGAAAAATTGCAGGGAATAATATTTTACTTTGATATGGGTTTGCATTAAGTTCAATTATACCAATTCCAAATGATTGATTTAGTCGTTCCATTTCTTCTGTCAAACTGTCGCTGAACTCAAATGCGACTAAATAACCGTAGTTAGCCCAACTTGAATTTGAAACTGCTTGAAAAAATGCTTTTTTTAGTTCACTGTCGCTGTTTATTTCTTTTTTTAGTTCATAAGAACTCAATTTGAAAGTGTCAACACAATTTATAGATTTTAGAAAATTTTGGCTTGCCTTGGTCTGCAAATTCAAAAACTTAATACCAACCATATCGGGATGTGTCCAAATTTGATTGTTGTCTTTGCCGTTTGATTGTTCGTGAAAAATTGTCTTTGAATAAATGCCAGTGTTTCTTAAGTAACTACTCAGAAGTTTATGCAAATCTCTTTCGTCATAGGTTTTGGTTTTATCAACTTTAACCACTATATTTTCTGTTGTTTCTGCTTCACCAGTTAAAATATCTATACCGATTTTTTGCTCATTTTTTGTCAAATAGTAAGAGTAAGTTCCATTGTATTGTTTGATACGCTTTCCCCTTGTATCGCTTTTTTGAATGAACCCAGTTAAAACGCCCGAAACAGACAAATATGGGGTTTTTGAGTTGCCAAAGTCAAAATATTTCATCGCTACTATATGACTGTAAATGGCCATATAAATTGAAGGTTTATTTATGTCTTCTAAACTTTTTAATACGGCTTCTTTTAATGTCATTGTCTGTTCGTTTTAATTTTGCGTTTTGGTCGCCCTAGCATTGCATCTATCTTGTATATACTCCTGACCATATCATCTTTACAGAGCCAATTCAGTTGTATAAACCTGACTGTCGTCAGAAAAATTGCTATGCTTGGCTGATATACGCCAAACATCGTTTAGACTTATCAGCCTGATTCTGAAGAAGTAAGCCGTTCATCTCTGTGTAAGAACGCAGAAGCCTGATGATCTCTGCTCTGGTTCATCTTTCAACAAGTCGGGCCAGTAGCTACCGTTTGCATTTTTATCAAGATATTCCTAAAACAGGAGAATAAGAAAGGATCAGTAAAAGAATTACCGGTTTTTATGCTCAAAATGTCGGATTGTGTACGTCGAGGAGGTAGTCGGCGAGGTCGAGGCCCTGGGTTCAGTCGGCTGGGATGGCTCGTTGTTCGAGGATGGTGGATACGGTGACGTTGGATAGGCGGGCGGCTATGGTTTGCCATTTTTCGCAGGCTCCGAGATCGGGATTGTTGTATTGGGCGAGGGTGGCATGCAGGATGCGGGGGTCAATTTATGATGGCGGAAGTTCTGGTTTTGGTTGGGGTGCTTTAGTGGTTGAGGGAGAATGGAGGTTATTTTTATGGCCGTTTTACGGTTTTTTGTTACGGTGTTGATGAAGGACGGGATGTTCCGGGTTGATCTTCCAGTATCGTTGATGTGAGATATAGTTATGGGCTTTTTCTTGAATGAGGAAAAAAACAAGTTATTGAAAGAGGAGCGTGGCATTTCTTTCGAACGAGTCGTTGTTGCCATTGAAGAAGAACATTTGATAGATGTGTTGGAGCATTCAAACACTGCTAAATATGGAAAGCAAATTATATTGATCGTTAAAATTGATGGTTATGCAATATGTGTTCCATGTGTCGCTGAAAAAGATGGCGACTTTTTTATGAAAACATTGTATCCAAGCAGGAAGTACACCAAATATTACGATTTAGGAGGGTTATTATGAATGATAATGATGAAACCGAAATTATCGAGTCAATTGAGTCTGGAGAGTGGGAATTCGTAAGGGATTTTAATGCCGTTAAAAGTCAGTTAATGAAGGCTGCCTCAGAAACCGCACGGAAAGATTATAGAATTAATGTTCGTGTGTCAAAAAGAGATGTTGAAGCATTAAAAACAAAGGCACTGGAGGAAGGAATTCCCTATCAAACACTCGTTACCAGTATTCTGCATAAATATGTTACTGGCAAGCTGACCGATTCAAGTAACAGAAATTTAGCTTAAGACCTTATGACAGGAACGACTTCATCCAAGCTCCCTGATGGCGGCAATTTGCTCGTTGGTGAAGAATAAGGTGCTTACACTTCTTTCTTTTCTTGACCAATCAAGTCTATATATATTTCTTCAATTTTTACCCTGGCCCAGTTTGTTTTTCGCAAGAATTTCAAGCTGGATTTAACACTTGGATCATTATAAAAACAACGAATTTCTATCATTTTATAGAGCTCATCCCAGCCATAGTGATTTACAAGATCACAGAGTATTGTTTCAAGAGTTAATCCATGCAGTGGATTCTTTGGTTGATCATTCATAGTCCTGTATTTTCCGTATATTCTTATGACATAAGATTATTTTACCATAATATATAATCAATGTTTTTATTCCAACTTGATTAAAGCGCAAATTACACATGTTTTAACCGTATAATTTACCCATTTGTTATAACGGTTTTTCAGGTTATAGATAACTTTCAATATCCAGTGACCCGTGAAAAACACCCAAAACATCAATTTGATCAGTCACCCTTGTCAGGTATGCAATTCGATAATGGCCATACAATAAAATTCGTATTTCACCCTCTTTTTCAGTCCTGTACTTATATCCGATTTCGGGAAGGTCTCTTAAAATTTGGACTTTATCGTAGATTGATTTCACGACTCTTGCAGCAGCAGATGGGTTATCCTGGGAAATATACTTATGAATATCTCTCAACCATATCTCCGATTCTGTTGTCCATCTTATTACTGCCATGTTCTAATTCGATGTTCCATTGTTTCATTAGAAATCAAATCTCCTTTTCTTGAATCCTGCAATCCTCTGGCGACCATCCGTTCAAACACAATTTCCCTTAAAATTTCATCATAGCTGGAATCTTCAGGTTGAGAGTGAACAATTTCAACTATTTTTTCTTTTACTTTTTCCATAATAATTCCATAGTTAAATTGGATTTCAGGCTAATGTTACGACATTGTTTAGACTGATCTGCCTTATGGGGAAAATGCCTACAGTTCCTTCTGTGCAAGAACGCAGATACCCGATGATTGCCGCTCCGCTTCATTCTTCAACAAATCGGGCCAACAGCTCCCGTTTGCATTCTTATATACAGGCAAGATATTGCTGAAAAAGGAAAATAAGAAAGGAACAGCAAAAAAAATTACAGATTTTTAGGCTCAGAACACAGGATTCTGTACATCAAAGAGGTCGGCAGAGGTGGTTCATTTTTCAAGAATCGTTAATACGGTTACGTTGGGTTTGTCAGCACTTTGCATCTTACAATCTGTCAATGCTGGGGTTTACACGATCTGGTATAACGGGTTATTTGTCGTTATAATGGCCTTTGGCGGAAAGGAGATAAACGGTTACATTTTCATCGATAATCTCATAGATCATGCGATGCTGCTGGTTAAGCCTTCTCGACCAGAGACCCGCAAATTCTCCTTTCAATGCTTCAGGTTTGCCTACCCCTGTGGTGGGGTGCTCTTCCAGTTCAGGTAAAATCTTTTCAATTTTGCGAAGGATTGCCTTGTTGCCGACTTTCATCCAGTGATTCAGGTGGGTATCGAATTCCTCGGTGAGTTCTACTGTATACCTTCCCATAACTTCTTGACAGTGGTAAATTTGCGGACTCTGCCGGCTTTTACATCTGCACGTGCGCGAAGAATGGATTCCTGTACCTCAGGCTGGTCAAGATAAGCTTCTAATTCGGTTTTCTTCGCAATTCGCTTAACGCTCTTGGTTTCTATGGCAGGAGTAATCGTAAAAGTACCCCGATTCCTGAGGCGAACAAGAACCTGTTCCTTTTTCTCTATGGCAAGATCAAAGTACTTGATCATGTTCCTGCGTAATTCTGTGCCAGTAATCTCTATCATGTCTCAATTGTTCATAGTTTGATTACAAATTACAAAAAAAACAAGTCCATATACAACACTTTCCAAACAACATCTTATTCACTCAAAAGGAATCCTGATGAATACCTGCGTGTAATCAGCCATTCCGGATCTTCAACTCGTAACAGTAACCATCACCACAAAACGACAGGGCTGGAGGGTTCAATACAGAAACGTCCCCTCCACCCCTACATTCGTTATCAATTATCCATTTCAACTATCAATTATTTTTTCGGCATCTCCACCTTCAGATGCAGCTCCTTGAGCTGAACCGGCGTTACCTCCGAGGGAGAGCCCATCATGAGATCCTGCGCTTGCTGGTTCATCGGGAAGGCGATGACTTCACGGATGTTCTGTTCGTCGCAGAGGATCATGACGAGACGGTCAAGGCCGGGAGCGATGCCTCCGTGCGGTGGCGCGCCAAGCTTGAAGGCTTCGATCATGTGGCCAAAGCGAGCATCAACCTCTTCTTTTTCGTATCCGGCAATACCGAAGGCTTTGTACATGATCTCCGGTTTGTGGTTGCGGATGGCGCCGCTTGAAAGCTCAATACCGTTACAAACGATGTCGTACTGATAGGCGAGAATATCGAGCGGCGACATGGTTTCGAGCGCCTCCATCTCTCCCTGCGGCATGGAGAAGGGGTTGTGTGAAAAGTCGATCTTTTTGGCCTCTTCGTTGTACTCGAACATCGGGAAGTCAACAATCCAGCAGAAGGAGAGTTCATCCTTGTCGAGCGTAAAGAGATCGCCGAAGTAGGTTCTCATCCCGCCCATGATCTTGCAGGTCGTCTCCCACTTCCCTGCCCCAAAAAAGACGACGTCGCCAGTCTCAAGAGCGAGATGGCTTTTGAGGGTTGAAAGATCAGCCTCAGTGAGAAACTTGACCACTGGCCCTTTTGGCCCTTCTTCCCTGAACTGGATATAGGCAAGACCGCCTGACCCGAGCTCCTTGGCCCGTTTTTCTGCCTTGTCGTAAAACAGCCTCGATTCATTGCCGTGCCCCTTGACAACCAGCGCCTTGACGCAGGAGCCCTCTACGGTGCTGTTTGCTAAGACCTTGAAGGCTGAACCGACAAAGAGCGGAGTGACATCGCTGATTTCAAGCGGAATGCGCAGGTCGGGTTTGTCGGTGCCGAAACGGTTCATCACCTCTTTGTAGCTGATCCTCGGGAAGGGGAACTGGGTGATGCGCTTGTGCGACATGGTGCGGGTGAGGTGCTCAATCATCCCTTCAAGAATGGCAAAGAGATCGTCCTGCTCAATGAAGGCCATCTCCATATCAAGCTGATAGAACTCGCCGGGACTGCGATCGGCACGGGCATCTTCATCGCGGAAACAGGGGGCTATCTGGAAGTAGCGGGGAAAACCCGATACCATCAAAAGCTGCTTGAACTGCTGGGGTGCCTGGGGAAGAGCGTAGAATTTGCCTGGGTGGAGGCGGCTTGGAACAAGGAAGTCGCGAGCACCCTCGGGCGAGCTGGAGGTGAGAATAGGTGTCTGAATTTCGATAAAGTCCTGCTCTTCGAGGTAGCGGCGCACAGCAGCGGTCAGGCGGCTGCGGAAAATGATGTTTTCATGGATTTTTTCACGACGCAGGTCGATAAAGCGGTATTTCAGCCGCAGCTCTTCCGAGGTCTGCACTTCGTCGGCCACCGGAAAGGGCAGCGTTTGCGCATTGCTCTCAACCGAAATCTGGCTGACAACCACCTCAATTTCACCCGATGCGAGGCGGGGGTTGATGGCACCCGGAGCGCGCCGGACAACGACACCCTCGATGCAGATAACTGATTCGAGATGCAGTTGCTCCGCTTTTGCGAAGAGCTCCTGCTGCTCAGGCTGTATGACAAGCTGGCTGATACCGGTATGATCTCTCAGATCAATAAAAATCAGCCCGCCGTGATCCCGTTTTCGGTGAACCCAGCCGGCAAGCCTGACAGAGCCATGCTCACGCTCCGGACTGAGTAATCCGCAATAATCAGAGCGGAACCGGTTTTTCAGAATCTGCGTGCTCTCGGCAGCTTTTCTCATAATATTCCTGTCGTCCTTTGTATGAAGAAATTGAAAAAATTTAAAAGCATGAATATGAAGAATATTTTCTCATTTATGAAACCCTGTGGTGCCGCCATCACTCAATAGACAAGCTCCCCTCCAAACTCGGTGACAAGAAAGCGGATGACCTGATTGTGCTGTGAAAGCTCCTGAAAAATGATAAAGACGGTTTTTTCTCTCGTACAGGCATCTTTTTCGGCATCATACTGAATACGAAGCTGGAGCGGCAGGGCATAAAACTCTGAAATTTCCTGCTGAAGCTCTGCGCGCTCCTGCTGAAGCTCCTCATAAGAAAACTTTCGGCAACAGGCAATGTCGAGCACGCCATCGGGAGTGCAGGCAACAAGTTCGCATGATTGCAGGTGCGTTGCCATCAGATTTTTTGTTTTTTTTGCCATATACTCAAGAAACTGGTGCCATTCAACCTTGAGCAAGGCAAGGTCAGCCAGAGGCTCGGCACCTTCAGGGTGAACGGTTCCGGATGGACTTTTGGGAAGAATCTTTGGCAATACTGAATTTGAGGCAAAACTTGAGAGCTTTTTCTGCCATGAACCAAGATCAAACTCGCCGCTTTCGGAGGGCTTTGCAACAGGAGCAGGGACGGATGGTGTGGAAAGTGACGCAGCCGGAGCTGACTCTTTTTTCAGAGGCTTGTCAGGTGCTTTTTTTTTTGAGCCTGCAGTTGCTGTGGTTCCGCCGCGATGGATGCCAACGGCACGACATGCACAATATCAATCAATTTCAGCAGTGCAAGCTCAAAACGAAACTGGTATTCAAACTGAAACTTCAGCTCTTTCTGTGTCAGCAAAAGAAAGTCAACCATCTGCATGACTGCAAAAGGGGAAAAATTGGCCGCATCGCGCATGTAGCGCTCACGAATTGCATCGGGACGCTCGACCATACGGGTGGAAGAGAGATTCTGTACCACCAAAAAATTGCGCAAATGCTCGATCAGCTTTTCAAGAAAGTCCTGTTCGTCATAACCATTTCTGATCACAAACTGCGCAACATCAAGCATCTTGACCGCATTGCGCTGGGCGACAGCATCAGTGACCTCAAAGAGGTGGTCATCATCAATATAGTTCAGCAATTCAGAGACGCCGAGGTACGTGATACTTCCCGTATGATCGTTCTCGGCTGAAAATGCAATAACCTGGTCAAGAATACTCTGTGCATCACGCATGGAGCCCTGCGCCTTGCGACCGATAAGCTGCAAGGCGTCGCCGTCAACATTGATCTGCTCGGCATCACAGATAAGCTGCAATTGCTTCTGGATCTCCTCAAGCGGAATGCGTTTGAAGTTGAAACGCTGGCAGCGGGAGGCGATGGTTGCCGGAATCTTGTGCAGTTCCGTGGTGGCAAAAATGAAAATTGCGTGCGAAGGAGGCTCCTCAAGGGTTTTCAGGAATGCGTTGAATGCGGCAATGGAGAGCATGTGCACCTCGTCGATAATATAGACGCGGTAGATTCCTTTTTGCGGGCCGTAGCGTACATTTTCACGCAAGGTACGGATATCGTCAACACTGTTGTTGGATGCGGCATCAAACTCCGCAATATTCATGCTGGTGCCAGCATCAAAGTCGCGACAGCTCTCACACTCTCCGCAAGGTTCAGTAACCTGCTGCCGGTACTCGGCATCATCCATCATCTTCTGGCAGTTCAGCGCTTTGGCAAAAACCCTTGCCGCAGTTGTCTTGCCAACGCCACGCAATCCCGAAAAAATATATCCGTGCCCGACCCGGCCCATGCGCAGTGAATTCTGGATGGTACGGGTAACATGCTCCTGTGCGGTAATGTCTGCAAATTTTGCCGGTCTGTATTTCCGGGCTATAACCTGATAACTCATTATGGTGTTTGATTACTATCCTCTAACAAAGGGGCAAGGGGCAGATTCATGCGGTTTTTGAGGCATTCAGTGACTCCCCTGCTGATCGTTCCCAAATGTACGCTATTACCTCCTGAAATCAGCGAGCCGTTTTCATCGCTCCAGAAGCCGGACGGAATTATTGCATAAAGATCGTACAGTGTCAGAACATACAAGTCACGGCTGACGGCAAGAGCACCATTTACGGTAAGATGAACCAGATCGCTGAGCAACAGGATATCAACAATTTTTCGTACACCGGAAGGAGTAATGCCATGAACAACCTTCAGAATTTTTTTCATGTCCATGGCATTGCCGCTCTTCTGGCCACTCCAGATATGAGCAAGTACCGAAAGAACCTCGGGCACTCCACGAATGGGGTTGAATGGTTCGGCTACCATCCCTTCAGGCTTCAGGGCTCCGAGACAAAAAACAAATTCAGCACCGGTCAGTACCACAATCCAGCTAAGATAGATCCAGAAAAAAAGCATCGGTATGACCGACAGTGCTCCGTAAATATGCTCAAAGGTTGCAAAATGGGTAATATAGAACGCAAACCATCTCTTTGAGAGTTCAAAAAGAACCGCAGCAAGAAGCGCGCCGGAAAAAGCGTGAACAAACCTGACTCGACGGTTTGGAACAAGCATATAGAGCAGAAAAAAGGCAACAATCGAGTTGATGAAGGGAAAAAAGGAGAGGAAACTGGTTTTCATTTCAAGCAAAGGGCCCGCTGTAAAGACCGTATACCATACATAAGAGCTTGCGGCAAGACTGCTTCCGATAAGCACTGGCCCGAGCGTGAGTACCGTCCAGTAAAGGGTAAAGCCTTGCAGAGCCTTGCGGGGAGCATGAACCTCCCATATTTCATTGAGCGTATGATCAACCGTTGAGATGAGGAAAAGTGCGATAATGAAAAGAAAGACGCCTCCAAGAATCGGTACGCTGGAGGTTTTTCCAATAAAATCAGCGAGATAGTTATTGAGCACCATGCCTGCTCCCGGCATGAAATTCTGGACAAGAAAATCCTCAATCGAGCGTTTGAAGGGCGCAAAGACCACAAAAACATTCAGGATTGAGAGGATAATGGCAAGCATCGGCACAATCGAGAGAAGCGTCTCAAAAGCAAGAGAACCGGCACCAAGAAAAATCTTGTCGTGAAGAAAATTTTTCCAGAAAAACGGTACAAAAGCGCGCAGATGGTGTGTGGCTCCAGCATGGAGGGCCAATTTCGATTTTCTCATTCTCCTTTCCATCTTCTCTTCCTTTTGTTCCGAAGCCACTCTGCACTGCAAACTAATGTTTTGGGGAACTTATCTCTTCATCCTTCGCTGAGGGTTCCGACTGATCTTACCCTGGTCATCAGCAAAAGTCCAATCGTAAAAAAGAACAACAGGGAGGAAAGCGCCACTTTCTGGCTTCCAGCCTGCGCCGACACCAACCCGAACACAAGAGGACCTACTACAGCAGAAGCCTTGCCGAAGGTACCGTCATAAAAACCAAAAAACTCGGTAACATGTTCCAGGGGTGTCAGGCGGATCATCATGGAGCGCGACGCGGCCTGCGACGAGCCCATGGACATGCCGGCAAGCATCCCTGTATAAAAAAAGAGCTCCTTGCTGTCGGCAAAAATAGCCGCAACAACGACGATAAACCAGATCAAAAGCGTGATGACAATCGTCCGTTTCGGCCCTATTTTATCGGTCACAAAGCCGAAAATAACCGAACCGGCAATGGCGGTCGTCTGCACCAGCATAAAGAAAACAATCAGCTCTCCGGTCGTAAATCCAAGGGTATTCTGGGCATAAATCGACGAAAAAGCGATAACGGTTAAAATTGCATCATTATAGAAAAAGTAGGCAAGCAGAAATCGCGCAAGATCGGGATAACTCATGATATGCTGAACTGTATACTTCACCTCCCTGATGGAAGTAACAAGTGCTGCAACAGAGAGTGCCGGTCGATCCTCTTTTTTTTCATCCCGCAGCGCAAGAAAAAGCGGAGCGGAAAAGAGAGCGAAAAAAATTGCCGCCACAAAAAAACTCAATTGCACATTCGGCATGTTGGACAAAACAATCCCTTTGGCGAGCAGTGGCTTCACCAGCAGCAGGATAGCGAGCGCCCCAAGGTAGCCCATGGCAAAACCATACCCGGAGAGCCTGCCGACACTCTTGTCGGAGGCCAGTTCCTTGAGATAGGCGTCATAGAAAACAAGTCCCCCCTCAAAGCCCATGTTGGCAAAAATAAAAAGCAGAAGAGCCACCACAGCCATTCCAGGGGCCGAAAAAGAGAGCAAGGCTGTGGCAACAATGGAGGTGATGGTAAAAACGAAAAGAAAGCGCTTCCGTTTTCCCGAATAATCGGCGGCAGCTCCAAGAACCGGTGATATGAGGGCGACGAGCAGCATGGAGATGCTGATGCTGAAACCCCACAAAGCGTCACCCCAAGGCTCGCCCTTGCAGATAACATTTTTGAAGAAGAGGGGAAAAACAAAGGTGACCATCATCACGCTGAAGGAAGTGTTGGCAAAATCAAAAAGCAGCCATGAAAACACTTTATATTTCTGCGTCACAATAGTTCCCAATGTTTAACTCGTGAGGGCATATTGCACAAAGCGTTTACACTCCGGCAACATGACGGAAAAGTGATTCAAAGAGCCCTCTTCCATCAACAGAGCCAAGACTCTTTTCGCTCGCCCGTTCGGGATGAGGCATCAGACCGAGCACATTGCCCTGGCGGTTGATAATTCCGGCAATGTTCCGCAACGAGCCGTTCGGATTGGATTCATCACTCACCCGGCCCTCTGCGTCACTGTATTTGAAAACAATCTGCTCGTGCTCTTCAAGGCTTTCGATAACTTCGGGAGGAGCAAAATAGTTGCCCTGACCATGCGCAATGGGAATACTGAGGAGTTGATCCTGCTGGTACCGGCTGGTAAAGATGGTTGAGCAGTTCACCGTTTTGAGGGTGGTCTGGCAACAGAGAAACTTTTTATCGCGGTTCTTTGAAAGAGCGCCTTCAAGCAGCCCGCTTTCGAGCAGCACCTGAAATCCATTGCAGATACCAAGCACCGGAAAGCCTTTTCGGGCAAACTCGATAACTTCCTGCATGATGGGAGAAAAACGGGCTATAGAGCCTGCACGAAGGTAGTCGCCATATGAAAAGCCGCCAGGCAGAATGATTGCCTTTGCCCCCTGGAGATCATGGTCATTATGCCAGAGCATACGCGGCTTGACGGCGCTGAACGAACCGACGGCATACTCCGTATCATGATCACAATTTGAACCAGGAAAAACAACGACACCTACAGTTACATCAGCCATAATTGCATGCTATTTAATTGACTTGTTCCAGCTCAAAGGAAAAATTTTCCATGACCGGATTCGACAAGAGTTTCTGACAGATTTCGTTGCAGATGCGTTCAGCCTGCTGCAACTCCTCTTCATTGATGATCACCTCGATATATTTGCCGATTCTGGCTGATTCCACGGTATGGTAACCGAGATTTTTAAGGGCGTGCTCGACCGCTTTGCCCTGGACATCAAGAATAGACTGGCGCAGGGTAACCTTTATTTTTGCAGTATAGGGCATTATCATGCGTAGGGTTGAATGGAAAAAATCAGGTCTGCCATTGACGACGCCACAGCAGCGTGATTGAGCGTACAATACCGAGCAGAATATACAACAACATGGCAAGAAAAAAAGCTTTCGAGTGAAAGAGAAGCACGCAGAACATGGCACCAATATAGAGTGCCATTTGCAGGGGTTTACGCCGGAAAGAGTCAGCGGTAGGCTTGGGCAGGGCATCATAATTCACCTTGCTGATCATGAGCAGGGCAAGTGCGGTGGAAAGCCCGGCCAGAATAATCTGCATCAATGCTGGAGGAAAAATCGGATCACCACTCATCCAGAGCACAAACCCGGCAACCGTCAACGCCTGTGCCGGTGTCGGAAGACCCGAAAAAGACTCTTTGTCATAGCCGATCACGCTGATATTGAAACGGGCAAGCCTGAGACCGCTGCCGATCATCAGCAGAGAACTGACACAGATACCGGTAATGCCCGGCAGCCCTTCAAGACCGAACTTGTAGACCAGATATGCAGGAGCGGCTCCAAAAGAGACAAGATCAGAGAGAGAGTCGAGCTCCACGCCAAAGTCAGAGGTGCCGTTGGTAATTCTGGCCACAAAGCCGTCAATAGTATCAAAAAATGCCGCAAGAATGATAAACCAGCAGGCAGCAACAAAACTCCCCTCCCCGGACATGACAATGGCGATATAGCCGCACACCATGTTCATGACGGTAAAAACCGAAGGGACAAACGAGCGCGATACTGAGGGGAAAAATGGTGAACGCTCTTTTGAACTGTTTTTCAGAAAAGGGGGGTAGCGTTTCTGAGCCCTTTGTTTGCCACTATCACTCATATACAGGAATATCCATCATCGGGAGAAAAAAATTTCATCAGAGGCAAAAAACGCCTCCATGGAGCATGACTTTCACAGCCCCTCTCCATACTGAATATGAAGGTAACGAAATTTATACTCTTTTTGGAATTCTGCATACGGATACCTGCATCATGCGTCAATCTGCCGATTCCGGTTGAATTTTGGTATTATCGTCAATAATGGCGTTCGTTGCCACAATTGTTGCATTTCGAGGGCGGGGTGAAATGAAATTTGGGCGGGATGACCCCGCCCCTACGGTTAATAACTTTCTTCGGGGGATGGAAAATTGGCCTCCCTGACGTCCTCGACGTACTGCCTGGCTGCATCTTCAATAACTGTATTCAAATCGGCGTATTGTCGGACGAAACGGGGATGAAACTCCCGGTTCAGGCCGAGAATATCGTTGATGACAAGTACCTGGCCGTCACAGGCAACCCCGGCGCCAATACCAATGGTGGGAATGGTCAGTGAGCGGGTAACTTCGACAGCAAGCGCAGAGGGGATTTTTTCGAGCACAATGGCAAAGGCTCCCGCCTCTTCGATTATTTTGGCATCTTCAAGCAGTTGTTCAGCTTCTCTCTCCTCCTGTGCCCTGACTCTGTAGCTGCCGTACTTGTAGATCGACTGCGGCATCAGACCGAGATGGCCCATGACGGGAATCCCGACGTCGGTAATCCGCTTGACGGTATCGGCAATGACCCGGCCTCCTTCCAGCTTGACTGCATCGCACTCATGCTCTTTCATGATCTTTCCGGCATTGCGCAGCGCCTCTTCACTGGAGAGCTGATAGCTCATGAATGGCATGTCGATCACCACCATTGCCCGGCCACTCTCGTCGTGCACACCCCTGACAACAGCCTTGGCATGGTAAATCATCTCTTCAATCGTGATTGGCAAGGTTGTGCTGTGTCCGGCAAAAACGTTGCTCGCAGAGTCGCCGACAAGCAGGACATCAACACCTGCCCGATCAAGAATTCTCGCCATGGTGTAATCATAAGCGGTCAGCATTGCTATTTTTTCACCATTCTGCTTCATGTCGAGCAGTCTTCTGGTGGTAACATGAGCGGCTTTCTGCTGGGTGCTTCTGTTCATAATGGCTTCTTTTAATAAATTGAGTGTTCATGTTGCTGGTAAAATATCCTGCAAATCGCTCAGAGAAAGCTCCACGGTTTCAACGCCATGCAGCTTCCCGGCGGCAGAGCGCATCAGCGCACTGAGATGGGCGTAGTCAGGTAAGTAGCCCAGAATCTCTTCAAGAGAGGTGGTTTTTCGCTCCATTTCTTCCCAAATCTCTTCGAATGCACTCCCCTCTGAAAGGGCCATAAGGGAACAGAGCTCCTTGTGCCGAGCCGAGAGTGGAAGTGATCCATGCTGCAAAAGAACGTTGCGACTCCTGCGCTGTGCAGAACCAACCAGTTTTCGCCCTTCCACCTGAAGCTCATAACGGGCCGATGCGGTAAAACAACTGACCGCTCTGGAGGCCCCGTCCCCCTGAGGGCGGGAAAGAGTGGATCGGCAAAAGCCGGCATGGATGCCAAGGCTTTCAAGAGCAAGCTGGATGACTTCATGCACCATACGGTAAAGCTCGGAGTTCTGAGCCAGTGACTCTGCAAAAAAACTGTAGGTAAATTCCTCTGCATGAAAGACTGCCCTGCCGCCGGTAGGCCTTCTGACAACATCAATACCCTCGGAGCGGCATTTTAGCGTGTCAATTCCGGAAATATCCTGATTATACCCTATCGTAACGGCATGAGGGTGCCAGGAGTAAAATCGCCAGAGGCAACTGTCACTTCCGTAGCGCTGCTGAAACCGTCCATCAAGAAATGCGGCCATCAACTGCCGGTCATAGGCCATATTCTCTTCACCGGTATGAAAACCGGTGTCGAAACAATAAATCCTGGAAAAAAAAATGTTCTCCATTTACAACCCCTCCCGGGCACTCTAAAAGACGCTATAGCACAATGCCATTGCAAATTCGGAGCAAGATAATAATTATTTTTACCCTGTACATTGTTTGTCTCCTGTGAGACGGGTATTTTGCAGCAAAGTGCCATCACCTTACCAATTGTCATTACCATACTCATGCCACGTATAACTGTTGCTCTCATTTTTGGAGGCAGGTCAAGCGAACACGAAATATCGATCATCTCGGCAAAATCAATAGCAGCAAATATCAATCGAGAGCGCTACAAGGTACTTCCCTTCTATATCACTCATGAGGGGCACTGGCTCTGTGACGGGATTGCGCAGGATATTCTGAACCTTGACCTTTCAGCCCTCTTGAGAAACTCTTCACTTGAAGCAACGGCATCAACCCTCCGGGAAATGGTAAAAGAGGCTGCTCAGAAGCCTTTTGACTTTGATTTCAAGAGTGCCCTGATTGATGTGGCATTTCTTACGCTTCATGGAACATATGGTGAAGATGGCCGCATTCAGGGATTTCTGGATACCTGCGCCGTTCCCTATACGGGATGCGGCGTTCTCGCCTCGGCACTCACGATGGACAAGGCGCTTACCAAACTTTGCGTTGCCGATGCGGGCCTTGCTGTCGCGCCTTCCATGACACTTTTCAGCGCCGATTACCATACTGACCCGGAAGGTGTTCGATCCTTGATTGAGCAGCAGTTCGACTATCCATTTTTTGTCAAACCGGCAAATCTCGGTTCATCAATAGGGATATCAAAGGTGCATCATGGCTCCGAGCTCCCTTCGGCCCTTGAAAGCGCCTGCTCGCTCGATGCAAAGGTGCTGGTCGAAAAAGCAATCCAGGGCAGGGAAATTGAAGTCGCTGTACTTGGCAATGAGACGCCGGAAGTTTCCCTGTGCGGCGAAATCGAACCGGGCAGCGATTTTTACGACTATCAGGACAAATACATCCACAACACAGCAAAGCTTTTTATCCCGGCACGTATTCCTGGCGAAATACAGGAAGAGGTGAGGAGCGCTGCGCTGAAGGCTTACAAGGCCCTTGGATGCCGGGGTATGTCGAGAATAGATTTTTTTGTGGACGAAAACACAGGGCGCATTGTCCTTAACGAGGTCAATACGATTCCCGGCTTCACCGACATCAGCATGTATCCACAGCTCATGGCGGCCAGTGGCATACCGTTTCAGGAACTTGCAGAGCGCCTGCTGCAGCTCGCACTGGAAACCATACGACCATGATCAGTGAACCATACCTGTTTTTTGCAGAGGTTTCGCTTGACCTGTCAAGAGGAAGATTCCAGTCAGGCATTGACAAACTTGATCCGTATTCCGGGTTGTTTGCTGACTCATATCTTTTTCATCTGCTCTATGCAAAGGCGCTCAAAGGACTCCGGCGCAACACTCATGCCGGAGAATATCTTCGAAAGTGCTGCACGATAGCCCCGGCAAACCAGATCGCCTGGCAAGAGCTCATTGAGCTTCAAGCTTCAGCAGGCAATGAGGAGTTGGTCGCTCAACCGCCACTATTCGACCCCGTCACCGATGAACTTGAAAAGCTGACTGCGGCACTGATGAAATTTGAACCGGCAAAAACAACTGAAAACGCTGACCCAACCTCAATTATAGAACAAAGACAACCTTTTTCCGATGACACAACCATTGCTGTACCCACTGAAAGCCTTGCCAACCTCTTCACGGAACAGGGTGCCTACAAAAAAGCGATTAAAATCTACACGCATCTTATCCAGTTGAAACCGCAAAATGCTGAACTCTACCAGCATGAAATCGACTCGCTCCTTGAGCAGCTTTGAGTTCACAAATAGGCACGGAACCCGTAAATGAAACTATTTAAATAAAATATATATTGTAAGGTGGAGTGTAACGAGTTATAAATGGTACCGGAGGGATTTTTAAACGGTTAAAGATATTGCATTTTGGTTTCTAAAATTTTTTCATTTTTCTGCATTACTCTGCTTTTTCTTGCTTCACCTTCAATAGGTTGTGGCTCTGAAAACAGAGAAAAGAGCTTCACTCTCTCCCGCTGCATTGAGATTGCTCTCAGAAACTCTACTTCGGCCAGAAAAGCCGAAAACACCCTGAAGCTTCAGGGTACCGATGTGCTGAGAAATTATGGCAACTTTCTTCCACGAATTTCAACGTCGGCAAGCTATTCTCCCTATACCCTCAACCGTACCTATGCGCCGAACTACACAGGAAGTGCCATAACAAACATAAAAACAAAGAGTAAGACCGTCGATCTGACAGTGACGAGCTCTCTGAATCTTTTCAATGGATTCAGCGATTACGCTTCCCTGCAAGCAGCACTGAATAAAGAAAATGCTGCTGAATACACCCTTTCAAGAGCACTGCAGGCCATAGCCTTCGACGTAACCCAGGCCTATTATCAGGTGCTTCTGAACCAGGAACTCCTTGCCATTGCCCGCGAAAACCTCCTCCTGGCCCAAAATCAACTGACTCTCACCGACCGGCAGTTTCAAATAGGCCTGAAATCCATAATCGATCGTGACCAGCAGCAGGCTGACGCAGCCGAAAGCCTTCTATCGGTCATCAAGGCGGAAACCCGCATGCAAAAGAGTCTGCTTGAACTGGTGCGCCGCATACAGATTGACCCCTTGACAAAGTTCAGCCTTGAACCTCTCCCTGAAGACCTCAATAATTCACTTTTGATAAAACCCAATCCCGATACTCTTGTTGCGCTTGCCTTTCAACGGCGCAGTGACCTTAAAGGCAAGGAGTTTGAGGTGAAAGCATCAAAATGGCAGGTCACCAAGTCCAGAGCTGCATTTTACCCGAGCCTTGATGTAACCCTCAACGTCGGCACCGGAGGCATAGAATATTTTCAGCAGAACACAGGAGATCTACCCTACCCGTCTCTCTCGGATCAGCTTGCAAACTCAATCGGATACTCGGTAGCACTCAACCTCAGTTGGACAATTTTTGATAGATTCCAGACCCGTTACAACGTTGAATCGGCCAAAATCAACCAGATAAACCAGCAGTATGATTACGACGATCTGAAAAACAATATTCTCATCGATATTTATGAAGCTGCAGAAGAGTACAGCGCAGCACTCATGCAGATAGAAACCGCCAAAATAAGCCTGAAGGCTGCACGCTCGGCTTTTGACGGCATCAAAAAAAGGTATGAACTTGGATCGGCAAGTTTTATCGAAATCAGCTCAGCACGAAGCTCTCTTTTCAGTGCCCGATCCAACCTCTCCCAGGCAACCTATAATCTCGCACTGCAGAAAAGTGTGCTTGATTTCGCATCCGGCAACGAAGTCATACCATCGCAACCAGAATCCTCCCAACCATTGAAATGAGTAAACAAAAAAATTGGCTGAAACGAAAAACAACAGTGATCACCCTCGTCGCACTTCTGATTGCTGGCGGGTTACTCTATACATTTTTCCAACGCCGCGAAAAACCCGTTGAGGTAACAACCGAAAAAGTTTTTGTCAAAGAGGTTGTTCATGTTGTGACGGCTACAGGCAAAATCCAGCCAGCTCTTGTTGTCGCCATGTCGCCCGATGTTTCGGGGGAGATTATCGAATTACCCATTCGTGATGGCCAGAGCGTTCAGAAAGGAGATCTCCTGTTCAAAATCCAGCCCGACATCTACATCAACCAGGTGGAACAGAGCCTTGCACAGCTTAATGCGGCCAAATCGCAAAGCAAGGAAACAGAAGCCCGAAAGCTCAAGGCTGAAGATGATTTCCGCAAGGCATCACTGCTTTACAAGGAGAAATTGATCTCCCAGTCCGATTACATAGCATCCAAAACCAATGCAGAAGCCGCACTGGCAAGCTACCGTGCCTCAATCTTCACCATAAAACAAAACAAGAGCTTGCTCGACCAGAATCAGGATAGAATGAAAAAAACCGTTGTTCGTGCACCGATCAACGGCACCATTATCGCCTTGAACAGCAAACCGGGCGAGCGTGTTGTCGGCACAGGCCAGTTTCCCGGCACAGAGGTACTGCGGCTTGCCAACCTTGACAGTATGCAGGTTCAAGTAGAGGTCAATGAAAACGACATCGTCAATGTAAAAGCGGGCAACCCTGTTTCAATCACGGTAGACGCTTATGGCGAGCGCATCTTCAAAGGCATCGTCCATGAAATCTCCAATTCAGCCATCTCAAAGGCTGCCGGAACGCAGGAGGAGGTGACCAACTTTTCAGTCAAGATACGCATCTTTAACCATGAGCGTCTGCTGAAACCCGGTATGAGCGCAACGGCGGATATTGAGTCACAGCGGATACAAAACGCTCTTGTTGTTCCTATTCAAAGCGTCACGATACGAGGCGCGACCGACAGCACAGAGAAAGAGAAGAGTGAGAAAAATGCGGTAACAATCGCTCCGATTGGCAAAGCAACTGAAAGTGAACAGGGTGTTTTTGTTGTCAAATCAGGAAAAGCATGGTTCCGGCCAGTCCAGACCGGAACAACCGACAATACCCACATCGTGGTCACCGCAGGGCTCAAAAAAGGAGAAGAGGTTGTTTCAGGAAGTTATACCGCCATCACCAGCAAGCTCAAAAATGGCAGCATGGTCAAACCGCCGCAACAATAACATGGATATACAATCGAATGTCATCACCATGCAGTCGCTCTGCAAATTCTATGAGATGGGCGATCAGGTTGTCCATGCGCTCGACTCCATCAACCTGGAGTTCAAACTGAACGACTATGCGGCAATCATGGGCCCCTCCGGCAGCGGAAAATCAACACTCATGAATATTATCGGCTGCCTTGATACCCCCTCCTCCGGCAGCTATGAGCTCAATGGCCAGAGCGTGGCTGAAATGGATGACGATGAACTGGCCCGTATCAGAAACCGGGAAATAGGCTTTGTTTTTCAAACCTTTAACCTGCTTCCCCGACTTAACTGCCTGCGCAATGTCGAGCTGCCGCTGATCTATGCCGGGGTACCGCCCGAAGAGCGCGAAGAGCGTGCCGCAGCAGCGCTCGTAAAGGTAGGACTTGGCGACCGTATCACACACAAACCCTCTGAACTTTCCGGAGGCCAGATTCAACGGGTGGCCATAGCAAGGGCACTGATCAACAAACCCTCAATCATTTTGGCCGACGAGCCTACCGGTAACCTCGATACTGCAACCAGCCGTGACATCATGAATATCTTCGGAGCGCTCTCCGAAGCAGGCAATACCATCATCCTCATTACGCATGAAGAGGATATTGCCCGCTATACCCGCCGTCTCATCCGCCTCCGTGATGGAAAAATCGAAAGCGACAGAAGCCAATGAACAGTACCTGGCGACAGTTCCGCTATGAAAGCACCGAGAGCCTGAAGATGGCGCTTTTCCAGATCAGGGCAAACAAGATACGGTCGTTTCTTACCGCGCTTGGGGTCATTATCGGCATTGTCGCCATTACCATGATGGGCACGGCGATCAACGGCATTGACCGGGGATTCGACAAGAGCCTTGCCATGCTTGGCTACGATGTTATCTATGTTCAGAAATCATCGTGGAGCACCATGGGGCAATGGTGGCGATACCGCAACCGCCCTGACCTGAAAACAGAGTATGCTGCCCAGCTCAACCGCATTATTGCCGACAATCCGCATTCAGATCTGCTCATCGCTGTTCCCCAGATGTCAACCTATCAGGCGTCGGCCAAATACCGGGAGCGAAACCTTGAGCAGGTCTTTTCTCTCGGAACCAACCATGACTACCTGCAGACTGCATCCGGCAACCTTTCTGCCGGTCGCTTCTTTACTCCAGGAGAGTCTGCCGGAAGCGCAATGGTCTGCGCCATTGGAGATGATATCGCGGTCGGGCTCTTTCCTAATGAGCCAGCCCTCGGAAAATCCATCCAGATCAAAAACCGCAAGTTTCGCATTATTGGAATTTTCCGAAAACAGGGAAAGTTTCTTGGCCTTTTCAGCTTCGACAACCAGATCATCATGCCCCTTGGAGCCTTTGAAAAGATCTACGGTAAAAACATGTTCATCACCATGCGGGTGAAAATCAGGCATCAGGAGCGGGTTGCAGAGGCCAAGGAGGAGTTGCTCGGATTGATGAGAAGAATCCGGCGTCTTGCGCCTGGCAAAGAGGAGGACTTCTCCATCAACGAGCAGCAGGCGTTCAAAAGCGAGCTTGACCCAATAAAAAACGGCATTGCCATCGCAGGCATCTTCATTACCGGTATGTCGCTCTTTGTCGGTGCCATCGGCATCATGAATATCACCTTTGTGAGCGTGAAAGAGCGCACCAGGGAGATCGGACTGCGCAAGGCCCTTGGCGCGAGACGCCGCACCATTCTTCTTCAATTTCTCATAGAATCGGTCATGATATGCCTTATCGGAGGTGGAGTCGGGCTTGCCACCGCCCTTTTCATCACCATTGCCATCGAAAAAATCGTACCAGATTTCCCGATACAGTTCTCTCCTGATCTTGTCATGGCAAGTCTTGCCGTTTCCGTCATCACAGGAATCATCTCTGGTCTTGCGCCGGCTGTTACGGCTTCAAAGCTTGATCCGGCTGACTCGCTGCGTTATGAATAGGGGTGCTTATGCGACTGCGTGAAACCATCATCCAGGCGATCTACTCCCTGGCTGTCAACAAGCTCCGGTCATGGCTTACCATCATGGGTGTCGCCGTAGGCGTCTTCTCCATCATTGCTGTCATGACGGCCATTGATGCCATTGACAAAAGCGTCGAATCAGGCCTGACAAGCCTCGGAGCCAACACCTTCCAGATACAAAAAAACCCTGCAACGGTATTCGGCAGCGGGCACAGCAGGAACCTCTATGCAAACCGCAAGGATATCACCTACAAGCAGGCGCTTTTTTTCCGCAAAAGCATGGAGTCGAAGGCCCGCACGATCGGCTTGATCATCACAAGCATGGCTAATCAGGCAAAATATGCCAACCTGACCACAAATCCCGATGTGACGATGACCGGCGGTGACGAGAACTTTGCTGCATCAAACGGCTACACCATAGCGCTCGGTCGCAACCTCGCAGAGGGTGATATCCGCTCGGCAAGAAACAGCGCAGTTCTTGGCGGCGAAGTTGCGGCAACGCTCTTCCCAAGTGGCGAAAATCCGCAAAACAAGTTCATCAAGGTCAACGGGGAGATCTATACGGTTGCCGGTGTTTTTGAAAAAAAGGGCGCTGCCTTTGGTCAGAGCCAGGACAACTTTGTCCTCATACCCATCACCCGATACCTCGACCATATCAACGAAAAAAGCAGCATCGCCATCACCATTGAAGCGCTCTCACGCAAAGAGTATCCACAAACAATCGACCGGGCGATCGGTGCCATGAGACTTGCGAGGGGACTGACTGTCAGGGAACCCAACGATTTTGAGATCAGGACAAACGAATCGCTTATAGACTCATTCCGCGATATTCAGCGCGCCATCGGTATCGGCGCCTTCATCATCAGCTTTATGGCCCTGCTAACCGCAGGAGTGGGTATCATGAACATCATGCTGGTCAGCGTCACCGAAAGAACCCGGGAGATCGGCATCAGAAAATCAATCGGGGCACCCCGCAGAACAATTCTTCGCCAGTTCCTCTTTGAATCATTTTTCCTCTCCGTTGCAGGAGGAGTAATCGGTATTATTGGAGGTATTGTGACAGGAAACCTCATCGCACTGAAATTCACCCTCCCGCCGATTTTCCCCTGGGTCTGGATAATCGTCTCCATGATGGTCTGCTCGGGTATCGGCATAACCTTTGGGCTCTTCCCGGCATGGAAGGCCGCCAACCTCAACCCTGTGGAAGCATTGAGACCAAAGTAGAATGAGGGTGGGGCAAGTCTGCAAAACAGCCTTCCGTAAAGCCGATTCATGAAATACGGAACAGGTTTGCTGCATACTCTTTGACCTGATGCATCATGGTTGATTCACCGGCAACAAATGCTTCAAGCTGCTTTTTCAGGCCGGAGCCTTCAGAGTATGTACCATCCACACGATCCCACGACGGCAACACATCGTTTTCAATCCACTGCCAGCGGTGCTCCCGGTCAGTAACGCTCTTGATACCGGTCAGCGTTTCAAAATATCCTGAAAAAGATGAAAAAGAGGCTTTGACGTTTTCAACCGCTCCGGAAAAATCAAGCTCGCTTCCAAACGAAACAACAATCCTTCCCTGCTGACTGATCGCATCAAAAACAGGCTGCAAGGTATTGAGCTGTTCCTGACGAAGCAACAGTACATTACCATTCCAGATAACCCTGCGAGCCTCCTCTTCATTACCCGCTTTTTCCAGTATGCGTGAACCCTCATCAATCAACCTGAACCCTTTCAGCATATATTCATCGTCCTCTCCGCCGCAGTTTTTCTCAATCTCACCAATGCCGCTTTCCTGATAGGCCGCATGTGCCCATGCGATATCAGCAAAAATAGTATTGTTCCCGCGACGGATTTCATCAAGATCGGCAAGAAAAAGCTGCCGGGCTGCTACCGAGTGCATAAACGAAGGAACAGAAAAGAGGTTGTTGAGGGCCGAGCGGAACAACCTTCCCGGATCAAATGAAAAACCTTGATTCGGCGTCTCTTCCTGAATGACAAGAGTATCAGGAGCATGCATCATTTCGGAAAATGCAAGCGCAATACCAACCTGGCGAGAAGCAAACGCCGCCATCCCCGCCCACTTGAAGAGTTTCTGGTTCTGCAAATACCACGCCGCATACTGAGCTGTAATGGCTATGTTACGCTCGACGATCCTCTCCTTCGGTGGCAAGCCGGATTCAAGCTGTTCAATCCATTCTTCTTTTAAGCGGCTCATGAAGATAATGTGTCTTAAATTGTTACTGTTGTCGGAGATATAAACCAACAAACCAGATTATAAATTTTCATTTGCATCAAACCGTTATAAGTATTCCTGACACTCGGCGTACCAACGCTCTTTCAACTCGTATTTCTTTACAGGTACCAATCACCCCAGAATTTTTTCAGCCAGTTTTGATGTTGTAAAAGGGACATTTATAGGCACAGGCGGACCTGGCAGAGTTTCCGGAGCGCTCATCGGCAACTACATGGTCAAGCAGACCGCTGAAATCGACCGCGATGTAGATGGAATGCGTGTTGAACGTCTAAATTCAAGTTGTCAAACTAACACAAAAGCCTGAATAGACAGGGTTCAGGCTTTTTTATTGGGCGCACGGGGCGAAAAAACAAAAAATGATTACATTCCCTCCATCAAAACAAGCCTGACAAAAATGGATGATTATGCCAGCCCACTCTCCTTTGTAAAACATAACGCACCAACCATGATCTATTTCAAAACTGCCGAAGAGGTTCTTTTTCAATGGGTTACGCGAGTCTGCAGCGGAAATGCCGACGACATTGCTGCGCTGTATCATGAATCGGCAGTCCTTATTCCTACCTTTTCTCCCCATACCGTCATAACTCCTGAGGGGGTAAGAGACTATTTCGGACAGCTTGCCACAAGGGATGGACTTGGGGTGCGCCTGCACAACAAGGCGCTCAGAAAACAGTCGCTAAGCGACACCCTGCATACCCTGAGCGGCATCTGCTCCTTTGAATTTGAAGTCGATCAGGTACTGCTCTCCTTTCCTTCACGATTTACCTTTGTCATAGATATATCTCTTCCAAGACCCATTCTGCACCACCACTCATCGCAGGTGCCAAGGAATCTTTCGTAAATTCCGTAATGTTTCACCCAACCCAAAAGAGAGGACTGATGAAATGTACCGAAGCATTGCTGACTATGGCCTTATCGGGGATCTCCACTCTGCCGCCCTTGTCTCAAAAGATGGCTCCATTGATTACTGCTCCCTTCCCTGGCTCGACTCCCCGACCATCTTCGCCTCACTGCTCGATGATGAAAATGGGGGCTTTTTCAGCCTCCAGCCTTCGGAACCCTTCTTTTCTGAACAGGAATATCTGGCCAACACCAATATTCTCTCCTGCCGGTTCCGCACAAAGAGTGCCGAAGCCCGACTTCATGACTTTATGGTTGTGGATAATAATGCCCACATCAAAAAGACCAAGCATCGCATTCATCGCTGTCTGAGAGTCATTCGAGGCACCATACGCTTTACGCTCACCCTGACACCCCGTCCGGAATATGCAATGGTACTCCCATCCATTACTGATGAGGGCGCCAACCACTTTACGGTCAGTTTGGGTAACAAAACCCTTTCACTTGCTCTGGCAGGCTGCGAGCCAATTACTCTCAGCAACAGTGCGGGAGAACTGAGACTGGCGTTGCTGCTTGAAGCAGGTAATGAGGCGCATATCGACCTGATCTACGGAAGTCATAACAGCCACGATCCCCTCCCTTGTCCTTTTGAGGAAAACAGGATATTCTGGCAAGACTGGGTACTCCCCTGTGTGGGCGAGCGATGTGCCTATCTTGGAGAGTTTACCCCGATGATCAACCGCTCCCTGCTTCTGCTCAAACTACTGACCTTTCAGCCTACCGGCGCTATTGCTGCGGCAGCAACGACCTCCCTTCCTGAAACTCTGGGCGGTGAGAGAAACTGGGATTACCGCTTCAGTTGGCTGAGAGATGCCGCATTTACGCTTAAAGCGCTCTTCTCCGTCGGCCACGTCGCCGAAGCGGATGCCTACCTCCGCTGGGTGCATGAGACCTACCGTAAATACGGAAGCCTGAATCTGCAGATCATGTATACCCTGCATGGCAACGACCGGCTGAAAGAACAAGAACTCAGCCACCTGAAAGGATATCGTAATTCAAGACCAGTACGAATCGGCAACGACGCTCACCGACAGAACCAGTGGGATATTTATGGTGAAGTCATGGATGCTGCCCTCCGGTTATCGGATTATGCAGGAAAAATTGATGAGGAACTCTGGCCGTTTTTCCGCGAAATCTGCACCCTTGCCATTGAAAACTGGCAAAAACCCGATGACGGAATATGGGAAGTGCGCAACGGCCCGCACCATTTCGTCTATTCAAAAGTGATGTGCTGGGTCGCCCTCGACCGGGGGATCACCATTGCCCGACGTTTCGGCTTTGACGCACCTCTCGACCTTTGGCTGAAAGAGCGTGAACGGATTCGTGAGGATATTCTGACAAAAGGGTTCGATAAGAGGGCAAACAGATTTGTCCAGAAATATGGCTCTTCAGAACTTGATGCAAGCCTCCTGCTGCTGCCTATTGTCGGCTTCCTTCCGGCAAAAGATTCAAGAGTGCAGGGAACGATCAATGCGTGCCGAGAGAAGTTGATGCAGGGTGGTTTTCTGCTCCGCTACAATGCTGATGATGGCCTGAAAGGCGATGAAGGGGGATTTATTCTCTGCAACTTTTGGCTTGTAGAGTGCCTGGCGCTCTCAGGGAAGAGAGAGGAAGCTCTTGCGTTACTCAAGCAAACGGTGAAAGCATCGAATCACCTTGGGCTTTTTTCCGAAGAGTTTGAAAGCTCGACGCATGAAATGCTGGGAAATTTTCCCCAGGCGTTCAGTCATATCGGCTATATCAATGCTGTTGCCGCAATTCTGGCAGCCGAGAACCGTCTTCATGAAACGGGAAAAGAGGCCCGCTGCGGGGAGCGGTTACAACAAAACATTCCCCTTCAGGTGGCCCTGAACCCTGAACGAAGCGCTCAACCTGTACCCACCATCGCTCTGGCAGCCGAATTAAAAAAGAGGCTTGGCCGACTGCAGGGAGCATTTTTCAATACAGAAAAGGGCATGGTCAATTACAAGGCGCTGAAGCACTCCGAAGAGTTTGACCGATACCTTCACCTGGCAGGATCGCTCAACAGCTTCAATTTGGAACTTCTCTACAATGATGCCGAAAAAAAGGCCTTCTGGATCAACATCTATAACGTGCTCATTATTCACGGCGTCATTGAGTTCGACATTCAGGGTTCAGTGTTTGAAATCCCGAATTTTTTTGGCCGGATTGGCTACACGATAGGCGGATTCTTTTTTACTCTTGACGACATTGAGCACGGCATACTCCGCCAGAACAGATCACACCCGCTCTTTCCCTTCAAACCCTTTTCAGTGGCCGATCAACGCAGCAACCTTACTGTAGCATCATTCGATTACCGAATCCATTTCGCGCTCTTCTGCACATCGTCATCCTGCGCTCCCATAGAGTTCTACGATGCTACGCTCATTGACCGGCAGCTCGACACCGCAACGAAAAGTTTTATCAACCGTGAGGGGATAAAAATTGATCGCCAAAGCAACACGCTCTGGATTTCATCGCTGTTTCAGAGGTATAGGGAAGATTTCGGCAGCAGCACGCGCAAAATAATCCTGTTGCTGCTGCCGTCTATGGACGAAGAAAAAAGAGCCTGGACAGAAAAGAACCTTGATTCCATTCACATCCGATATCTGCCCTACAACTGGAATATGAACTCTATACTGCAATAGAGGTATCTTGCCCTACTTCGCATTGAGCTCTTCTATCTCTTTTTCAAGGTGATCAAGCTTTGCTTTCATGGAACCAAGATTGCGCAACATCGCCTCATGCTTCAACTGATCGCGCATGGGCTGCGCCGGATAACCACGAAGCGCAATACCTGGCTGAAGAAAAGATTTCGAAATACCCGCCTGCGCTGCGACCTGTATGCGGTCAGCAAGTTCGAGATGACCGGCAAATCCAGCCTGGCCACCAATCACGCACTGACGGCCGAGTGTTACACTTCCGGAAATACCCGCCTGGGCGGCAATGACCGTATCTTCGCCAATCCTGCAGTTATGGGCGATCTGAACGAGATTATCAATCTTGGCTCCCCGGCCAATCACCGTGCTGCCCATCGTGGCCCGGTCAATAGTTGCATTGGCCCCGATTTCAACATCGTCGCCAATTTCAACAATCCCCATTTGCGGAATCTTCACATAAGAGCCGTCACTCTGTGGAGCAAAGCCAAAGCCATCAGCTCCAATGACACTTCCCGAATGGATGATCACCCTTTTGCCGATAATGGTACCATCATAACAGGTAACAGACGGAAAAAGAACGCAGTCATCGCCAACAATGACATCATGCAAAAGAACGGTATGCGGGCCAATGACGGTGTTGTTGCCGATCGAACAGCGATCGCCGATCACCGCGCAGGCTCCAATCGAGACCCTCTCACCCATGGAGACACCTTCACCAATCACAGCCGTTGGGGCAACGCCTTTTGATGCCACAATACGGGGCGTTGCAAATTTCTTGAGGAGAAACACAAATGCGGTATAGGGATCACGAACCTTGAGAAACGAAGTGGTGTGGCTGAACTCATCGACAGAGACCGAGTGATGAACGATAACAAGAGAAGCCTGGGTTGTACAAAGATATTTTGTATACTTATCGTTGGCCACAAAGCTGACCTCACCTTTTTGGGCTGTTTCGATCTTTGCCGGAGCGGAAATCAGACACTCACCGTCCCCCTCCAGTTCCACAGAATCAAAAAATTGCCCAAGATAGTTCTTGATATCCTTGATAGTCATATTTTTCAAGCAAATAATGTCACTTTAGAAAGAGGAAAAAATTAATTAAATTTTCGGCCTTTTTAATTATATTTGAGTCCGCTTGAATGTTTATCTCCGAAAAGGATTGAAAAACAGTCGAGGGTGTTAACCATACTGCCATAATATAACCCCTTTCATCCGAATATGCAGGACACGATGGCAAAACCCATTAAAATTTTCGCGGGACGCAGCAATCCGGCTCTCGCTGAAAAGATTGCTAAGTATCTCGACATGTCTCTGGGCAACGCAAAGGTTGAAAATTTTTCCGACGGGGAAATTTCGGTCAACTATTTTGAATCTATCCGTGGATCGGATATGTTCATTATTCAGTCTACCAATCCTCCGGGCGACAACCTGATGGAACTGTTGATCATGATTGATGCGGCGAGAAGGTCATCGGCAGCAAGAATCACGGCAGTCATCCCCTATTACGGCTATGCTCGCCAGGACAGAAAAGACCGCCCCCGCGTCGCAATCACAGCAAAACTCGTCGCCAACCTGCTCACCGAAGCCGGGGCCCACAGAATCCTGACCATGGATCTTCATGCCCCGCAGATCCAGGGCTTTTTTGATATACCGTTTGATCATCTTTACTCCAGTGTAATTCTGATCGACCATATCCGTCATAGAGAATTTCGCGAAAACCTTGTCGTTGCATCTCCCGATGTCGGTGGTGTAAAACTTGCCCGGAAATTTGCAGAAGAACTCGGTACCGATCTGGTGATTGTTGACAAACGCCGCCCGGCAGCCAATGTTGCTGAGGTGATGAACATTATCGGCGATGTCAAAGGTAAAAACGTCCTTCTGGTAGACGACATGATCGACACTGCCGGTACCATTGTCAACGCAGCAAAAGCGATCCGTGAAGCAGGCGGTCTTAAAATTTATGCCGCAACAACGCACCCGATTCTTTCCGGACCGGCCATCGAAAGAATTGACGCATCCATACTGGAAAAGGTGATCGTAACCGATTCAGTTATCACCAATCACGCCTTTTCACCGAAAATTGAGACCGTCACGGTCAGCAATCTCTTCGGCGAAGCTATCAAGCGTATTTATGAAGATGATTCTGTCAGTTGCCTGTTCGACAGTAAAAATATCATCGAAAAACTTACGAACCTTCATTAAACACAAGCGATAAAAGAGATAAAGGAAGAGCATGGAAACAATTGTATTAGCTGTAACACCTCGGGTCATCAAAAAGAATGATGCCAAAAGACTGCGTTTGACCGGTGCTGTCCCCGCAGTCGTCTATCATAAGGGCGAAGAGACCGTAGCCATAAGCGTCAATGAACTGGCACTCAAAAAGCTGGTACACTCAGCCGAATCACATATTATCGATCTTCAGTTCCCGGATGGCAAAATCAAACGCTCCTTTATCAAAGAGGTTCAGTTTCACCCGGTGACCGACAAAATCATTCATACCGACTTTCAGCTCTTCTCAGCCGAGGAGATTATTGAGCTCGAAGTACCTGTTGCTGTTTCCGGCGAAAGTGCCGGCGTTGAAAAAGGCGGCAAGCTGCTGATTATTCTTCATGCACTGACCATCAAGGGTAAACCGGAAGATATGCCCGATCACCTTGTTGTCGATGTTACGGCACTTGAAATCGGCCATTCAATCCATGTCAAGGAGATCCCGATGACGGCCTACGCCGGCCTGCAGATCATGGATAATCCTGACGCTCCGGTTATTACCGTTCTTGCATCGAAAACGGCTGAGGCCCCTGTCGAAGCGGCTGCAACAACAGCAAGCTGAGAGCATTGCAACTTTTCTGTTGACAAACAAGGGTATCTTTCCATGCGAAGCTGCTTTTCTTACCAGGGAAAGCAGCTTTTTCTGGTTCCAGGAAACAACATTAACCGATAGCCACCAAAAGCTTGAAAACAGATAGCAGCACACCATCATCCCTGCTGAACATCATCCCCGGCGCAGGGCCGAACGGATCACATAAAAAAGGAGTAACCCTTTTTCTGCTGATCGCTCTCATTGCTTTTCTGCTCATCCTCGTCATCCAGGCCGATCTTGTGCTCATCAGTTTCCGTTCGCTCTTTACCGCAATAGCGCTCGTTATGTCGGCACCGGAAACATTTCAGGAGATCTTTACTGCTGAGATCCTTGAATTCTGGATTGCTGCTCTCTACCTTGTTGCCCTGCCAATCATTCTGGCCCTCATTGCATGGAAATCGGGTCGTAAAAAAACGGCGGAACAGCAAAAAAATGACGCCGATACCCTGAGCCTCGGCAAAATAAGCCTCAGGGCTTTCATGCGCCACACCATAGCGCTCTACGCATCAGCCATTGTCTTTGTCCTCTACTCGGCGGCATTTCTTGCTCCCTTCATCGCCCCTTTCAGCCCCTATGACCAGCAGGACTTTCTGGTAACAGCCTATCAGCCTCCCTTCTCGCGTCTTGAGGCCCTGGTACTGCGGCAACCGAAAAATCTTGTCATTCCCCTGCAGGAAGGTCACGGAACAGCCATCAATCTGGCAAACAGCCTTATCAGCGATTTTCAGCTTCTTAAAACACGCAACGAACCAAACGCCATCCGCTTTGTTGACGAATACCGGGTTGAAGGCAACAGTGTCATCTACCGTCAGGGCATGCGCACCAAAACTATCGCCCTCGGAGAGCTTGTGAAGGGCAGAAACAACCAGATTGCCGTTAAGCGCACCTTTATCCTCGGAACTGACCAGTACGGGCGCGACATTCTCAGCCGGGTCATCTACGGCTCAAAAATCTCACTCTCCATCGGCTTTCTTGTTGTCCTGATCTCCGTCACTCTCGGCACCTTGATCGGGGTCACATCCGGCTATTTCGGCGGATGGATCGACGCACTCATGATGCGGATTGTTGATATTCTTATCGCCTTTCCCGCACTCTTTCTGATCCTTATCATCATCGCCACCTTCGGCAACTCCATCTACCTCATTGTCATCACCCTCTCCTTTACCGGATGGATGGGAGTTGCAAGGATTGTCCGGAGCCAGGTGCTCTCACTCAAGGAGCAGGAGTTTATTCTTGCGGCCAAGTCACTCGGCCTTTCAAGCATGAGAATCATCTTCCGCCACCTTGCACCCAATACCCTCACCCCGGTCATCATAGCCGCAACGCTCCGAATTGGAAGCATTATTTTAACCGAAGCCGGACTCTCCTTTCTCGGGCTCGGCGTTCAACCGCCAACACCAAGCTGGGGAAACATTATCAATGAAGGGCGCGACAGCCTTCTGAACTATTGGTGGATTTCAACGTTCCCCGGCATTGCCATCCTGACCACCGTGGTCTGCTTTAACCTGATCGGCGATGGCGTCCGCGATGCCCTCGACCCAAGAATGAGAGGATAAGCAGGGCTGAACAAGCATTGAAAAAGGAAGATTCATGAAAAAAACAGCACAGCTTACCCTGCTCGAAAGCGCATTAAAAACGGCGGGCTACAGCGTGCGCTACGAGAAAGGCAACTTCCTCGGAGGCGAGTGCCGTCTCAAAGAGGAGAAGGTTGTCATCGTCAATAAATTTCTTCCCCTCGAAGGGAAAATTTGCACCCTTGCCCAGACTATCAGCAAAATAAACCCCATCGACCTCTCGACTGATATCGTAAAAATTATCGACAGCCTTGAGAAAGCATCCCGCAAGCAAACCGAAAAACTGAAGGGTCAAGCCTCCGGGGATGCCTGAGGTTCAAAGAACCAGTTCAAGGCGGTTTCACGGTCGATAAAAAATCGAAAGGTAAGACCGCGGTTGAAGACAACGTCCTCAAAAAAGCGCGCATCAGCGAGATATCCGGGATTGCAAACAATCGCAACCTTATTAATCTGCCTTGTAGAGCACACATCCTGCGGCAGGCACCGTTATCTGTATCGCCTTGCCGTTCAGGGCCGCAACAACAGTCTGCGAACCTGCCTGCTCATCACAGGTCGAATAGAGGCAAGAAAAGGTACTTCCGGCCTGATGGAGCTCATCATCAATCGTTACCCATACCGTAAGCGCCTTATGGTAATCGGTATTGATCGCGACAACAATTTCCTGAGTATCAAGAATGCGGGACCACGCCACCACAGAACGGATTTCTTTACCAAACATTTTCGGAAGGCCGAAATTGATTCCGTCACCTGATATTTCACGCTGATACTGACGTCCCCGACGCAAAGCAAGCTCTTCCTTGCGGATTTTGAGGATTTTTGCAAACTCGACATAGACATTCGAGCGGTCATTGAAAAAATGATAACCCGAACTTTCCAAAGCACCAAACGTTCCTCCAAACATCGCCTCACGCAAAAAGAGATCATTCCCGTCACGTTCTTCGGTGGCATGGCCATTGAAAGACTGTTCCGAGCCGTAATAGACACATGGGATTCCCAATGTCAGGGCATTAAGGGCAAGCACGTTCAGAATAACTTTCCATCCCTCTTCGTTTGCACAGAAACGAGCCTTCCATTTTCCTTTGCGTACCTGGTCGTGATCATCAAAAACCGTCACTACCTTGTCACGGAACCATATATGTGACTCCTTGCCGATAAGCACTGAGTTGCGAAACAGATCGAAATAATCCGACGGATTCCGATATCCCTTGACAAGATATTCCAGTTTGTCGGGAATTTCATCAATACCGAGCGCCGCATCAAGACCCGTTGATTCAAGAGTATCAAAGGCACGGGTTCTTCCTCCAGTGATTTCTCCAATAAGGAAAAATCTCTCCTTGCCAAGAGTCTGGGCAAATTCATGAATTGCCGACGCGAAATAACGGGTCGCGCCGATATCCATATGCTTGACGGTGTCAATTCTGAATCCGTCAACATCGGCCAGGGCAATCCAGTATTTGTAGACCTCGGTCAATACTTTCAAAGCATTGGATGGCTTGTAGTCATCGGCAGTACCATAACCATGATGTACATCTTTTAAATCACAGAAATCACCCTCGCGAAATTCAGGGTCATAATCCCAATTGTCAATTCGCCCTTTGCAGGTAAAGGTTTCCGGATCCTGCAGGTCAAGAGGAAATACCGCCTCTTTCACATTGTCCGTTACTCCGGAGCTGAAAGGAATGGTCGGCTTCCCAAAAGCATCGTTAAAACCGGCAACATCGTACCTCTTCCCGTCCCACCGAGGATCATGATAAGAGACACCATCCTGGCTCACGGTATGGTATCGATCCGGATTGTACGAAAAAACATTGCCGGTATGATTGATGATGATATCAAGCACAACATACATCCCCATCGAATGTGCCGTTTTTACCAGCTCCACAAGATCCTGCTCGGTACCGAAATGCGGATCAATCGAAAAAAAATTCTGAATACCGTATCCATGATAGGTTTCGGCAAATGCAACCTGCCGGAAAATGGGGCTGACCCACAACGCTGTTATTCCCATACGCTGCAGATATCCAAGCTTACTGATCAACCCCTTGATAGTGCCGCCCTGCCACCCCTGTCCGTTGGCAGACCAAACCTCGCGGGAAATATTGCCGGCATGTTCCAGCGAAAACAGTGGTGTACCATTGCCGCTGACGATTTGCCCGTTGTTGTCCCGATACCCGGTCTCCTTTCCGTCAGAAAAACGATCAACCAGCAAAAAATAAAAAACCTGATCCTCCCAAGCGGACGGAGATGGTGTGTAGGTTTTTTGCGAAACAATTCCGGCGATATCGACATCGCCAATTCGTTTTAATTTCATAAAATCAACATTGAGAATTCAACATATTATTCTGTTTAGGGAGATATTAGTCCTTTTGTTTTTCTGGATGTAAAAAAATTTCAGTAAATTCATCTTTTCTTGTGTGCAGATGAGGAAACTCCATTTCCCTTTCCAAATATTCTTCTTTTGGTAAATCGTCAAATAGATAAACGATATTATCTATTTCCCCTGTCTTTGCATTTATAAACTTCTCTTCATCTACCCGCTCATCTACCTGTAACTGACCTTGTATATATCTACTTAAATTTTGCAATAACCTACCATCTCTTCTAAATGTTGTTACAAGTTTTACAACAGATGCTTTATTGTCGTCAATATTTAATTCATCATATTCTTTCTTTTCTGGATCAATATCTTCTGACTTAAGTCCAAGCAGACGATTAACAGATTTGAGACTTGAATTTGCGAATATCTTGCCAAGCGGAGCAATAACAAATAGTTCGTCTGACGCATTCAGCAGCTCTTGCTTTAACTTAAGATGACCTTCTCCCCTTGCCAATGGGATAGGACATCGTGGATCTGATTTCCTTATCCTTATCCAGTTACCGGTTGTAATACCGATAAATATAGCTTTATCCCCAATAGAATCTTTAACTTGCTTGTGCAATTCTATAAGTGCTTTTTCTGTTTCTTCTCCGGTTACAGCCGAATAAATTGGAAGAGGAACTCCTGGCAAAAGATGACAATTTACAGCAAGTCGAGAATATCGATTTGTATGTTTAGGACGTCCAACTTCCATTAGTGTTTCTATGCCAGGAAGGTTATTTGTAATTATGGTTATCTTGTCAATCCAAGGATTTTTATCATTATTATCATAAGCCTGTACGCTACGTTTACCAAGTAAGGTAAAAAACGGCAAGAGAGTGGTGCCGGAATCAAGAATCAAATAAATATTTTTTTCTTCTTTTTCAATAAGACTTTTACATCGCGACAATAAAAGTGGCACAAATCTTGATGCGATATTTTCTTTTTCTTCTCGAAAATGACTACTTCTATCACCGAATAAAGTCTGTGAATATGGTCCTAATTTAGCTTTTTCGATTGCTTGTACTGCCCATTCACTATTGGCAATCAAATCTTTTGCAATTAATTCAGAAAGTGGTTTATACATTTTCCCAAGTTCCATGCGTTCTTTTTCAAGCCAACGTTGCCATGACTTCTTCTCTTCTTCGCTAGCTATAAGTTTACGCTCTTGTATGTCCAATTCCGAGTACATTATTCTTCTTCGCATATATAAATCCCATCCAAGTATAATCAGAGCGACTATTCCCATAACAATACCTGCCCAAGAACTAATAAATGCAAACATCGTACTCTCTCCTTAATTGATATAATTTCATAACACGGTTTAGACGAATCTTAATAACTCAAAAAAAACAAACTTTATTTTATACATGAATATTCTAATTTTTCATAAAAATCATTTCAATCTATTGTTTAAAAAATTTTCAGCTTATTTCGCACAAATCAGTGCAAACCAAACACAAGGAGAGCAAGAGGAAAAAAGCAGACCGTTATTAAACATCGTCATATATTCGTAATTATAAGCGTTTCACAAGAATTGATACCGAAATAGAAAAAACAAACCGTTAAGAAAATAGTCTAATTTAACTCGATGTTACATAATGACTTTTTGATAGGTGCTTACTGACACATCTTTATCCCCCATTACCAAGTAAACATGTCACATATCATAAAATGCAGAAAATGGTACCTAAGCGTAGAAAGATAAGTAACATATTTGAAATTATGAAGCTTAGCGGCCTGATTAGCTATGCAAAAATTCAGGCATAAAAGCCATCATTGCACCACAATCTGCCGGGTTTTTGAGCGAACTTCGACTCCGGGGCGAGCGGCGGCGAAGCGCTGCATCACAGCGAGATGAACACGTGGAAGAAAGGAGCCGGGAACAAGGATGCATCGCTTCGGGCGGGCGTAGTTGAGCCACGAGGTTATCTGTTGCTGCTGTTTCGGGGCAAATCGGTAAACCCAGAGAAAAGCGATATCAGCTTTGTAAAGCTCCTCCTCTTTCAGGCGGCTGGTACCCGACACGATGAGCAGCGAGCGTTCCCTGCTCCAGAGCTTGAGCACCTTCTCTTCCGGGCGGACAATGACCATGGAGGGCAGTACGAGTTTTGTGCTCTCTTGCAGCAAATGATGGCGGGCGGGCACTTTTGCGATGAGGGAATCGGGTGTATAAAACTGTATGACCGCTTTTGGCGCAGCCACGCCGTACTCGTCGAGCTGCTGCGCAATGCGCTTCTGGTCACGCGAAGCCCTGCCAGCGTCGATCTGTACCGTTTCGTTGCCCGATGAGAAGAGTGTGGCAAGGTTTCTGCCAAGATTGACCGTCACCATGTCGGGAGCAACAGGGCGCGGGTGCAGCGCAAAAGAGTACCAGAAGAGCAGGTTGAGACCAAGCAGAAGCGAAACAGCAACCTTGCCCCACGCTTTCCGATAACCGAAAAAGAGCAAGGCTGCAAGGAGTGCATAGTAGAGCCAGACTTCCGTTCCGTCAGGCCTGAGTGTTATGGAAGCGAAGGGAACCTGGCTGAACCAGAGGGCCGAACGCAGGGTAAGCTCTGCCAGGGAAAAAGAGGTTGCGGCAAAAAAAGATGCCGCATAGCCTGACACAAGGTTAAGCAGCAGCATCGGCACAAGGGCGTACATCAGGAGGGTCGAAAAGAGCACAACGGGAATATTGGCCAGAATGCTGATGACTGAAAAGGTGCCGAAATAGTAGGCAATAACGGGCGAGACCCCGATAATGGAGGAAATAGTGATCATGACGCCGGTGAGCAAAAAACGACCGGCGCTCCGCAAAAGCCCTCCCCCTTTTTGCGACGAAGGGGAATCGATAAAGCGAGGATAAATCAGAAGGATGCCCAGAACAGCTCCATTGGTCATCAAAAATCCCGGATTGAGGAGGTCGAACGGGTCGAACAGGAGAATCAGGAAGTCCGCAAAGGCAAGTGAGTTGACGGGATAGCTTTTCCGACCAAGCGTCTCTCCGCCAATAAAGACCAGAGACATGAAGGCAGCACGCTTGACCGACGGAGAGTTGCCGGTCACATAACAATAGACAAGCAAAATGAAGCAGAAAAGCACGAAAGAGAGCCAACGCCCTGCAGTGGTTACCTTCAACCGCTGCAGGAAGATTTGAATGACAAGGGCAAGCAGACCGACATTGAGCCCCGAAACAGCAAGAATATGCGCCGTCCCTGTAAGCTTGAATGCTTCAAATACCTCCTCCGACATGCTCTCCCTTTCACCTGTCAGCACCCCGGCAGAGAGCTTGCGCTCCTCCCCCGGCGGCATGAGTTCTTCAATACTCTTGGCAATATAGTCGTAGACCGGCTGCACAATAAAGCGTTCAAAACCATTGAGCCTCGGCTCCCCTTCATGCTGCACCTGCCAGGGGCCCGCACAAAAGAGTTGCACCGAAAGCTGCTTCATGCGGGCAGCTCTGCGTGGGTCGAATTCGCCCCGGTTTGCTGCTTCAGGAATAAGGTCGAGCTTCCCCTTTACCCGAACCATATCTCCATACCTGATCTTTACGTCCGGCTTCCCTGCACTGCGCATGAAAATCTTTGCCCGGTCATGGAGTTTGAACGTACGGCCGTTTTCAAAGACCTCCTCAACCTCCATAATCCAGCCAACTCCGGTTTTGGAAAAATTTGGCCGATCAGCAATCCGCCCGTAAAGCAGCACGTTTTTTCCGCTGAACCGCACAAGCCCGTCGCGTGGCACATAATTGAGCTGGTAATCGCTGTAGGCAGCAAAGCAGAAGAAGACAAAAAGCAGATAGCTGATGGAAGTGAAAAAGAGCGGGAACGGAGCTTTACTGCGCAGCTTTTCATACACCATGCCTGCCAGAAGGGCAACAAGGGCAAGCGCACAAAGATGCAGCCACCCCTCAACCGGAAGGGATAGGTTTACCCCTGCAAGAATCCCCAAAATAACAATACAGAGCAACCGTACCGCCGGGTATGGCGCCAGGGAAAAGTGCGCGGAGTGCCGCAGCTCCTTTATTTTTTCTACGTTAGGCAAATCATTGTTTTTGTATATTCTTCTTTTTATTCAAGCCTTTAAACCTCACTTGCTGACATGCTTGTCAAAGAAATACTGAACTCTGCCGCCAAACCTGTCTTCAGTTTTGAGTTTTTCCCCCCAAAGAAAGATGAAGAGTGGGAAACACTGTTTGAAACCATTGCAGCACTCTCTCCGCTCAACCCCTCCTACGTCAGTGTTACTTATGGAGCCGGTGGATCGACCCGTTCAAAAACCCATAGTCTGGTAACAAAAATACAGAAAGAAACCGGCCTGACTGTCGTATCGCACCTCACCTGCATCTGCTCCGACAAAGAGGAAACCGGAGCCATTCTGCAGAACTACCGGGAGCACGGCATCAACAATGTGCTTGCCCTGAGAGGCGACAAACCAGCCGGGATTGCATCAATGGCCGATGCAACAAAGGATTTCCCCTATGCCATAGATCTGGTTAGCTTCATAAAAAAAGAGTACCCTGATTTCGGTATCGGCGTTGCAGGCTTTCCTGAAGGACACCCTGAAACACCAAACCGGATGAAAGAGATTGAATATCTGAAAGAAAAGGTCGATGCCGGAGCCGACTATATTGTTACACAGCTCTTTTTCGACAACCGCGACTACTTCGACTTTGTTGAACGCTGCGCCCTTGGCGGCATTACCGTGCCCATCATTCCGGGGATTATGCCCATCACCACACGCAAAGGGATGATCAGAATGTCGGAACTGGCACTTGGCGCAAGAATTCCCGCTACTCTCCAGAAAAAAATTCTCAACGCTAAAAACGACAGCGAAGTAGCCTCAATCGGTATCGAATGGGCTACTGCGCAGGTTCAGGATCTCATCGACCATCATAGCAAGGGCATCCACTTCTACACCCTGAACATGGCCGATGCGACCCTTAAAATCTTCAAAAATATCCACCAGTAAACCCTTTACAACAGGGTCGCCCCTTCTCAGAACAGCTCATTCTGTACGAGCTGTTCAAGGGTTTCTCGTTTACGGACAAGTTTGACCTCGCTTCCGTTCACCATGACCTCCGCCGGGCGGAGCCTGCCGTTGTAATTGCTGCCCATGACGGCGCCGTAAGCTCCCGATGACATCACCGCGAGCAGTTCTCCCTCTTCTGCCGCACCAATTGAGCGCTGGCGTGCAAAAAAATCACTCGACTCGCAAATCGGACCAACAACATCGGCAACAATAGTTTCCTCATGAAAAGTCACCGGCTGAACCTCATGGTGCGACTGGTAAAGCGCCGGACGAATCAGTTCCGTCATCCCTGCATCGACCACAAAAAACTGTTTGCCAGTATGATTACTCTTTTTATAGAGAATTCTGGTCAGCAATACCGATGCATTGGCAACCAGATAGCGTCCAGGTTCAAAAATCACCTTCACGCCAAGCGGCTGGAGCATCGGAACAAGCTTTTCAGCAAACTGTTCGATCGGAGTCGCCGGTTTCAGTGGATCGTAGGTTACCGGAAAACCACCACCGATATCAAGAAATTCGAGAGCAAAGCCAAGCTCTTTCGATTCCTTGAAAAGAGCGAGCAGCTTCAGGGTGGCAGCCACATAATATTGGGGATCAAAAATCTGTGATCCGATATGCATGTCGAGCCCGACAAGCTTGAGATTCGGCAACTGAGAGAAAAGGGAAAATACCCGGGGAAGCTCCAGCTCATCAATACCAAACTTCTCCTTGCTGTCGCCAGTGGTAATATAGGGATGAGTTTCAGCCGTCACATTCGGATTAATCCTTAAAGCAACCGGGGCTGTTTTGCCAAGCTCTCCGGCAATCCGGTCGATAGCACGAAGTTCCGACATTGATTCAGCTTTCAGCATGAGTACCCCGCTCTGAAGGGCATAGACAATCTCGTCAGACCTCTTGCCGACACCGGCAAAAATGATTTTTTCTGCTGCAACACCCGCCTGCAAAGCACGATAGAGTTCTCCGCCGGAATTAACATCACAGCCACAGCCAAGTTCAGCAAGTGTACGGATAACCGTGAGATTAAAATTGGCCTTGACTGAATAGCAGGTAAAATGGGGCAGCTCTTTGAATGCGTGCTCAAAAGTCTGATAACTTTCGGTGAGACTTCTCCGGGAAGTCACAAACAGAGGAGTTCCAAAAATGGCCGCAAGCCCCTCAAGGCTGACTTCATCGCAATGGAGCGTTGCAGCGTTATAGTGAAAAAAGTTACTGTCAAGCACGGTTGCGGTTACCTGTTAAAAGGGTTATAAAGAGCTTAAAAATAGCTTTTCTACCGTTATCACAGAAAGAAAAAACCCATAACTTGCAAAATCACCTTTCAGGCCTTATATTGGGTTCTATTTACAATTACATACCTGATTGAAGTTACCATGGCAAAAGGAAAAGAAAACAGAATCGTTATCACCCTTGAATGCACTGAGGCAAAAAAAGAGGGGAAAACAGTTTCCAGATATACCACCACAAAAAACAAGAAAAATACCACAGAACGTCTTATCTTGAAGAAGTACAATCCCAACATGCAGCGTCATACCCTGCACAAGGAGATCAAGTAAGATTTTTTTTATACTGGTCTGAGCATGGCGGAATGCCCGAATGGCGGAATTGGTAGACGCACGCGTTTCAGGGACGCGCGCCGCAAGGTGTAGGAGTTCGAGTCTCCTTTCGGGCACAAACAATCTTCACAGGCGATATAGACGTGAATACGCTCAACAACATATCATCAGTCGAATCATCTCAGGCCAGGTTTTTCACATACAACGCACAGGTATGCACCTTTTCTTGAGAGGGTGCTTTTTTTATTGCTTTTAATAATCCAAAATATCAGGAGTAGTGGATCATACAAAAATAAACCTGCTTGTCAGGCTTCAGCACCTTGACAATCAGATAGAAAGCATCGTCAGCCTTCAAAAAGGGCTGCCAGAGGAAATTGATGCCCTTGATGAAGATCTGGTATTTACCAATCGCCAGCTCGAATCACGAAAAAAGATAGCTGATGATCACCTGAAGTCGCGCTCACATTTGCACGAAACGATCAATGAGTGCAAAAACAAGATCCTGAACTTCAAGGAGAAGCAGACACTTGCCCGCAACAACAAGGAGTATGACGCGCTCTCAAAGCAGATAGAATACGAAGAAAAAGAGATAGCGCAGGCCGAAATCCAGCTTCAGGATATTGTCCACTCAATACAGCGATCACAGGAGATCCAGAAAAAAGGGCGCCTGCTCATTGCGGAGAATCGCTATGATGAAATTACTGAAGAGATGATGCCTGACGATGTCCTGCATCAGCAGCTTGAGGATCTGAATAAGCAGATTGCGCAGAAAAAAGAGGAGCTCGACAGCATTGTTATTGAAACAGCCGAAGATGTCAGTTCGCTGAAAAAAAAGGTGAAGGCACAGCGCTTACTCATTGCAACTGAAGCAAAAAGACTGCTCGACAAGTACGACCACCTTAGAAGCGGTACCTTGAACAATGCTGTTGTAAAGCTGAACCGCAACGCCTGTTCCGGCTGCAACACGAGGGTCCCGACCAATCGTCACACACTGATTGTACAGGGTGGATTTTATCTTTGTGAGTCATGCGGACGCATCGTTGTGCACGAAAGACTCTTTGAAGAGGCCCAGGATTAAACAGAAGATGCACGTTCAATAATATGAGCGCTCTATTCATTATCGTTCTTTGTAAAACTGAAACCGCAAGTGTGCAGTCGCCGTGCAACCGCAAGGCTGCATGGAGGAAAGTCCGAACTTCACAGGGCAGGGTGCCGGTCGAGAGTCACAAAACTCAAGCCCGGGGATGACGGCGCAAGCCGCTTGTCACAGAGAGTGCAACAGAAAACAGACCGCTCCGGACGTCCGGAGTAAGGGTGAAACGGGGGTGTAAGAGACCACCAGACATTGCAGTAATGGAATGTGCTTGGCAAACCTCCCCGAAGCAAGGCTAAATAAGAGGACTTTTCCCCTCGGGGGATAAAGAGCGGCCCGTTCAATTCCGAAAGGAGAGTTCTCGGGTAAGCCGCATCAGATAAATGGCTGCAGCTTTACCCGGGGTTCCCGGGTAATCCACAGAATTCGGCTTATAGCTTTCGGTTTCAGTTTTATTAATGCAATACATCCCCCCTTGCCTCTTTACTTAAAACTCACATTAACCTCCTTTTGTGTTTCCAGCTTGATTCCTGGAATTTTTTTCAGGATTTTCTGCATCTCTTCTGAAGAAGGGTCAGAGCCAAGAGCTGCAAATGATGCAAACTGTTTCGGTTTGGCCAACAACTTGTCGAAATCAACATCCATCAAGGTAATTCTCTTTTCTTTTCGATACGTCGCATTGGTACTGAGTATCGATCCATTGACATCTACGGCCATAAACACTCTCATCCCCTTGAGAAACTGTTTCATGATACTTATTGCCATTTTCAGTTGCTCGGCATTTTGCTGAGGCTTTGCTGCATCAGGAGAGTTAGATAATGAAGCCTTTTTTTCCTGATCCATCACAATAACAAGCCTCGATGGAGAACCCTCTTTCAGTGAGAATCGGACAGACTGCCTGTTCTTTTTCGGGGATTGCTCACCGGAAGTTGAATCGGCTGAAACAGCGTTATCAGGGCCACTGTTAACCTGCAACAGATTGATATCCCTGAATGAGTAGAGCGCCTCATATCCTGACTGCGTTTTCTTTACAATCGGACGAACCGAAACAAAATGCACCCCTTCACCCATCCCCAGCGACTTCTTTTCAAATGCTTCTTTACCGGGAAGCTGACCAGATTGCCCTTTTTTATCCCCATCAGCAAGAACCATCCCGCTGAAAGAGCTCTTGCTCATCAACATCTGCTCGGAAACAGTCCCTGTTCCGTCCGGTTTAACGCTGACGATCGTACTGATCTCGAGGCAACCGGCCAGGGAAAACAACAGTACAACAAATCCGGCAATCCTGATCAACCCATTTCTCATACGTATTCCTCTGATTTATGTTAAAAATTCAGGCAAGAAGCTGAAGGCGTCGAATGGCTTCGTCAAGCACGGCATCCTCCTTGGCAAAGCAAAAACGAACCATCTTCTCTCCCTTTTTGTCATGATAAAAAGCACCGCCCGGAACGCTGGCCACACCTGTTTTCAGCAGAATGTGCAGTGCCCGTTCCTTGCCTGTACTACCAGGAATACGGGAAACATCGGCAAGCACATAATAGGCTCCGTCAGGAATATAGGGATGCATTCCAGCATGAGAGAGAGCCTCACAAAAGCGGTCACGCTTTGCCTGATGTGCAAGGGAGAGATTGTGGTAGTAATCGTCACCAAGCTCCCGCACTCCCCTGGCGACACCGGCCTGTAGAGGGGCTGGAGCGCACACATAGACAAGATCATTGAAATATCCGATTGCCTGGGCCCACCGGGCATCACAAAAGAGGTAACCGATCCTCCAGCCCGTAACACTGAAGGTTTTTGAAGAACCTGAAACGGTAATGGTACGCTCCCTCATCCCAGGCAAAGAGGCAAAAGTGCGATGGGCATTATCGCCATAAACAAAATGCTCGTAAATCTCATCAGTAAAAACAAACAGGTCGTAGCGTTCCGCAAAACCGGCGATGATCTCAAGTTCATCAGACGAGAAAACCTTGCCTGAAGGATTTGCCGGGGTATTGACGATAATGCCTCGGGTACGGGAAGAAACAACAAGTTCAAGATCATGAGCGGTGAACGACCACTCCGGTGGATTCAGCGGAAGATAGACCGGTAAAGCCTCTGCGGCCTGCAATGTACTGATATGGTAGCCGTAAAAAGGCTCAAACACAATCACCTCATCTCCCGGATTGAGCAAAGCCTGAAACGCGCAATACAATGCACCCGTTGCTCCGGCACTGACAATGATCTCACAATCCGGGTCAAACGTAACAGAAGAAAACCTCTTCTGCTTGAGAGCAAGAGCCTCGCGCAACTGAGGCAGACCGGCATAATGAGTGTAGCTGTTTATGCCCTGCCCGATAGCCTCCACCGCACCCTGAAGAACGGATTCTGGCACAGGAGTATCACAGACTCCCTGGGCAAGATTGATTCCACCAACCCGACGGCACTCAATCGACATGTTACGAATTTCCGACTGCAGCACACAAGCATGCCGATCACTTAGTGTCAACCCCATGAGTTCAATTTTTTTTACCGAAACGGAAGAAATATACCTGGTTCAGAATGGCAATCTGATCTCGCGAAACATGCCATGAAATCCCCACATGGTACCAAACACGATACTCAAAACGGCCATGATACCTCCTGCCACCAAAGAGAAAATTATCATGGCAGGAATACTGGCAAAAACCCACTTCACCATAAACACAACCATCGACCAGAAGGGCATACGGATATCGGTAACCTGACACGTAACCACAACCTTCTGCTCATCCTGAGATTTTTGTTCATCCATTCCCCACCCCCCATTACATTTGTCAATTATCAAAGATACTCATCGAAAGAACTTACAAAAACAAGAGAAGAAGAGAGCAATTTTTTTAGGTTCACGCAGTAGCCCAGGCAACCAGAAACTCAAGATGATGGTAAAAAATGTATCGCATTCGTCTGAAATGGCTTACTTCCCTCTATCCATTGATTTTAAGCAATTATTAAGGCTCTTTTCAGACTCTTTTAAGCAGCAAAGAATATCTTTTCCAATTGAAAACTCATGACTACTTTTAACGATGTTGAACCATGTGGAAATCTGTCCTTGTACAACGAACATTGCCGCTGACAATCTCTTATCTGCTGCTGATTATTGCCGCAATATCACTTGACTACCTCCTGCATGTTGTTCATCTTGTATGGATCGGGCGATATCTTGGCATTGGCGGAACTCTTTTTTTTGCAATCTCCTTTGGCTATTCCGCCCGAAAGAAAAAAGTTATCAGGAACGGCACACTCAAAACACTTCTCAAACTACACTGTAATACCGGCTGGATAGGTACCCTGATGATCATTGTCCATTCAGGGATCCATTTCAACGCAATTTTACCCTGGGCGGCGACCTTCCTGATGATGGTGGTAACCGCCAGCGGCCATGTCGGGCAATATCTGCTCAAAAAAGTCAAGGAAGAGGTGAAAATAAATATGAACCAACCTGGAATCAATGCTACGGTAGACGAGGAGATTGAGCAGCAACACTACTGGGACAGCCTGACCGTCAAGACTCTTGAGCAATGGAGAATGGTGCACATGCCCATGGTCTCCCTTTTACTCGCCTTAACCGTGACACATATTTTCTCCATACTTTTCTTTTGGAACTGGAAATAATAGGCTGATGAAACCCCTTTATACCTTTATCGTCTCTCTCATCATTCTTGCAGCGCTTGCCATAAAATTTCCCGATGTGCTGCTCGACCCCGGTACACTCATGAAGGGCCATCATGCTCTGAAAAGAGAGTGCCTGAGCTGCCACACTCCATTTCAAGGGGTAACGTCAGTACAGTGCGTTACCTGTCACAAAGAGGGTTCCATTGGCGTCAAAAATGTCGCCGGTGCCTCTCTTCCAAAAGATTCATCGAAGGTTCTTTTTCACAAAGGACTTTCTTCAAGTTCCTGCATCGACTGCCATACTGACCACAAGGGAAAAGAGGCTGTAAAGGCGATCAAAACGTTCAAGCACACCTTGCTGACCCTATCGCTCCAGAAAAACTGCACGGCCTGTCACAAAAATCAAAAACCGGCAGACAACCTGCATCGCTATGCAACAGGAAATTGCAGTGAGTGCCATCGTATCAAAGAATGGAAGCCTGCAACATTCGATCACAAAAGGCTCGCAACATCAATCCAGAATAGCTGCATAACTTGCCATAAAACCGATCAGCCAAATGACCGGCTGCACCGTGAGGTAAAGGCGGCCTGCTCCGAGTGCCACAGCACGAACAGATGGAAACCCGCAACATTCGATCACAAAAAGTTTGCCGCTTCAGGAAAACAGTGTATCAGTTGCCACAAGGCTGACCAGCCCAGTGATAATCTGCATCGCACTTCAGAGGCAAGCTGTGCAACATGCCACAGTACCAGCCGCTGGAAACCGGCAACATTCAACCATGACCGCTATTTCCGGCTCGATAGTGATCATCAGGCAAGCTGCAAAACCTGCCACACCAATCCGGCCAATTACAAGCAGTATACCTGCTACGGCTGCCACGAGCACTCGCCATCAACTATTGCCGAAGAACATCGTGAAGAAGGTATTTATAACTATCAGAACTGCATCAGATGCCATCGCAATGGAAGCAGGGAGCGCGAACGGGAAGATGATTAGCGGATTAGCCAGCTAAAAGCTGACCGCTGATCCCCTCGACACCTGTTTACGCATCAGCTCCATCCAGCCGGAGCCCGACTGTTTTTCAGCCAGAGCCACAACAAGATGCTGTGGCTCCAGTCCAAGATCAAGGTTTCTACCCAACCCCTGTACGCACGACGGGCAGTTGGTCAAAATGACAGCTCTCTCTTTTCCATGCATAAGCTCCGTAATGGCATCCCTTTTGCGTTGAAGCATGGAATCGGTAATATCCGGACGCGACAGAGCCAGCGTGCCTGCTTCGGAACAACAGTGCGGCACCGCAGTCACCCGGCCAAACCCACCCAGACTTTGCAGGGTTTCACGCGCTTGACCAGAGAGCGAGTCGTGACAGGGAGCATGGTAAAGGTAATCTCCCTCCCCTTCAAGCCTCAGCCCTTTCCCAAGGGCATAGAGCGCAATATCGACGATCTTTCCGCCAAAAACCCTGCCGGTTTCCATTGCATCAAGCCCCTCCATGCAGGTGCCACAAGTCACCACGCAGGCATCAAAATCCAGATAGGAGAACATCTCCCTGATCTGGCTGAAGATCACGGTATTGCGCAACACAATGCTTGAATAGTGATCGCTCTTTGCATTGACATGCGCCGGAAAGCCGCAGCAGAGAAACGGAGGCGGAAGCACCACTCGCGCACCCAGCTCAAGCAGCAGATGCAGCGCCGCCATTGAAATGGTTGAGTTCATCCGCTCTGAACCACATCCGGGGAAATAAAAAACGTTACTTCGAACCTCGCCTGCAGGCTCGAAAACAAGCACCTGATTGGGGCCGCACTCCGGCAGAAGATCACGCAGGGTATACTCAGGTACCGGCGGCACCGCAGAGCGAAGCAGACGAAGCGGATAGAGAGCCGGTGGATCATTTTCCGGCTGCAGCGGCGAAGTGAGCCTGGTACCAGCCCGCTGAACGGCTCCGCCGATTCGCAGCACAGCACGACGAAAAAGGGCATTCAAAGCAGGTGAACGGCTTTCAAGATAGCGCAACGTTAATTCAGTGACCGGTGAAGTGTGCTTGAAGCCCCACTCCGAAAGAATTTCACGCTCCAGCACCGACACCTCCCCGCTATCGATATCGACGGGACATGGCTTAAGACATTTGTGACAGATGGTACAGTGGTCGGCCACCTCTTCAAGCCACTTCAGAAGGGCAAAGTCAGTAGTACGCTCACGCTGGGCATCAAAAAGAAGTGCCTCAATCAGTGAACCGATCGCAAGATTCTTGTTCCTTGGATGATAAAACATCCCCCGGGAGGGATAATAGACACAGCAGTCCGTCTTGCACTTGCCGCACCGGATACAGTAATCGACCTTTTTTGAAAGCACCTCAATCTGGGCTCGCCGGAGAATATGCGCCTCAAGCTCAAGGCGATTGAATGATGGGGTAAAGATATAGTCAAGCAGCTCATAATCGTCAAGCTTGCCGGGATTCATGATTCCTTTCGGATCAACCCGGCGACGATAGCGCGAAAGCTCTTCAACAATGGCCGGATCGAGATATTTCAGTTTGGTGACACCAATACCATGCTCACCCGACACGACCCCGCCGAGCGAAACCACCTTCTCCATAACATGGTCAATCACTTTGTCCGCCCGCTCCAGCATTGGCCTGTCGTTGGAAAGTACCGGTACATTGACGTGAACATTGCCGTCACCGGCATGCATGTGTGTTGCCAGCACAATACGGCGGTCGCGAACATGCTGATAAGCGCCATAAAGGGCAGCCTCCATGTCAGGATAACCCTGAACCAGCTCTCCAAGCTCACTGCGGAGCTCATGCACAACAGCAAGTGAACGGAGCGACTCTTCCGACTCAGCATCAATCTTTCCGCTGAACATGCGACAAAGCTCAACCCCCGCAGGAATCTTTGAGGCAAACTGCCCGCCATCCCCGCTTACCGTTGAGGTTGCGAGAAGATCGCGTGCACGCTCCACAAAGCGACGCTGGGCATAACGCTCCTCCTCAATATTGAGTCTGTCGATAAAGCGGGAAAACTCAGCCAGCGCCTCAAGCGGAATAACAATATCCTCGTTAAGCTTGAACGCATTGGTTCGCCGGGCAATCGCGCCAAGCTTTTTGCGATCAGCCCAAAAACGAATCGCCTCCGCATTATCCCTGGCCAGAAACATCAGAGTGTTGGGATGAGGCTCAAGCAGCCTCTCGACCCGCTCCACACCGCTCTGCACCTCCGAAGCACTGTTGCCTGCAATATCGATCAGCAGCACCGCTTTCGGCGTCTGGGCACGGGGTGCCTTCACCTTGTAGTCGATGGCACGGATATACTCATCATCAAAATGCTCCAGCGCAAGCAACGCCTCACGATTCTCTGAATGGAGCGGGAAAATTTTTGACAGCTCAAGAATCACCCGACTGGCCTCATCCATGTCAGGCCCGAAAAACTCAAGGCAAAGCGTTCTTTTTTCAGGATACTTCGGATAAAGGACAAAAAGAGCCGAAGTAATCACCCCGTCAGTCCCCTCCTTCTGCAAGCCCGGTACTCCCCCGAGCGCCTTGTTGGTAATATCCTTCCAGAGCCCTTTTTTACGGATATCGGTGCCAGACAACTCAATGCGATCAATTCTCTTGCCCGACTCATTCCACACCTCAAAAAGAACCCTGTCCTCATGCATGATTTTCCGCAACTGGTGGTCAGCACGCTTTACCGTCCAGTTTTCACCCGAAGGCATCGCCATACGCCACTCAAGCAGATTGTCGATACAGGTACCCCAGCGGACAGCCATCTTTCCCCCCGCATTTTCGGCAATATTTCCCCCGACCGTACAAGCCCACTCACTGGTTGGATCAGTGGCAAAGACAAGACCGTGTTCATCAGCCTCCTCCATCGCACGTTCAGTAATCACGCCCGCTTCAAGCTCAATGACTGAAGCCTGCGATATCTGCCCATTTTTCAGCTGAAAATCACGCACCGAAATACCCCGAACGCGGTTAAGTTTTTCCGTATTGATAATCACACACCTCGACCGCAACGGAACCGCACCCCCGGTCAACCCGGTACCGGCACCCCTCGGAATAATGTTGAGCCCGAGTGCTGCAATCGCTGTAATGAGCGGCGCAACCTGCGACTCCTCGTCAGGCGTCACCACGGCCGAAGGAAGATGAAGCCGCCAGTCCGTAGCATCAGTTGCATGAGCCACAAGAGAAAACGGATCAAAAAGAACATTTTTTACCCCCACAACCGCACCAAGCTCACGCTTCATGCGACGCCGAAGTTCAGGCGCCTTCTCAACGGCCGAACGAAAGCGCTCAAGCTGCTCACGCACCGCACCCACAATAGAGGAGACCCTCGCCTCACCATTCGCCATATCCGCAATAGTATCAAGCTCGGCAAAGGCCCTCTCAAACAAGCGGCGGCGACGGGCAGAAGAGTTCACCAGCTCCTGAAAAAGATAAGGATTGCGACGATGAATGAGAATTTCACCGATAATACCCATGAGCAGCCGCGCAGACCTTCCGGTAACCCGCAAATCGCGCAACTCATCCAGCATCTGAACAATATCCGGGCCAAGCAGGAACGATATCGCCTGTCGATCTCCAGCAGATGTATAATTAAAAGGAATCTCGCGCGGAGCGTTCACAGGAACATGCGCGACCTCGGTGGCCGTAGTTAACATCATAACGTTTAAAACCTTTTCAATCCTTCAGCGTGCAGCCGATAACCTGCTGTCTCCACTGGTTTTTATGCAAAATACAACTATTTTCAATGCCAACTCAAAAAACGAATACCAGGAAGAGTCCTCTTCCTCTTATACTATGCCAAGCAGTTGAATCCGGGTGAGCTCAAAGCCTCGCTCCCCCGGAAATTTCCAGAATCTGCCCGGTAATGAAGGCTGCATCATCGGAGGCGAGAAAAAGGGCGCAACGGGCAACATCGTCAGGTGTTGCAATTCGGCCAAGCGGGTAGCGTTGTGCGCACTCCTTACGGAGCATCTCCCACCGTTCCGGGCCCAATGCGGCAACAAAGGCTGGAACCTCGACCAACGCTGGCGCAAGGGCATTGGCGGTGATACCATAGCGACCGAGCGAGAGAGCAAGTGAGCGGGTAAAGGCGTAAATGCCTCCCTTGGCTGCAGAGTAGGAGAACTGGTTTGGACTCCCACGATAGACCAGCGAGCTCATATTGACGATTTTGCCAAACCCCTGCGGCTTCATCAACCGGGCCGCCTCCCGGCAGGAGATGATGCACGATTTAAGGTTCAAGTCAAGATTGGCACTCATTTTCAGATAGTCAATATCCTCAACATCGGCCGCTGGTTCACAGTCTCCACCGGCAATGTTCACCACAATATCAACTCTCCCGAAGCACTCTCGGATATGACGGTAGAGCGCACGGATCTCCTCCTCTTTTGTGACATCGGCCAGTACCGAACTGCCACTCCATCCTTTCTGCTCAAGAAGCGCAAGGGTTTCTGCGCATCCAGGCGCATTACTATCGCTGGCAATCACAACGGCCCCCTGCGCGGCAAAACAGAGTGCCACTGCCCTGCCGATCCCGCCCGCTGCTCCGGTGACGAGCGCTATTTTCTCAAAAAGCCTCATGATTATTGATGGTTAGCGGTTACGCGATGACACCCCTTCTCTTCAACTCCCAAAAACATTTTGCCGTTGCCTGCATATCGATCGCCGCATTATGCGCTTCATCAAATACTGTGCCGAATAACCGGAAATAGAGTTCAGAGAGTTTGGGCCATTTGTTGCCATAAGGCCCCTTGATGGCACAAAAATCGGTTGAACTCTCCATGGTGCATATCTTTCTTTTTGACGGCAGGGAATTTGGCATTCCAGCCCTTATCAGTTCACTGCCCACGATCTTTTCATCAAAGCTGATATTGTGGGCCACCAGCACCTCTGCATCAGCAACAAGCTCATGGAATAATTGCAGTACCTGCTCAAGCGGCGCTCCTTCAAGCGTGGCCCTCTCGGTTGAGATGCCATGAATCTTAGCGGCGGAGAATGGAATCACAAATCCTTCCGGCTTGATAAGATAATCACCGGAAGAGAGTTGGTTACCCTCACGGTCGCAGTATAAAAAAGCCAACTGAACCGTTCTTGGCCAGTTGTTGATATCGGTCACCGGTGCGCGCCAGTTACGCGGCAACCCTGTCGTTTCGGTATCAAAAAAAAGATACATGGATTGGTCTCCTCCGAAGAGTGAAATTCCTGAAAAATCGCTGCCTGAAGCTCAAAACGGACAATCGTCATTGGAAACAGTAGTCGCGCCGTCACGCTCAAAAACTGGTGGAGCATAAAAGCCTGGATCCTGTGAACAGGAGTCACCGCCCGCATTGTCACCCTCAACCTTCCATCCCTTGACATCGGTATACCACTTGCCATTGAATTCACGACTTTCAATATCGAAAGAGATGGTGAGCTTCGATCCGGTCTTGAGTAAATTCCGGTCATACTTTTCGCCCCACAGGGAGATGCAGACTTTCTTGGGGTACTGCCCGTCAGTTTCAACAATAATATCCTGTTTTTTCCATGTTCCATTTTTTCCTGCACCCGTCTGTTCAGGAAGAATTGCTACGAGCTTTGCTGTGAGTTGCATAACCTGCCTACTTGATTAATTCGTTGTTGTAAAAAAAATTTCTCCCCGTAAAATGGGCATCCTGCTTTCCATGCCCCACCCTGCTCTCTTCTGCCGGCTTTCCCTCTCTTTTTCTTGCGCTTGAAGAGGCAAAAAGTTTGAAGCCCATCAGGCTGGTCATCGACTGTACGGCGCAATTGATTTTTCCGATAAAAAGGTCAAGGTCAGTAACCCCGTGACTTTCATCAGATGCTGCCTGCTCCATAAATTCGATGAACTGCTCATATCGAAGCTCACCTATCCTTGATGACCAGGAGAGGTCGGAGATGCGGAAAGCACAAAGTGATTCGTCAATCACAAAGAGATCACCATGCTTGAGCATCTGTATCCAGAAGTCAAGGTCAATGGTGTAGGGCACAACGGCGCTGTAACCACTGATTTTGGCAATCAGGTCGGCCGGATAGAGGCCGCAACCCGGCTCCCCGATAATATTGGTGCCCATACGAACCATTTTTCTGACCACATCGGCTGGTTCCATACGGCCACCATCAACAAAATTGACCTTTTTGATAAGGGTATTTCCTGCAGGATCAATAATAGTCCTTTGACTGCTCACCAGGCTTACTCCACTATTAAGCGGATCATCAAAAACCGCAACCTGCTTTTCAAGACATTCAGGAAAAAGAATGTCGTCACCGCAGAGAAGCTTGACATACTTCCCCCGAACCTTGCTGATCGCCCTGTTCCAGTTACCCTCCGGCCCGAGGTTTTCGGGATTTCTGAAAAGCTTTATGCGCGAATCGCTCAACGAAGCCGCAATATCATAGGAGCCATCGGTCGAATGATCATCATAAATCAGGAGCTCAAAATCGGTAAAAGTCTGTGAAAGCACCGACTCTATCGTCTCGCCAATAAAACGGGCATTATTGTACATCGGTATGGTCACCGTCACATAAGGTCGATTCATAGAGCCCATAATGGTATCCTCCGCCAGGATATTATTTCATATTTCAAGCCGAAGATTAACCGATACATAATAAACTGCACATCCATAGAGAGTGCCTGCAACGCCGAGCAGAAGATTATTTTCAAGAAAAAAGGCGAGAAGGATTGCCGTTGCCGAGAGCAGAAGCACGGTAAGTTGTTTGAATGCTTTTTTCATGAGTGGCCTCGGAAGCAATGCCGAGAGTGCCATCTCGCTTCTGAGTGTTTCAAGAGAGTTTTCGCGCACAATTGAGGGTATGACAATATAGAGCATACCGATAAAAGAGCATGTTATCCAGCCGAGCAGCGCCGCATGGGTATGAGAGTGATAAATCCACATCCTGTCAAGGCGGAGGGGAGGTATGGTGCCGAAATGAATACCCTTGAGAAAGTAGATATTCATGATACCATAGGCACTTGTAGCAAAAAGAAGGGCAAGGCCACTCAAGAGAAAGGCAAGGGCCGGATGGGGGAAGTTTTTATGGAAAAAGTGGTAGAGATAGATGGCAAAACTGCCGAGAAGGGCCATCACACCAAAAAGCAGAAAGTGGCTGATCAGCATCATCCCCAGGTAGTTCTCGGCAAGAATCAAAATCAAAAAAAGCAGAACTCCGCCAACAAAAACATAAAACCAGAGGCTGAAGAGGCGTTTGACCAGCTCGCGCTTTGATGAGCGACTCCATGCATAAGTGTAAAGAAAACCCATCACACTGATGCTGAGAGGAAAAGAGGAACCCAGAAAATAGGAAGACTGGGTCACAAAGAAAGGAATGAGACGCTCATCGGGAAAAGCCTCCTTGAGACCGAGCGTAAAGAGCCCAAGATTGGCAACGAAGAGAAAAAGGACATCAAAAATGTAGTAACGAACCGAGACCTCTTTCCATATTTTCGGAATCGACAGTGTGGTAAAAATCTCCCTGATCGGCCCCACAACCATAATCATGAGCACCAACCCGGTCAGAGCCTTCAGCAATGGCCACTCCATGGCTACAGCAACCACAATCATGACAAGAGAGAGCAGAACAACAGCAATATAACGCACCTGCCTGCGGGGGTCGATCTTCAGTTCAGGATAGATGGCGGCGGTCAGGTAACGGTTGAGAATAAGGATGGCAAGGTTGCCGAAGCCGATAAAGAAAAGATAGGGATGGATCTTCAAAAGAAAAAGATTGCCGGTCACTGCCCCTGCCGCTCCAAGGAGTGAGGCAAGGGCGATAACAGTGACTGAAACAGAGAGAAAAAGCCGTGCAACAGGGTTCAACTCTCCATCAAAAAGGTGCAGCTTCATTCAGGTTACATTTTTTAATTTCTTCAGTTCCAGCAAAGCGACCACCGAGAGCGCAATCAGCGAAACGTTCAGTGTCAAGGGGTTGAACGGCAAAGCAAACATTACAGGCTCGAAAATGGCTACGAAAAGAAGAAGGCCGCTCAGCGCTACAATATTCAGCCAGAAAACCCACGCACGGGAAGCAACAAGCAGGAAAAGGCCGAAGAGAATTTCGGCAACACCAATCCAGAAAACCGCCTCACACAACCACTGATTGAGAGGAAGAATATGGCCAAGGAGCTCGATTTCGCCCCTGCTCTGGCAGGCAATTTTTGGTACTGCCCCCTGATAAACCCATGAAAATGAAAGGGCTGCACGACAAATCAGCAAAACAGGAGTCTGTGTTGAAAAAAAACGCATAGCTTTACCCGTTTGCATTGAAATAAGATAACAGCTCCAGCACTCACCCTTGCCGCTTCAGGGCCGTGAACTTCCTGATTATTTTTTCAACCCGGCAGGCAAACTTTTTTGGTTCACTGTCGAACCAGACATAAACCACAGGAATAACCAGAAGCGTCAAAAACATCGAACTAGCCAAGCCGCCAACAAGAGCAACAGCAAGACCTGATTTCCATTCGGAGCCTGAACTTCCTGAAAGCGCAATCGGCAGGAGTCCGAAAATCAGCGTCAGGGTGGTCATAAGAATAGGCCGCAACCGCTCTTTTGCAGCTTCAATGATCGATGCAGAAAGTTTCATACCCTCAAGACGGAATTTATTGATAAAATCCACCAGAAGTATCGCATTTTTTCCTACAAGCCCCACAAGCATGATAATACCAAGAATCGTGAAGATGCTGAGCGATTTGCCGGTAAGGGCAAGGGCAAAAAGAGCCCCGATAATGGCCAGAGGAATGGAGAACATCACCACCATCGGCCACACCCAGGAATCATACAACGCCACCATGATAAGATAGACAAAGATAATGGCAACAAGAAAGGAGAGCATAAGGGTCGAGTTCGATTCACCCTGACGTTTCAAATCCGAGTCGTAGGCTGACGAGACTGTTGCGGGCATGAATCCCTTTCTTTTCATGTTCCCCATGATCCGCTCAATCTCTTTGCCAATGCTGCCGACAGGACGACCGACAACCTGTGCCTTGACCCAGACTGCATTGTTGCGATCCTTGCGCTGTAACTGCGTATAACCCCGATCCTGTTCAAAGGTGACAAACTGGCCGAGGCGAACTGTATCGCCCTGCGGCGTGCGGAAGGTGATTTCAGCAAGCGTCGAGGTATCCTGACGGTAGTGTTTGTCGAGCATAACACTGATATCGTACTCATCACTCCCATCACGGTACTTGCCAGCTTCATCTCCGGCATAAGCGGTACGGAGGGCAGCACCGACATCGGAAATGGTGATGCCAAACGAGGCCATTTTTTCACGATCGACCACGATGCGCATCTCCGGACTCCCCACCTGTGAGGTGAGCTGAACATCGGCCGTGCCTGCAATGGTTTTGACGCTGTCCCGCAACGCTCGAGCCACACGCGTCACCTCGCTTCTTGATGGACCACTCAAAATGACGGCGACCGGCGTCTCATTGGCTGTTCCGAAAATACCAATCGGGTTGATGCTGGCCTTCAGACCGGCAATATCCTTCAGATTAAGACGGATTGCCTGCATGATGACATCAGTTGAGCGCGTCCGTTCCTCTTTCGGCGAAAGTTTGACGTTTATTTCTGAAATATTGTCCGCGCTCTGATTTAAAAATCCTTCAGTCGAAGAACCAACATTGACCATCACCTTTTTCACCTCAGCCATGCCGGTCAGACGACGCTCCACACTCCTTGTCAGGCGGTTGGTCTCCGCAAGAGGGGTTCCCGGTTCAAGCTCCAGTTTGACGGCAAACTCCCCACGGTCAGATACCGAGATAAATTCTCCACCGATAAGACCGAAAACAAGCAGACTGAAAGAGGCAAAGAGCATAAGTATTGCACTAAAAAATACTTTGTATGGGTTCCGAAGTCCCCACTGGAGGAGATCAAGATAGCGCTCCCTCATGCGCTGAAAGTTGCGCTCAAAGGCGATGGCGAAGCGCTCAAAAATGTTCTTGCCCGAAAAATTTTCGACTTTGGAAAAGCGTGATGCAAGCAGCGGCGTCAGTGTAAAAGAGACAAAAAGGCTGACAAGAGTGGAGATGACCATGACAACGGAAAACTCGCGCAGGATATTGCCGACAATACCGCTGACCAGAGAGAGTGGAAGAAAAACAACCACATCGACCAGCGTTATGGAGAGCGCGGTAAAGCCAATCTCGTTTCGGCCAAGAAGCGCTGCCTGCCGGGGCTCTTCGCCACGTTCAAGATGGCGGTAAATATTTTCAAGCACCACAATTGAGTCATCCACCAGCACACCAACCACCAGCGAAAGGGAGAGCAGCGTCATCAAATTCAGTGAAAATCCGAAAAGATACATACCGATGAAGGTGGTTACCAGCGAAGTCGGTATGGAAACCAGCACAATAAGAGAGTTGCGCAAACTATGCAGAAAGAGCATCATGACGAGTGCGACAAGCAGCACCGCAAGCATAAGATCCTGCTGAACAGCGTTGACCGCCTCAAGCGTAAAGGTCGATGAGTCCTGGGCGATATCGAACGAGAGGTTCCGGTCGTGGTAAAGTGCTGTAAGGCGCGAAAGGGTTGCCCTTGTCAGGCGGCTGACGTCAACCGTATTGGCATCGCTCTGTTTCATCACCATGATACCAACAGCACTCCGGCCATTCACCCTTGTGAGTGTTGTGATCTCCTTGAAGCCATCCTCGACTTCAGCAACATCCCGGAGCATAACCGTACCGGCGTTGGTGGAGCGCAGCACCAGCGCTTTCAGCTCTTCAAGACTTGTGAACTTTCCGGCAAGCCTCACCACAAACTCTTTGTCGCGGTCATCAATTTTGCCGGCAGGAAAATCAATATTGGCTTTCCCGACCTCTTTGAGCAGATCGGGCACCATGATGCCATAGCTTTGCAGCCGTTCAAGATCGATATTGACCCTGATTTCACGCTCGCGCCCTCCAAGCAGATAGACCTGACCCACACCGGCAATACTTGCAAGCTGGGGCTTGATGTCATCCTTGAGCATGCGGTAAAAATCGGTATCGGGCAGCGATGAAGTTGCTCCGATACGCAGCACGGGAGCCTCATCAAGCGCAAAGCGGGTGATGACCGGCGCCTTCGCCTCTGTGGGAAAACGGTCGCGTACCTCGTTGATCTTGCGCTGTGCATCCTGCAGCGCCTTTTCGATATTGGCGGAGTTGGAGAACTCAATGGCAACGACCGACATCCCTTCGGTCGAGGTAGAGGTGATGGAGGCGATCTTCTCAATGGCCGAAACCGCCTCTTCAACCGGTTTGGTCAGCGATGTCTCAACTTCAGAAGGTGAAGCGCCGGGATAACGGATGGAGACCGTCACAACGGGCGGGGTCATCTTCGGCAATAATTCATACTGCAACTGCCGGTAACTGAAAAGACCCAGAATACCAAGAACGGTAAAAAGGACGACAATCAGGGTTGGCCGTTTTATGGAGAGCTCAGTCAGTGTCATGGTGCTGCGGGGCCCCTCTTCTGGTCGATCACAACCACATCTGAGCCATCATGAAGCTCATCCTGTCCACTGATCACCACGCTCTCGCCCGCCGAGAGTCCCCCGAGAACCTCAAGCTGCTTCTGCACCTCCATACCGGCAACAAACGACTTCAAATAAGCCTTGCCGTTCCGGACAACAAAAAGTTCAGGATTTCTGATCCCTGACAAAAGCGCAACGCGTGGAACAAGAAGTGCCAGCCGCTCACCATCGCCCTTCAGGATGACTCTGGCAAACATGCCGGATCTGAATTTACTGTGGCCGGAGTTCTGCAACACCACTTCAACCCTGAAGGTGTGATCACGTCCCGCCTTGTCACTCACCGAGCTTACCTTGCCCGTAAAACCCTCCCCCTGATAAAGATCGCTGGTAACCGTCAGAAGGGTGCCCGGCACAAACTTGAGAATCTGCCGCTCAGGCACAAAGATGATCACCTTTACCTTCGACAGGTCAACCATCTGTGCAACCCTCTTTCCCTCCTGAACCATCTCCCCCTGCTCAACAAAGCGGGCAGTCACAATCCCTGAAAAAGGAGCCTTCACCCTGGTATCGCCGTATTTACGGCTGGCGGCTGTAAACTCGGCTTCAGCCTCTTCGAGCTGCAACTGCGCAGTTTCTGAGGCTGAAAGTGCCACAGCACCTTCGCTGTAGAGATTTTTGTAGCGCTCAGCATCCCGTTTCGCATGCCGGTAAAATACATCCGCCTTCCTTTTCCGGGCAGTGGCCAGTTCATCATCAAGCAGAAAAAGCGCCTCTCCTGCCTTTTTCGTCGATCCCGGTTCAGCCGAAACCCTGCGAACAAGACCTGATGATTCAGAAAAGATATCAGCCTCCCTGAATGCCTCGACGGTACCGACAACACTGAAGCTGTCACGAACGGCGGCTTTCGAGAGCAGGGCAACCGACACTGGGATACGCTCACTCGGTCTTACAGCAGCCACTTTTTGCGGCTCACGATGCTGGAAGAACCAGAAGAGTGCCAAAAGCATGGCAAGAAGGGCTACAGCAACAAATTTATGCTTGTTCAGCTTTTCGGCTATCGTTTGGAAGCTTTTCATTGATAAACATTCATCGGATAATCAGGACAACATGCGCCATAAAAAAAAAGCGAACCGAAGCACGCTTTTTTTATGGTAAAAAGGGAGCCGTCTCAGCAGAAATGGCTTGCAATGGAACAGGATATATCGGCTGACGACTTGACATGCTCAACAATCGAAAGGATACCGGTCAGATTGGTGATATTCTGGTCGTTCACCGATGCCTTGATTTTTGCAACAGCCGCATCGTAAAGATCCTTGATCTCCTTCATCATCACCAGGGTTTCACTGGCATGTTTTGAATTGCTGCTGACGTAGGCCTCAACAGCTTTTTTGATCATTTCGGCCGTAATATCACCCATCGGTTTCAGGCCATACTCGTCCTTGTGCAGCTCCTGCACATTGGCAAACTGCACATAGCCGGTTTTATCGGCAATATTAAGTGCGAGCTGGGCCAGTTTTTCAAGCTCCCTGAGAATCATCCTCGCATGGTTGACCGCCTTGAGATCGGCTTCACCAAGATTCTGGAAGGATGCGTAAGCCAAGGTAAGATACTCAACCTCAAACTTTCCTTTGCGGATATAAGCTTCATCAAACTTGAAGGCCGAAGCGGCAAGCTCGACATTGCCCTTTGTTGATGCCCGGATGCTGAGCATCAGGTTGTTCTCAACGTTCGAAGAGAGTTTGGTAAGCTTCTGCTTAAGTGATTCAAGCTGCACATGAACCGTGCCCTGCGGTTTCAAGGAAAGAGCGAACTTCGCAGGATCGATCTGGATGGTAAAAGCTTTCGGGGTTTCTGCGGTTTTCGGTGAATCGCCGAAAAATTTGCCTAACAGGTTAGCCATAGGGTTCAAACACCATGCTTATGTTTAAAAAATACAAAGTGACGTTAATTTAGCAGACCTGCAAGATTAAATGCAAGAAAAAAAAACTAAAGCCCTGCTGACCCGCCCCATTGCTCCACCCTTGTCGGCTGTTCACTCTTTGAGCGACTCGATGAGCTTTTCATAAAAACCACCCCGGTGGCGAACAATTTCACCCGTCACCAGAAAAATGACCTCAGTGGCTATGCGTGATGCATGGTCGGCCATACGCTCAATATAGCGCGATATGCTTAATGCTGCTATGAGCTGGTCAACATCAGAATCAGGCCCCTTCATAAGGGCTGTCACTTTTTTGAAGACTGAGCGGTGCATCACATCAACCTCTTCATCAAGAGCGCACACCTGGTCTGCAAGCATGCGGTCTTTGTAGATAAATGCCTTGATGGACTTTTTAACCATATCGCCGGCACGCATACCCATACTCTCAAAATCAAAGGATTCGAGCATCTCAGGACTGATTTCCGGCATACGCTCAATAATATGAACCGCCAGGTCACCGATACGCTCAAGGTCGTCGTTGATTTTTATGATGGTAACAATGGTGCGGAGATCTCTTGCTACCGGCTGCTGAAGGGCAAGAAATGCCAGACAGCGCGCCTCAAGATCGACCTCAGCCACATCAATTTCATCATCAACAAGCCTGATTTTCCGCGCACCCTGCTCATCCTGATGTTTCACTGCGTGCAGAGCATCAAGTAAATTCCCTACCACCTTGTCGGAGAGTTGAACAAGAACCTGAGAAAGTTCTTTTATAAGCTCATGGACCGGTCGTTCTGACATAAGTGTACACTGTTTTCGTTAGCTGAATCTTCCGGTTATATAGTCTTCCGTCATCGTGTCTTTTGGATTGGTAAAGAGCTGCGCGGTTGAGGCATGTTCAACAAGCACCCCTTCATAAAAAAACATCGTGGAGTCCGATACCCGTGATGCCTGCTGCATGTTGTGCGTGACAATCATGATGGTATAACTTCCGCGAAGCTCCTGTATAAGATCCTCTATTTTTGCTGTGGCTTTTGGGTCAAGAGCAGAGGTCGGCTCGTCAAGCAGAAGTACTTCCGGCTCAACAGCAAGCGTACGGGCAACACAAAGCCGCTGCTGCTGACCGCCACTGAGACCGAGGGCATTCTTGTCGAGACGGTCGCACACTTCATCCCAGATCGCCGCTTTTTTCAGACTGCGCTCGACAATCTCCATCAGTTTCTTTTTGTCGTTCACGCCATGCAGGCGGGGGCCGTAGGCGATGTTGTCAAAAATGGATTTGGGAAAGGGGTTCGGTTTCTGGAAGACCATGCCGATCTTTTTGCGGAGCAGCACCTCATCGGTGAATTTTCCATAAATATCCTGCCCGTCAAAAAGCAGGGCACCGGTTGTGTGACAACTCGGTATAAGATCGTTCATCCGGTTTATGGCACGTAAAAAAGTGCTCTTGCCGCAGCCGCTTGGGCCGATGATAGCGGTGACATATTTTGAGAGAATATCGGCACTCACCCTCTTTACCGCCTCGAACTCTCCGTAATAAATGGAGAATTCCTTGGCTGAGATATGAGTCGTGTCCCCACCGGATATTTTTCTTCTTTCAGGAGGCAGATAAATATCTCTTGTTGCTTTCTGTGCTGGCGCACTTCCGGAACTCTCTCTGGCATCCATTGTCATGAGCATTGATTTTCTTTTAGCCTTTTAATTTTTTCGAAATACGGGCCCTCAACACAATCGCCGAGAGATTCAGCATCAAAACAATACTTACAAGGGCGAGTACCATCCCGTACTGAACATGGCGGATCTGGCTGGCAGCCTCATGTTCGCTGGCAAGATTATAAATGTTCCAGGATAAGGCAGGTGTGGGAGAAGAAAAAACATCTGCCAAGCCTATGGCCGAGCCAACACTGACCGCCGCTGTGAAGATAATCGGAGCCGTCTCGCCTGCTGCCCTTCCGAGGCTGATAACCCCGCCCGTCAGGATACCAGGCAGTGCTGCGGGCAGAATCACCGTCGCAATGGTATTCCATTTTGTGGAACCAAGGCTGAGTGAGGCCTCCCTGTAGGTCTTCGGAACAGCAAGGATCGCCTCTTCGGCTGCACGGATAATGGTCGGAAGAATCATGATGGCCAGCGTCAGCGCACCGGCAATCACACTTTTTGATTCAGAAACCTTCATGGTATTGATAAAAAAAGCGAGACCGAACATACCGAAAACAATGCTTGGCACTCCGGCAAGAGTGCTGTTGGCACTGCGCAACATGCTGTTCAAAAAACCCGGCCTGGCATATTCGGTAAAATAGACCGCTGCGACTACACCGAGGGGAAAGGCAAAGAGCATGGCACCGACAGCAAGAAAAAAGGTACCCTGAATTTCCGGCCAGATACCCCCGAAAAAGTGCGAGTCAACCGAACTGTCGGTGATAAATCCCCAGTAAACGGTGAACTCCGGGAGGAGCATATACTCAAGATTATTCTTGACATAGGGAAAAAGTTTGACGAGAGAGGTGCCCTGAAAGCTGATGGCGCGACTCACAAAGTACTCTTTCGACATAACATCGGGGTTGGAATTGTCCCACTTTGACTCATAGAGGAAATCATGCAGTTTTTCCTCCGCTTTCTCCCACCGGGTCTGGCCGTACTTGAACCTGGTCAGCATCGGCGCAGAATCCCCAGGCAGAGGACCAAGCAGAGCCTGGAGGGCAGCTCTGACCTGTGCATATTTTGACTTGTATTCAGCCTTTTTTTCCGGAGCCATGGTTTCAAGTTCAGCCTCAAAACCGGTGAGCATTTCGTACACTTTTGCGCGATAACGCTCTGATGAGGCGACCTCACTTGAAAGGCCCTCGCTGTCGCCCCTCTTGAATTCACTAAACAGCATTTTCCGATGCTCAACCGTACCGGTAAAAAATACCGCACCAATACCGTTGGTGATAATCGGCACAACAACAATCATCAGGGCAACCGCCATAACGATGATAGAACCGATACCAACCGCGGTAAATGATCGATCAAGTATTTTTCTGGTTCCGATATTCATAAGTACAGGGTTTGATGAACAGATGCATAACAATCAATAATCAAGCTCCAGCAACAACAGCTACTGACCCGAAAGAATTTTCCTCTGGCGGACAACAATCCTCTCACTGACCAGGTTGCTGATAAAGCTGATAACAAGAAGAAGAAGGCCCATGGCGAACAGCACATGAAAACGGGCCGATCCGGTCACCTGGTCAGCTTCACCCATATCACCGGCAATGGTTGCCGTCAACGTCCTGATTGCCTGAAGATAGTTAAACCATGGCTCGGGAATCTGGGAGGAGTTGCCCGAAGCCATCCAGACCACCATTGTTTCACCGAGTGCGCGCATAATGCCCAAAATGACCGCCGCAAGAATGCCACTGCTTGCAGCAGGAAGAACCGTTTTGATGATCGTTTCTGCCCTGGTGGCACCAAGAGCGTAACTCCCCTCACGAATCTCTCGCCCGACCGCCTGAAGGGCATCTTCAGATACACTGACAATGGTCGGCAGGGCCATAAAGCTCAGAATAATGGAGACATTCAGTGCGTTGGTACCGGTCAGAATCTGAATTCCGTAGAGAATGGTACCAACCTTGAACAAAAGAAAAACCGAAAGAAGGCCGAAAAGAATCAGGAAGAAGATATGCAGTTGCTGACGCCGTTTCTGATCCGTAATCTTCGTGGTCAAAAGATCGGAAATTACGATAACGGCAAGAATCATAAAGGGCGAAACAAGTATCCACCACGCCCACATCAGCATGGGGCCGCCGTTATTCTGCAAAAGCGGGGCAAGAATGACAAGTGCAAAAAAGCCAAAGGCGACCGACGGAATTGCCGCAAGCATCTCAATAATCGGCTTGGCATACTGGCGGATCGAAAAAGGGAGAATGTCGCTCAGGCATATTGCTGCGGCCACACCCATCGGCACGGCAATCAAGGCAGAACCAAGCGTCACCATCAGACTGCCGTATATGATGGCAAGGGAACCGAATTGAGCGGGATCATCGGCCGGGTACCAGTTCGAACTGGTAAAAAATTCACTGAAACCACGAATCTGAAAAAATGGAACCGCATCACGCGCCACAAAATAGAAGATGAAAAGAACAATAACAGCCACAAAAGAGGCTGCGGCAAAAAGCATACCCTCCCCGGCTGTTTTTATCACCTTCTGCATGGTGCGTTTACGAGCGCTTAAGACAAATGCATTTGTACGGTTGCTCTCCCCTAAACTCTCTTCAGCCATAGTCTTGAATATTTTCTTTGACAATTACCAGAGGTCTGACTTCTCATGTCCCGGTGATAATTAAATATGATGTGCCCAATCTAAGAGCTTTCTCCACAGGATACAACCGCGCTTCTGTTACAAGTATGAAACATTTGCCGGGAAGTACAAAAACAAAAAAGCCGGATTAACAGGTTAACCGGCTTTCATGTAAAAAGGTACTCTTGCCACTCAAAAAAAATGATCTCAGCGGTTAATAAAACCAAGCTCAGTGATCATACGTTTTCCCTCAGCGCTTTTCGGCAGATCAACAAACTGTTTAACCACACCGGAAGGCTGACCGTTTGTATAAAAATAGAGCGGCCTTGAGACCGGATAGGTACCATTTTTCACCGCCGCGACTGTTGGAAAAATACCATTGACGGCAATAACTTTTACCGAACCATCAACAAAACCATGACCGAGAAAGCCTATGGCTGAAAGGGTTGTGCTCACCCGGCTTTTCACCGAACCGTTGCTCGACTGCGTCTCGGCACTTCCGGTAACCGGTATCCCTTTGCCGATCACCAGCTCCTTGAATGACTCCTCTGTCCCGCTATTGGATTCACGCTGGATAACAACAATACGGGTATTGGGGCCTCCCACCTCTCTCCAGTTGGTGATGGCTCCACGGTAAATACTGCTGATCTGGGCTTTTGTCAGCGAGCGTACAGGATTTGCCGGATGAACAACCATGGCAAGACCGTCCAGCGCAACAATGGATGCCACAGGATTAACCCCTTTTTGGCGGGCAGCCGCAATTTCAGCCGCCTTCATGGCACGCGACATGGTGGCAATGGTACAGGAGCCGTTGATCAGACTTTTGGCGCCATTACCACTGCCCGACTCACTTACCGTAACACGAACACCATATTTTTTGGTGAAATATGCAGCAAATGTTTTTGCAAGAGGTCCGACAGTCGTGGAGCCATCAAGCACAAGAGTGTTACCGACTGCACCTGCTGTCGCGAAGAGAGTAACAGCAAGTAAAACAACAAACAGCGAAATTTTTTTTATCATGGTTTTAATTCTGGTTTTTTTACATTTATACACAAGATACGCAGCAACCGGGTAACTCTGAAATTTCATCTGCCTCCCTGCCCTCCAGGAAAGAACAAAACGTGTTAGAAAAGCAGTTTTCTGCTGGCTTCTCTTGCATAAATTTGTTAAATTCCATTAAAATTATGAAATTAGGGTAAAGGCGTTCAAGGAACTAAAATACCGGAATCAATTTTGACCAAAACATATCTTCCTATAATCATAAAATAATAACCATCATGGCAAACGAAGCAATCAACGATTTTTCAGTTGCACTCGGCAACCTTTTTGACACCGCAGGAAAACTTCTTCAGCAGAATGTCGATTTGATCGGCACAGCAGTGAAAGCTATTGTATCAGTTGTTGAGCCCCTCACAAAAACGGCTATTGATCTTGCTGGCAACGCAACAAACACGGCCGGTCAGTTGCTGCAGAACGTGACATGCACGGCTGGACAGGTAGTGCAGAACGTAACATCGACGATTATCCCTGCTAAAAAGTAAGCTGCTGTTTTTTTAAAAAAAGCACCTTATGCCGCCGGTATAGGGTGCTTTTTTTATTCCATGACGCATTATTCCTGTGACACACACCCGAATTCACCAAAACCAGAGCATCTCCCTTATGACCTTCAAAGCAGTTATCTTCGACCTTGACGGCACCTTGCTCAACACCCTCCAGGATATTGTCAACACCCTCAATACCGTCCTTGCCCTGCACAACTATCCTATCCATACCATCGATAAGTGCCGCTTTCTCGTCGGGCACGGCATGAGGGAACTGGTCAAAAAAGCACTGCCCGAAGAGGCCGGAACTCCGGAGACTATCGATTTTCTGCTCAAAGAGCTGATGACGCACTACAGCGACAACTGGAACCGTCACTCACGTCCCTATCCCGGCATCAGCACCCTGCTCGACGCTCTTACAGAACGCGGCATCAAAAAAGCAATCCTCTCAAACAAAGCCGACCACTTCACCCAACTCTGCGCAGATGAACTGCTGAAAGAGTGGGATTTTGATGTAGTCATGGGCCATCACAGCGCCATAGCCCACAAACCCGACCCCGAAGGTGCCCTGCTTGTTGCGCGGATGCTCGGTGAAGAGCCCTCTTCAGTACTTTACGTCGGAGACAGCGGAATCGACATGCTGACCGCCACAAGGGCAGGAATGTACCCCCTCGGCGTCCTCTGGGGATTCCGTCCGGAAAACGAGCTTATTGAGTTTGGCGCAAAAGCCCTGGTGCAGCGACCGGAAGAGATTGTAGAATTGCTGGAGGAGATAGTGTAGCTCAGAAGTTGAAAACGGAAACAGCGCCATAAAAACGTCTGGCGGGGAAGCTGAAAGTGCTTGATGAAATCAGTCAACCATAAAAATATGGGCATCTATTTGCAGCCAGCTATCAATCCAGTTTTTCGCAACGACCCTGCATACAAATAATTTTCCGGCATCCATCAAACGCGAACAAACCTGATTCGTTGCTGCCGGTACAAATCCAATACGAGTGTCGTCACAATAGAGAGCAATCGCAAACTTGTCAAATTTATTATCAGGCTCTCTTTTCATCGTCAAAAATTTTTCAGGGACGATACAAGATTCAATGCTCTCAATTTCAGCACAATAGCTTGTACCAGCAACGACTATTTCCAATACCAGAATTTCCTGCGAAAACGGCACAATACCTTGCCCCTCTCGACGCAGGAGATCCAGCAAACCTGGCGTTACGGGTATGAGAGATTCACTCATCAGTCATGATGTCAATAAGTGTTGCATACTTGGCCCTTTCCTTCTCAAATTTTTCAATATCACTTCTTAACTCCCCCTGTTTCTGCGCTATATATTTTTCATCAAAAATCAACTCTTTAACATTGAACGGAAAGGTTTGCTGTAATTGGGCTATTTTGGCGGTCAACGACTTGACATTGCTTTCAAGATGCTCAATCCGTTCCCTCTTCTCATCACCTGAGATAGATACAATCTTCTCCCTTTTCGACTCATCAAGATAGAGAAGAATGTTTTGCAGTTCAGCTATTTTTTGCAGATCATAAGCCGATTTTACCTTGATGAACAACTCTTTTTCATCTTCCGTTTGATCCGGATTCAAATCAGGGTGGAGCCTTTTGCACAGCACCCGAAACAACTCTTTCAGCTTCAGGGTATCCTCTTCTGAAACCAAATGTGACAGCACATCTTTGGCTTGATCCAAAGCGGCAGCCTGAACCTCAATTTCAGCATAATAATCCTGAAATTTTTTATCTACTGAATTTTCTATCACCTGCAAATCGGGTCGCTCATCGCGGTTTATTGCCGCCTGTATCAACTTCATTTTCATTTTAAGCCGGGCAGCTTCCGTTTTCTTTTGCAGTAACTCAAGCTGAAAACAACCCAGTTTCTCAAGATAGAGTGAGGTCAGAATAACATACTCATCCTCCACCATCTCTTTGTGACGGGTAAAAAGATCCAGAAACTCCACAGCAAGTTGCGCGAGCTTTTGGTTAAGCTCTTCGTTTTCCGGAGTAAGCGCAAGGGTGTTCTGGTTCATGATTTTTTCAATCGGTACAATTGCAACAAAACAAACTCTCTACTTTTCCATTCCGACTGCGGCGAGCAGTGTCGCCGCATAAGTGGTCTCAGCATTGATGACTCCACAGTAGCTCAGCTCCCGATGCAAAAGTTCCTGAAGGTGCGATTTCTTGTTGATGGCCACCGTTTTCCACTCCTCCGGTGTTATTGAAACCGGCGCTTCCATGCTTAGCAGCGCGTCATCAAGGTGTTCAAGCCAGGGGGCTCTGGTACCATCAAGGCTCATGCCGATACGGGCGATGCGGTGGTGAATTTGTCCATCTTTTCCCTGCGTGTTGATCTTCCATATCGTCAAAAGACCGCTTTGCCTGATGCTGCCCGCTTTGCCTGCAAGAGCTCTGGAATGGGTCTCAGCATTGGCAAAGCGATTCAGCAGGCTACTGATCATGTGATGCTCAAGCCCAAGAAGGTAGAGACTTTCATGTTGCATGGCAAGGTCACGGTCAGTGGTAAAGGAGAGAGGTGGCTCTCCATTATTCTGCAACACCAGTCGAGCATCAGCCTCTTGATGAAATGACAAACCCAAAACCGTTGCTGCGCGTGCAAGGAAATTGACCAGCCGTTGCATTCCTTTGCCCTGATCGTCAAATTTCTGGTACTCTCCGAGGTTAAATTTGTCAAGTTCCTGAAAGAGTTCAAACACAACCTGTCGGGCAAGGTCGGCGTTCAACATGGCAACTTCAAGCTCCTGCCGTGTCCGTTGCAATGCAGGGTCACTGATAGCATCCTGATAGAGGCGGTCATAACTCAAGACGTTACTCAATTGCCCCAGTACTTGTGTTCGCAGATCTTCGGCAATTTGCCCCTGCTCGTCAACCTTTCCCAGGGCTTTCGCAATGTCAGCGAGCTTTTCCTCAAGTAACAAAAATATCTGCCCTTCAATGGTATCGGTTGCCACGAGGTTGTAGACCTGTGCCGTTGAATCCTGCCCATACCGGTGAATTCGCCCAATCCGCTGTTCCAGATCCATCGGGTTCCATGGCAGATCATAATTGAAGAGGATTCGTGCAAACTGGAGGTTTATCCCCTCCCGTCCTGCCGCCGTGCAAACCAGTACCGATGAGCCATCCTTGCGTCGAAACCGTTTTTGAGCAGCCGTTTTTGCCCCATGATCACCACCTTTGAGAATATCGACACCTTTGTCGGGAAAACGATCACTCAACTGCTTTTTAATGGCCTCAACAGTGCCAAGATAAGTGGCAAAAATAACGACCTTCTCATCCGAATTCTGCTGCCAGATCTGTTCCAGCGCATGAACAAGCATCACTATTTTTGACTCAACGCCCTCCGGAAATGATGCAAGAAGAGCTGAAATCCGTTGCCTTTCCTGTGGCAGGGCAACCGTAACCAGTGTCGCTGCAGACTCCTCGCTTGCTCCGGCATCATATTCCTGGTCGGAGTAACTCTCCGCCGTTGAGGAAAACGAAAGCGAATCGCGACGTTTTTTGAGGAGTTGATACCTCGCATCAGCAAGAATCTGCTCTGTCTCTGCATTGCCGACCGCATCGAAGGGCAAGCCGTACATCTGGTGAATAAATTGCCGCGCCTCTTCAAACACCCGGTTACGACCATCAACATCGAGACGCTCGTCGCGCTCAATTCCTTCGTGAATGGTGAGCATCAACAAGCGGCGACGCAAGGTTGAACGGATGGCGGCAAAGCTGCTTGCGGCTATTTTCTGAAAGATGGTCATGACAAAACCAAGGGCACGACCCTTGTTGCCATTCCTGGCGGCAAGGTTGTATCCATCCTGCAAATAATAAAGAAGTGCCTGATAAAACTCCTGCTCTTTCTCCGAAAGCCGAAACCCTTGGGTATGCACCATGCGCCGCACAAACAACGAACTGCCATCCTGTGCACAGGCATCAGCCTTGGTACGGCGGATCACAACCGCATTAAGCCGGTGGCGATTGCGCACCATATCGTGCTCATTTTCGAAAAGTTCAGGGCTGAGGAGGCGAATCAGCATCCAGAATCGGAAATGGTCGCCCTGATGAGGAGTGGCGGAGAGCAAAATAAGATCGCGGCAATGGTCACGAATTGCTTCAGCCAGCTTGAAGTTTTCCGTTTTTTTAACCTTGTTGCCGGTGCGATAAACGCTCAGATGATGGGCCTCATCAAAAACAACCAGATCCCATAACGGAGCTGCAAGAAGGCGCTTCACCCTTGATGTCCGTTTCAGCGTATCGACCGAAACAATTAACCGGTTATGCTTGGCAAAGGCATTTGATTTTCGGTCAGTGACGTCACCGTCGCTGCCGAACACCTCAAAATCGAGATTAAACACATCGTTCAGCTCTCTTCGCCAATTCTCCACCAGCCCGGCAGGCACAATCATGATGGCCCGCTGCAACTCACCCCGCGATGCAAGCTCACGAAGAATAAGCGCAACCTCAATTGTTTTGCCCAATCCAACTTCATCGGCAATGAGAAATCGCTTGGGGCGGGCGTTCGTAAGACGATGCACCAATACAATCTGATGCGGCAGCAGATCGACTTTTGCGGAAGTGAGGGTTGCGGCACTCTCCATCAGAGGAAGTTCTTCAGCTTCAACAGCCAGCCAGAGCCGCTCCAGCCGCTCCTTTGTAACCGGCACCATACCCCGGATAATCTGGTCGAAACGGTCGGTTGCCAATTGAAGAGAGTCAGCCGGAACCTGCCGGTCACCATGAGCCCGAAAAAAGACCGTGACAAAGCCTGTCGATTCACGGCCAACAACCATACCATCGCCAAGCTCCCTGTGGCTGACTTTCAGCCCTGGCTCTATTTCAGGAAATGCGATCGACATAGTAGCCAACGGTGACCTCGCCCCCCTCTTCGCCCTGGCGATTAACACGTTTCAAGTCAAACGCGGCACTGCCATCCCATAACCCGTCCGAAAGACGCACCGTCTTGCGGTCACGACGGCGAAAAAGCAGCTCTTCTTCCAGAACCGTCACTTCAAAAGCATTGGGATGAGAGGAAAATCCGAACACCACCCCACAGGCAGGCCAGCGATTTTGCAGATTTTTCAGCAATGGCCGGACAGTGCAGGCAAGAAACGCCTCAGCCGCGGGCGGTTCCATTGTTTCAATAATGGCTTCAAGGCCGGAGACCAGAATGGTATGACCTGTTACCGGCGGATCGTCAGGAAACCCCTGCGACCAGCTCAGAAGATGCCGCAGAGAGATCATTGCCCCTTTGGGAATAAACTCACCAAGGCTCACTTTGTCAAAAATTACCGATGAACCCTTGCGTTGCCAAACCGTGTTCGAGATTGTTTCCATAATGTCAAGATTCAAGCACTTTTTTAATTCCCGACAGAAGCACGGTAAAACTGTGTGAGCTGTTTTTTTCGAGATTGAGATGCCCACCAATGGCACGGGAACCCGCAACCTTCTGATATTTGCCGTTTGTCAGTTTCTTCAATTCTTCAGAGGGAGAGCCAAGTTTATCCGGAGTTCTGTACCGACTCTGTCCCTGTTTTGCAGCCAACCCCCTGATACCAAGCCCACGTTCAACCGCAGCCAGATCACCGAGATAAAAACTTTCCAATTCATGGCAAGCAACACGAACCAAAGCTTCACCTCGCCCAGCCTGCTGGCAAAGCTCTAAAAGTCTTCGTTTTATAGCCCTGCAATCACCGGAATCCTGATCGCGCATGACAACAAAAACAGAATCAGGACGTTGCCAAAAACGAAGCTTTCGGAGAAGTTGTTTTTCCAGATCACTTTTTCCCTGAAAAACCACATAGTGAACCACGACATCAGAAGGGATAAATCTGGGCAACACCCCTTCAAGCATCCTTTGTGCAGAGGGCTCTTCAAGAAAGAAAACAAGGTTTTTCATTGAGGATCGCTCCCCTCAAAAAATCCCTGATCCCACAAATAGCCCATCTGATCGCCATCTTTCATATAGGCAACAATCTGCGCATTTTCATTGGCTCGACGGATTTGGGTATATCCCTCTTCTTTGACGAGCCAGAACACCTCATCAACAGTTGTTGCATTTAAAAAATCAGGTGAATGGGTCGAAACAAACACCTGCCCGCCCCGATTTGCATAGTTGCGAAACTCCTCAGCCAGCTCATGCAAATGCCTTGGATAGAGCTGATTTTCAGGCTCTTCTACACCCAGCAACGGGTGAGGGGAAGGATCATAGAGCAGCGTCAGATAGGCCAGCATCTTGATGGTACCATCCGAAACATAGCGGGCAAGAAAAGGATCTTCAAACGAACCATCCTGAAACTTGAGCAGCACCCGCCCCTCTTCGGTGGTTTTTGATTCTACCTGAGAGATCCCGGGAATGCGCTGCTTCAGCAACTCAAGTATTTGAATGAAGGCGGCAGGATGGTGATTATGAAGATACTGGATGACCAGCGACAAGTTTTCACCCTCACGCGACAGATGCTCTGCATAACCAGCCTCCTGCTCCGGACGGGCCCGACTGATATGAAAATCAGAGATATGCCAGTTCTCGATAAGATTGCCAAGCGCCACCACAGCCGGAAAGCGCTTGAATTGCGCTAACCCTTTAATAGCCAGAATATCCGGTGATTTCAGCGTCTGCTCTTCGCGAGTCAACTCTTTGACATCGTTAACCGACATCAGTTCATTAGTGACAGCGCTCCCTTTCCCCCGCGAAAAATCAAGAAAATGCCACGGCTGACCACCACTGCCTCTGCGGTATTTGAGAATTTCACGCTCAATAATAACCCGACCGTTCTCCTCATTGATTTGCAGAAAGTAGGTGGTCAGGGGCGTGTCGCTCCCTTCGCGAAACTTCAATTCAATCTCAATCGGCCCGGTGGCGTTACGGCTGCGCACCTCTGAAAACCCCCGGCTTCCGCCAAGCTTTGCAAGCGCCGTGTTGACATTGCTGGTGATAGCATCTTTCAGAAAGCCAAACACAGAAAAGATCGTGCTCTTGCCTGTACCATTCGCCCCGACAAAGACGCAGAAATTCGGCAGATCAATCAACTCAGCATCACGGAATGCCTTGAAATTTTTTAACCGTATGGACTCTATTTTCATTGGTTGCTTCTCCCTGTGCAGTTATTCATCTGATTCGAGTACTTCAAAAAGCGAGAGTTGGGCTGGCTCTGGCTTGACTTTGCGGTTACGCCAGCGCTCCAAAAGTTGTGAGGCGGTGGTGGCGGCCACCCGGTTGACGGGATCATCATCAACCTCAGCATACCAGTGCAACAGCTCATCAACAGAGCGTTTCACCTTGAAGTTCGGGTTGTTCAGCTCGCTTTCGATCTTCAGCCCTGAATCCACAAAAGCCGCGCCTACAAGAAAATGGGCCTGATCGAGGTCTGTTTTAATCACCTTACGGTTACGACCACGCTCGGTAAAAAAGGCAATGCGCTCAAGGATTGGCACCATCACAACGGTTTTACCAACCACCCTGACCCACCCCCGCGCCTCAAGGTCTCCCTGGGCAATGCCGGTGCCACGCAGGGTTTTGTGCAGCTCGTCACGCTCCATCTCTGTACGCTTTTTGAACAAACGCAAGTACAACCGGCTTGCCGGTTCAGCACTGTCAGGAGGGTGCACGCCTCCGGTCAAAGAGGTGTTTTCCAGCAAATCGTCAAGAAGCTGATTGATGCCAAGCAGGGCTTCACGCACATCAAGCACCTGATTGTCGCCAGTAAACACCTTGCCATAGTGGCGTGAGTAAAACTCCAGCGACTTGCCCCGAAGAATCACCCTCAAATCGGATTCCGGCAGCTCTTTGCCATGCGTATGTTCCAGCAGCTCCTTCAGGCGAAAGCTCTCCTCTTTCACCCAGCGCCGCATCCGCGCCCAGCTCACCGGCTCCGGCTCTCCGAGACGTTTACGGCAGACGTGAATGATGTCGTATTCTATTTTTTGTGAACCAAATGAAGCATTATCCCCCTTGGATTCATCGCTTCGGATAGGATAAGTTGCTACCAATAAATAACCTGCATTAAAAAGAGCTAAAAGGACATCAATCCAAGCCTGATCTTCGTTGTGGTGGAAGGTAAAAGCCATAATACCACCATCTTTCAAACGGCTTCTTGCTTCTGCCCAGCAGGCAGACAAGGTCTGGCTGTAGAAGTCGCTTGACGGCTGCGGGCGGTAAAAAGGATTTGAATCTTTTTCCGCAAGAACCAAATTATCCGTCAAACCCCGAATCTTGACCAAGTGTTTAGCTTCAATAAAGGGCTCTTTCTCGTAATCTTCTCTGTCATCTGGATGCTCCACCGTATTATCTACTGCCTCCATGCTATGCGGAGTAAGCTCCGATTCAAAATAAGCCTCTTCACGCAAATCAGCATACCATTTACGGAGAGGAATTCGTAACCAGACATAGAAGAAATCAGCCAGATCGGCATAAAACAGATTATCACCAAAGGGTGGATCCGTAATAACCATATCGAACTGTTGATCATCCAAAATCGACAAATCTGTTGACGAAGCACAAAAGGCTTCATTACCTGGAACAATAGGATCATTCATTTCAACCCTAATACTTTTTGCTTGTCCAGCATCTTCTTTGATAACAGGATCCCAAGGCTTCAAAGCCCACTCAAGCCCACTTAAAATTCCTAACGCAGTAGTTTTCCAGGGGCCATATCCAGAGCTGAATGCACTAACCTCGATCGTCGCACTTTTAGGATGATAATTTGAATTGCTAAGGGCTGGCGCGAGACAATCTCGTTTTACGTGATAAAAGGAAAACATATTTTGGTTACGCAAATACGACTGTAAAGCACCAAGAGCCTGTTCCCGCACATCCAAAGGCCATGAATCTTCCGAAGCTTCCGTAATAGCCTTGAGCAGGTGAGTGTGTACTAATAATTGGCGAGGATTGAACATTTTCCACCAGTGGGTATAGCCCCATTGCTGCATACTATCCCGTTTGGTTGTACGTTCACCGATGGGTACCTCCTGCTGCGGCCAATATTCTGCTAAATCAATTTCTGAACGGTTTCTCCACTCCATTTGAGCAGCATTGAGCCGTTGAATATCATAGGCATCAGGCGCTTTAAAATATCGCCCTCCATAAGTATAGCCATCGGCATCACACTGGGGGCAATGACACTGCAAGGCATAACTTGTTACCGGCAATGTTTTTTCAGATTCCCTTGCACTATTAAAAAAGCTCTCTTTCCTGCCACAATTAGCACAAATATATTTTCCGTTATCTGGCTTAATACCTTTATTGGTTTTTTTATATGGAACTGTACCTATTGCAGTCTCAATCACCGTCCCGTCAGCCAAAACCACCTCATCCGGCAGTGAAGCCCCTCGAACCTCAACAACGCGCAAATTTTCCAGCCGTTTCGTGAACCAGTCGGCGGTTGCCTCTGCCGGTGCTCCGGCCCATCCACCATACTCCCGCTCCCCGTCAAAACCTGATGCCCCTTTCAGCCATTCGGGATGGATGAGCAGGTACATCTGAACCGGCTTGTTCCTGAGACCAAACTCCTTTTTCTTTCGCGCTGTGGCACCAAGTGCGGGCTGGACGTGACGCGTAAACTGATCAACAAGGCGCTTTCCGGCAAAGGTTCCACATTTCGGACAGTGCAGCCCTGGCTCTTCCGTAAAACAATTGCCGTCGAAAAGTGACAGGGTGCCAGGTTTCCCGTCGTTGGCCAAGGCGCTTCTTGATGGCAACCCGATGGCTTTGGCAAAGTGGTCGGTGGTTGAAGGAGATTCTGATCCAGTAACTTTCACCTCCTGCGGCTGAATACCCCTTGCTTCTGCCGCGCCAAGCAAAAGAGACAACTCCCGTAATGAAAGAGCGTCAAGGATGAGAACAGCCTTTCCCGGACTTTGACGTGTCCACTCTTTGAGGCTGGCTGAAGTTTTTACTGCTGTCAGAGGAAAGGCTTCCCAAAGTTCCCAGGCGGCTTCGCTCAACAGTCGGTCAGGAGTAACTGTTGCATTATGAAGCAGAACAGGCGATGAAGTCTGCCGGGCAATCGCAAGTAAAGAGGAGAATATCTCCATCCACGCTGTTGCCGCAGAGTGTGAACCGAAAATGAGGGCGTTCCAGTCAATATTCTTCATGATTGATCGCCTCCATCGCGCCAGGTGATATCGAGTGTCGCTTTGAATGAGGATGGTATGCGTTGCAGAATCTGCTTGATCTGCTGAGAGGTAAGGCCAGAAAATTCGATGCGTGCAGTTTCAATGGATTGACTGGAAGAGACTCCCCATGATTCGAAACAGCCCGAGAGGTTGATTCCCGTTGCTGGTTCGGCGGATTTACAGGTTTTTGCCGTTGGGCGGGGTATTGGCTGGGTGATGGCGCTCTTGTCATCAAGACCACTTACGATACCTCCACCAGAAGGAGGTGATGGTAAGTAGGGAGTATTCACGTTGCTCACTGGCTGAACAACCGGGGGAGGATTCGGAGCGGTGACTGTTCCGCCACCAGCGGCTCCAGGCAGGGCAAGCTGAATCTGGCGTAACTCCTGACCGGTGCGAAATGCTCTGGACTGGATATAACGTAATGCAGCCTGGTCAGAGTCCTCTTCGTCGCGCCGCCTTATCCATTCTCCGTTGACATTGAGGACAATGGCCCCTTCGGCGACAAGCTCCAGCACCAACTCGTTGATTTTTGTCTCTCCAAGGAAAGGAATTGCCTCTCCGGAGTTAGGTGGAGGTGGCTCAATCAGGTCGTCAAGCAGAGAGCTCATAAAGTCGGACTCTTTTGCGCGTTGCAGCACAAAAGAGCGGAATTCGCTCTTGTCGAAAAGGTCAGAGAGAATCTTTGCCTCAACAGCAGGCGGAATCTCCCCGCCTTGTGCGGCTATTTTTTCAAGGTCAAAGAGGCAGCGCTGCGGTTGCTGAAAATTCCATTGCCGCAAAAGGGCAAGCCGATTGTAACAGGACTTCAATAAGGTGCGGAACGGTCGGTTAAAATCCTGGTGCAAAGAGAAATATACTGGGTCAGAACCCCATCCTTCACGAGAAGAGAGATAGCTGCACCGGGCCGAGTAGAGAAGCTCTTTATCATTGTAGAGGCCCGGCATATCAACGGCTGGAAGTAAAAAACGAATGGTGTTACGCCTTTTCTGGACGTGCTTTGCCAGCCAGGGGCCCAGTGTTGCATTCACTTCACCACTCTCTATGTTGTCCGGAATGACCAGAAGCACCGGACGATCCCATTTTGCAGGATTGTCTGCTTCTTCCAGCTCACTCCAGGGGTCATCGCGCCAGTTCTGGGCAAGAACAATGATTCGGGATACGTTCTCCCGGATATCCTGTCCAGCAAGCTCATATCGCAAATATTTTCGAATCCACTGCATATCCTGACCAGGGTAGAGCGTCGTCCCGCTCGTTTGCGCAGCACTGCATTGCCAGAGCCGGTCATTTTTGGCACAAGCCCGAACCTTCGCACGCGGGTTCTCGTTGATGCCAAACCAGAGTGGCCCGCCAGGCACCTCGTCACCATGAATATTGACACTGTTCTCGATAAGCAAGGCTAATTCAGCCTGAAAGGAGTTGTTGTCGATACAAGCTTCACGGGTAATATCAAGATGCAACTCAGCCGGGGTTCCACCCGCACTCTTTCCTTGGGAGATGGAGCGCATCCAGAGAGAGCTAACCAGCTCACGAACATGGGGAACCGTTGAGCCGGAATCACGCACCGCAAAAAGATTCCGCTGGGCTATCTGGCGGAGTTTTTCCTGACCTGCCTGAACTGCTATGGAATCGACCAGCGTCTGCACTTCGTCTGACTCACCATCAACAAAAAAATCGGCGGGAGTAATGACAGGCACAAGCGCACCGCGACTGCGAAACACCTGGGCAAGAATCCGAATGAGATCCCTTGTCTCTTGTGCTGCCGAAGAGAGCAGAATGTGGTCTTCAAGCAGATCAAGCAGCTCCGGAGTGAAGGGCCAGCAGGTAAAGACCTCGTTTTGAATCCGCTCCTTTTCAGCTTCGGACTTGTTGGCATAGAGCAAACGAAACCGCTCGGTCGAGTAGATGCCGGCAGTTGTGATAATATCTGCATGCTGAATATTGCGCCTGTTTTCAAAGAGCCGGTGCAAAAGAAGTTTCTGGCGATCCTGCCGGGCTGAGGGGCCACGAAAATCAATGATAACAGGCGATTGCCGATGCACCTGCTTAAAGGCTTCATTATCATTATTGAGCACCGAAATCACAAAAATCAGTAGCTCCGGGCGATCGGCAGCAATTTCAGAGATAATCTGCACAAAGTTGTAGGCGTATTGCTTGAGCAAAAGACCTGTTTTAGGATCTTTGTCAGGCAGGCCGGTATACCATGTCTGAAATTCATCAAGGATTAAAGCAATGGGCTGCTCTTCAAACATCTTCTCCAGAAGAGTGCGAGGCGGAAATGTTGAAGACATGCTCTCAAAATGGCCTCGGTAATACTCCCCTTTTGGATGACGCTCAAACACAAGATCCCAGAGACGCGGATATTCCTGATTTTGCACAGGCTCGGAAATAGGGAAGTAGCCCTTGAGCAGTTCCAGCTTGCTTAGCTCATCATTGCCGAGCTTCGCACCCCACTCTTTGAGCCATGATTCCACCACTTGAGGAGAGTGAAGGGCATGATGCATCACCGCCATGATGTGTGACTTTCCGCGCCCTCGACCACCCATAACAACGATGGGACGCCCACTGTTTTTCACACTGATCGCCTTCAGGGCTGTCTGGATATCGGAGGTCGGGTAGGTGATCGACAAAATAGAATCAGCAGACTTCTGGGCAGCGCCCTTGTTATCGCTGGTTCGCAGTGCAATAGCTGTGCCGGGCATGTGTGCCCCGAGAAATTCATCCCTCAGTTGTAATCCCGGCATTCTTGTATAGTATAAAAATAAAAAAGCTGTACACCTGTGAAGCCAACAGTTGAAAAAAGTCAGCAACTCAAATCAAATAGCTCTAAATATACAAATCTATTGCGCTTATATAAATGATTTCGTCTGATTTAAGTCGATATTTCTCTTGGATTTATTTCATCGTTGCTTCAAAAATTGTAACTGTTTTATCCGAAGATCGGCGCGAAGAAGATCGGGATCGCTTGTGCCCAATGCTGATTCAAGCTCTTGACGTAGAGCTTTTGCTTGATCGGTATCGTGTTCTTGAGCTTCCACCGCCTGCCAGTATTCAGCTAATTGTTGGACTGTATCAATATTTTGAGGTCGAGGATAAGTACCAAACACCTCAGCCAGAACGCGGGAGTTGTCCGCCCCGTAGGTACCTACATCTTCCAGGATCTGCTCAAACTGATGGTCGGCGCCAAGCAGTTTGATATGTTCGCGGCGTACTGTGGTGAGCACCGCCGGGCTGTGCGTTGAAACAATGAGCTGGGTGTTCGGGAAAGCTGCACGAAGAGCGGGAATGATCTTTTGCTGCCAGCAAGGATGAAGGTGCTGTTCGATTTCGTCAATAAGTAAAATGCCCGGCGCTTCAAGCGGGTTTGGCCAGTTTGGATTGGCCTGAGCAAGTCGACGGGCGAAGTCGAGTACCAGCGCAAGCAAGTTACGATAACTGTCGCTCAGTTGCGCCAGCTCAAATGCACGCAAAGTGCCATCGAACTCCCTGATTTCAACCATCAGTCGTGGTGGACTGCCATCAAAGTAAATACGCTCCAGTCCATCAATGGTAAGTTTCAATGCCTCTCGTACAGCACGCAAGTCAGCAAACTCCGTGCTGTCGCCATTCTGGACGTTTACATGGGCACGGAGTTCGGCGTTCTCACGCAAGTAGAACCACTGGCACATGGCAGTAAAATTTGCAGCCGCATTGAGAGCACTGACGAATGCCTTGTCTCTGGCAAGGTCGAGTTTAAAGATATCTCCAAGTTCAGGCATTCCCTCCATCCTCCGAGTAGCACGGTAGTAGGCTACAACGGGCAAAGGAATCAATGCTTGCGGACTTTTGACGATTTCTTCCCAAAGGAGCGTTATATAATAGTGAAGTTCTGAGACTCTTTCCGAAGCGCTGGTGTCGTAAATGAACGTGGCTGGAATACTATAAACAATGTGATCTGTCCACTCCAGCAGTACGTTCTGTCCGTCAGGTGTTTTTCCTGTGAAATCTTCGATTGGATAGTAATCCGTTACCCCTGCACTGATCTGTACGAATTGCTTGCGCCCGGCAAAAGACTCTCCAATTGAGGGAGTGATGGCAATATCCGTAGCCTGAAGTGCAGCCCCCTGCATTTTTCGCTGGCTCTTGCCTCCCCCACCATTTGCGGCGACGAGTTCGTACAGTGCAATGGCGATGGCATCAAGAATGCTGCTTTTGCCTGCACCATTGGCACCAACAAAAACATTGATGTCGGGGTGAAGCTTGATCGCAAGTGACTCAAAGCAGCGGAAGTAGGTGATGTCGATTGTAGCAAGTTTCATGGTGGTACCTCAGCACGGACGCAAAGATAAACAAAATTGACACTACAAACCCCAAAATCGGGTTCCCAATTGAAGTGTTTTTTATTCTCAAGAGGTTAAAGCCTCAATTCTTTTAATCCATGCCTCAAACACAGGCGCAAAAAACATGAACCCGGCTCATCGTGATGGCCTCCCGCCAAGTATGTTTTTCTGCCATAGCTCTCCGAGAGAATATGCATCAAGCCAATTTTTCAGAGCCTGCGAGTCCAGACGGTGCAGGCAGGTAAAACCTTCTGTCCGATCAGCAACAACAACATCCTCAGCATCAAACTCGTTCAAAAGATCTGTGGACTGCGTAGAGACAATCAACTGTCGCCGCTTAGAGACGGAACGAAGCATTGCGGCTAAAAGGTGAATTGCAAAAGGGTGCAAACCAAGCTCAGGCTCATCAATCAATGTTCTTTTCTTTTAAACCAAGGTCGTGATTGTTGCCCAATAAAGCAGCTTCAATGTACGGATAAAGTTCAAAAAAAAACGTCACGGGCGGAGAGGTTGTCGGCAATCCATTTCCGAGCAGGCACCTGTGAATTGCCGCAATCCCCTTCAATTATCAAATCAGTAACAACAACAGCGCCGTGAAAACGTCTGTCAGAAAAGACTACTCGCCCTTTGGAATTGATGACGGGGGATATCCGAATTTTTCAAGCAAGCGCAGAAGTATCGTGGGATACTTCTCGCTCCGTTTCATCCTTGGGATGCGCAAGCGCGGCCTTCTTATTCAAAAGTCAGATTGACTGATTGTAGAATTGATTGATTGTAATATTGCAAGACAAGGATGGATAGCGAGGGGGCACGCCGCGGCGTGCCCCCTGCATGTCGTAACATGCCCGTTGGTGCTATCTATTTATATGCAAAACCTTTGCAGGCGGAAAACCATTAAAGAAAGTCGATGACGCGTGACTGTAGGCTCCAATATTTTCACTGTAGAGCAAATCCCCTATCGCAAGATCTACGGGCAAGAGGTTGGCCATAGTAATCGTGTCGAGAGCATCACAGGTAGGTCCATACACCGCACACATCTTCTCATTGCCCTCTTTGAAAGATTTTAAAGGATACTCGCAGTGATCAAAGATAATCCCTGAAAAGGTGTGATATACACCGTCATTGACGTAATAACATCTTTTGCCGTCACGATAGGCGGTACCAATAATCTCCATCACGACCCAGGCAGCAGTTGCCACTAAAAATCTTCCGGGTTCTGCTATGATTTCAATGTCGGGCGGAAAGAGTCGGTCAAATTCGGAATTGAGCATGACGGCAAGCTCGGCAAAAGGCTTGACACTGTTGTCGTAGGGAGCGGGAAAACCACCGCCAATATCAAGAATTTTTACCTCCTTATACCCTCTTTCCCACGACTCCTTGAAGATATTGGAGGCCAGATTAAGGGCTTGAACATAATTCTGGAAATTTGTGCACTGGCTGCCGACATGGAAGCTTAAACCTTCGACCACCAGCCCTTTCTTGAAAGCTTTGTCTATAAGATCAACAGCCTCTCCTGGGTCTGCACCAAATTTGGAAGAGAGCTCTACCATCGCACCGGTATTAGGAACTTTTATTCGTAAAACAAGACCCGTGTTCGGGGCGTAGGTGGCGATTTTCGCTATTTCATCTTCATTATCAAACGTGACCAGCGGCTTGTAACAGTCGAGCTCCTTCAGGGTCGGTATTGGCTTTATCGGATTCGCATAAATGATCTTATCCCAAATAAAATCCTGTTGCTCTTCGGGCGTCAGGCTTTTAATGTTTTCGTAGACAGTAAGAAACTCGGGCATTGATGCAACATCAAAGCTGGCACCTGCGTCATAGAAGGTTTTAACTATTTCTTTGGCTGAGTTGGCTTTTACAGCGAAATAGGCCTGAACCCTTGGAAGATGCTGCTTGAACTCGCGGTAATTGGCGCGCAATACTTCGTGGTCTACCACAAACAACGGTGTGCCATGCTCTAATGCCAATTGTTTCAAATATTGAGCTTCCATTAAATGTCTCCTGTTTTAATCATTATCGGTAATAAGAAAATTCTTGAACTGCCAGGGATCTGTTTCATCAATATCAGGTGTATTAAACCCTGCAAAAAAGTTGGGATTGTATTTTAACGGTGTCCAATCGGAATCTTTTGAGATGAAGTTGCCAAGATAAGGTTTTGCAATTCCAAGGATATACTCATGGTCGATATTATCTGGTACAACAACACCCCTGTCAGGATTTTCTATCATCCACATACAGGCTGCGACCACGGATATTGCCACCTGCAATGTGGTAGCATTCTGATGAGGTACCAGCGCTCTGGATTGCTCTATGCTCAAATCGGAACCTGTCCACCAGGAATTAAAGGCATGACCCATCAGTAATGCACCAAGAATGTCAGAACCCTTGATGATCTCATCATTCATAATCCTGAAATTGGACTGAAGCCTGTAATCATAACCACGCAACTCATGCAGAGAGGTAATCGCGGCATCACTCGGACAATAGGCGTAATGGACCGTTGGACGGTAGATGGCCTGCCCCTCTTTGGAGACCGTAAGGTAGTCTGAAATCGTAAAAGCCTCGCCATGGCGAACTACCATGCCACGGATGTCATAATCAGGCACCCAGGAACACACCCAGGTATTCATCCCCATTTTGGCCACACAAATCTGGTTTTTCGGTCCATCCTGATGGGTATAAGCAAATTCCGGAAGCTCTTTTTCATGGGTTCCCCAACCCATTTCAGCCGTTGTCATACCCTCTTCCCGGAATCCCTCAACACTCCAGGTATTGACAAACTCGTCAACCTGTTTTGGAACATCAGAAATTTGCGTATCTCTTTCAGAGCAATGAATCACTTTGACGCCAAGCGCCATTGCCAGCTCATTGAAAATTCTTTTTTCAGAAAGCTCTTTAATAATTTCGGCTTGAGCTGGGCCGACCTTGTTCCGGGCAATGACTGCGTCGGCAATATCAAGCAACCCTTGTTTGGTAAAATGCGATATCAATCCGGGATTGGCACCATGCTCCAGCACTGCCGTGACACCTTTATTTTGCCACTTTGAAGTCATGCGGCGGATGTTCATGTGCCGCCAGTAGAGTGTTCTTTCGGCAGGATGCCGAGTCTCAACCCCGGTATAAGGATCCCACACTTCTACCGAGGTGTTCATATAGAGGACACCATGATCATGACACCATTGAAGAATTTCACAACAATCAATATTCCACGCTAAATCTATGATCAAATCGCCCTCGGCAACATAGGTCGAAAGGGTTTGTGCTATATTATACGGTGTTATTTGATGATTAATGTAGGTAACGCCCAATGCTGTCCACGGTGCTACTTTTTCACGAATATCCTCAAAGTCCATAATGGTGACATGAGTATAATCGACATTGATGTGTTTAAAAAGAAGAGGGACGGTACATTGAGATACTGAGCCAAATCCAATAATGAGTATTTTTTTATTAAAATCAATCACGGCTTTTCATTTTATTTTTAGATAAACTTTCGAATATATGTAATTTTAGTTTTTTATGGGACAACAATAGCTCCTTGAACGTTAATCAGAATAACAAAAATCGAAGCGCACCAGTCTATAAATTCTCTGAATTCAGCAAATTATCGGGATTATCAAAAAAAGATCATGCCTTGTCGTTAATTATTATGATCTTCAAAAGATCGTTAAGATACTTTATCAGAAACTCAAAGCAAAATTCCCCTTCAAAAAAAGGTTAGCATGGCACCAAAACGCTCTCTCCAAACAATTTATCTCACTCAATGACAAAAGTTTCCAGCTCTCTATCGGAGGCTTTTGCCTCTGGTTGACTCACGTTTTTATAAAAAAATCAAGTGTTTTTACTTAAATTAATATGAATATTATCAGCAAAAAACGAGGCTGTTTTCCAGCAAGAAATAAAAAATCTGTAACCACTTTTTCTAAATAAATTTACAGATATTTTGCGGATTTAATTTATTACCAGTGCCAAAAAAAATAGTTGACCGCTACGAACGTACCGCTGATGGACTTGTTATCGTTGATGTGGCCGCGAGGCGTGTTGAAGATCTCTATGAGGACTTCGACAAAACAGCTCCATACCACAAAAAAGATCTTGATGAGGATCTGGCCTATTATCTCACAGAGTGTGTGCGTGAAATAGGACGGGTTGATTTTGTGATCCGCTTTATGTTTGAGTGTTATCCTTCTGAAGAGTTCATGCAGCGGGTGCGTACCAGTGTCCATAAATTTTTTATCTACCAGCGGGAACTCGAACTTGGAGCAATGAACAAGATGCTGAGAACCGCCGCAACGCTTCTCGTTATTGGCATTATTATTCTCGGCATCTCTTTGTGGGTCAATCATCTCTTTGTTGTTGACGGCAGTCCCTCATTTCTCAATACTGTTTTTGCCGAAGGTCTTACCATTGTGGCATGGGTTTCGGTGTGGGAGGCGCTTGCAACATTTTTGCTGAACTGGCCTCAGCATCTCTTCCACATAAGGCTTTTTCGGAAAATCGCGGAAGCTCCGGTGCAGTTTCAGCAGCCTTCGGAGCCTCTTTCCGAAAAGCCTGAGGCTCCAGCAGAAGGTTAGCCGACTTGACCCTGATCGCTCAGATCGACGAGTTCAAAGGTGCCGCGCGTTCTTTGGGCACTCTTGCCCCTGATCGTCTTTCAGCCTTACGGCGGGTTGCCACCATCGAGAGCATCGGATCATCGACACGCATGAGGGCTGCAAGTTAAGTTTATTATCATGTATAGCTTACTCAAAAGAGGTGCCCATACTGATATCATAAAGCCATGAGGTTATTTTCTCCTTTAGTTCGTCACGAACCTCACAGAAAACCGCAAGTCGCTCTTCTGTTGTACCGGATATCTCCGCCGGATCGTTGACTGGCCAGTAATATCGTTTTTCATTAGGTAGTCCCGGCCAAATCCGAGGGCAGGTTGATTGAGCCTTGTTGCACACAACAATCAGGTAATGAATCATTGTCTTTCCAAGGTAGACATCCACAGCTTTCGGTTGTTGAGAGCTGATATCGATACCGATTTCCTTCATAACTTGTATCGCCAAAGGATGGACTTCATGATTCGGTTCAAGCCCTGCACTTAAAGCTTCGAACCGCTCCCCTCCCAGGTGCCGAAGTAGTCCTTCGGCCATCTGGCTCCGACAAGAGTTGCCGGTACAGAGAAAAAGCACGTTTTGTTTTTTTGCATTTGAAATGTTGATTAATAGGTTGCTATCAGACCTCTGTTGTTTCACCGAAATATTTCCCTCTGAACCAGAGTGCTACATTGACGAGTGCAATCAAGGCAGGAACCTCAACCAGCGGCCCGATCACAGCGGCAAAAGCCTCACCGGAATTAATGCCGAATACAGCTACGGCTACCGCGATCGCGAGTTCAAAGTTGTTGCTTGCCGCAGTGAATGCAAGTGTTGCGGTTTTCGGGTAGCCTGCACCAACCTTGCGTCCCATGTAAAACGAGAGCAGGAACATGATCACGAAGTAGATCAGAAGGGGAATGGCTATACGCACCACATCCATGGGAATTTTTACGATGTACTCACCCTTGAGTGAAAACATCACAACAATGGTGAAGAGCAGCGCCACAAGCGTGAGCGGGCTGATGCGGGGGATGAATTCCGACTCATACCAATCCTTTCCTTTCAGCCGCAAGAGAGTAAAACGGGTGAGGAAGCCGGCAATAAAGGGAATGCCGAGATAGATAAAGACCGATACGGCGATTTCGGCGATGGAGATATCAACGACCACGGAGGTGATACCAAGCCACTTCGGCAACAGGGTCAGGAATATCCAGGCGTAAAACGGGAAAAAGAGCACCTGGAAGATCGAGTTGAAGGCGACCAGCCCCGCGGCATACTCGGTATCACCTTTTGCAAGATCATTCCAGACAATGACCATGGCGATACAGCGGGCAAGGCCGATCATGATGAGGCCGGCCATGTAGTGCGGCATATCCGAAAGCAGAAGCACGGCAAGCACAAACATCAGAATCGGGCCGATTATCCAGTTCTGCACCAGCGACAGCAGAAGCACTTTTGTGTTGCGGAAGACATCACCAAGCTCCTCATATTTTACTTTTGCCAGAGGAGGGTACATCATGACAATGAGCCCTGCGGCTATCAGCATGTTCGTTGTGCCTGACTGAAAGAGATTCCAGAAACCCGTAATGCCGGGATAGAGATATCCGGAGAGTACCCCGACCGCCATAGCAAGAAATATCCAGAGCGTCAGAAAGCGGTCAAGAAAAGAGAGCTGTTTTGCTGCAATAGCCATGATTATTCGGTAGTTAAATTCTCGTTATAGAACCGTCTGAAACGCAGATTGATCTCGTCACGTACACGACGGAAAACGGCGATTATCTCATCTTTTGTTCCTGTTGCTTCAGCCGGGTCGTCGAAGCCGATATGCAGGCGGTGTTCCACTTTGCCGGTAAACATCGGGCACGACTCATTGGCGCCGTTACAGACCGTTATGACATAATCAAAAGCTTTGCCGAGAAACTCATCCACACTTTTCGGCTTATTCAAACTGATATCAACCAACTCTTCACGCATTACTTCCACGGCAAGCGGATGCACGGCAGCGGCAGGTTTTGTTCCAGCGGAAAAAACCTCAAGAGATGTGTCGAAAGAGCGAAGAAACCCTTCAGCCATCTGACTGCGGCAAGAGTTTCCGGTACAAAGAATGAGAACTGATTGCTTCATAAAGTGTCTTGTTGAGGTTTTCAATGTTAACGGGTATATGCCAGATACTTCTTGATTAGAGGTCACACATGGTACCATGTAATTCGATTCAGATTCTTTGTGTAGATACCGGCTTTGTTCGAGGTACCTGCAAGGGTGACCCTGTCACCATCAGATAGACTTCTTCTGCAATATTGGTAACATGATCTCCTTCCCTCTCCAGGCCTTTGGCTATAAATAAGAGCTGTATTGCTGTTTTAATTGAATCCGGATTCTGTTGCATCCTTTCCATGCATACCAGAATATCTATAAGGAGATCAAGAAGTCATGCCGTTGGTTTAGAGTTCATAACTGATTGCGTGTCTATGCTCTGAGGACAAAGAGTTTGAGAACTGAAATCGCCGCACTGCGCCGGATTACCGTTACAGCATGCTTCCGTGAGATAGCCAATCAGTTCCATCATTAACGGAAGGTTAGCGCGGTACCTCTGAAAACGGCCTTCTTGACAAACGGTAATAAGCCCTGCATGGGTAAGGGTTTTCAGATGAAATGAAAGATTTGCCGGGGGCACATCGAGTGATGATCCAATCTCTCCTGCGACCATGCCTTCGGCTCCTTTTTTGACGAGTAATCGATACACATCCAATCTTACGCCGGATGAGAGCGATTCAAATATGGTTGTTGCTGTGATTTTTTCCATGAACAAGATTACAATATTTATTGAACTATTGAAACGACCTCCAAGCGAAAGATCGTTACATTTGCGTTAAATCTCAATAAGTACGGTTGATTATATTCGATAATGCACGACAACTGAAGAAATTAGGCATTCCTACTGGCCTGACAGCAATGGAAATCAAGTAAAATGCGGGCAAAACTACTCAAATGCCAACAGGTCGCGTTATCGGTGTACGAAAACATGTTTGCCGCCGTATTGGATTCAGCGGGTATCCCGGATTTAATCACGCTTCCTCCGATGATTCGCAGCTTAAAAGCGACAATCTCTTCACTGACTTCATGCCCTACAGCTTCAAATCAGTAACAACAACAGCACCGTGAAATCGTCTGTCAGGAAAGACCACCCGCCCTTTGGAATTGATAACGATATGGGGATGCCCGGATTTTTCCAGCAAGCGCAGAAGTTTGACCAAGTCTTTTTTTCCGGCGGGCTTTATTATGGTATCTGCAAGTACTTCGACTTTTTTGACATCATGATTCTTCAGTTCATCATGTAAAAAAAAATCACCTTTTATTTCAGCCCTCAATTCATCAAGTCGCAACATGAAGTACTCCTTTTATTGTAATGACGCAAACCATCGCTCACTCTGCTGGCAGGAAACATGGGCAACGCTTTTTTATCCTCTTGTCATCTGTGAAAGAGCAGCCTTCCGCTCAAAAATTCCCCTGAGACCATCGGTCAGTTCGCGGTAAATCCTGCTTCTACTGTCTTTGATGCGACTGTAAAGCTTTATAATATCAAGCATCAGGATAATCCGGGTTGAACTGCAGTTTAACTCACCAAATGCATGCGTTCCAACCACCTCAAAGCCGAGCACTCTTGTATGAAAATTCAGGGGCGAATGTGCCTCACCTTCAAACACATCGGTAATAAAATGCGTATAATCACGCTCTATGACCTCCTCTGTGGCTGCCCGCATGAGTCGGAGGGCTACCCTCGGTTTTCTGCGGAACTCTTCAAGAATCATGAATCTGCCGATTTCTACATATCGCCCGAAGCTTTTCAACTTTGCAACGGTGATACCCGGCATGAAATGTACATCATACTCTTCGGGCAGGTCAAAAGAGGGGTCGTAAAGCAAACGAAGTACACCGGCTGGCCGTCCGTTTACTTTGGCCAGAAACCATGAAAAACCGGTATTCCCAGCAAGCTCATCAGGAATCTGGTTCTGAACCGTGCTGATCCAGTTTTTTTCTTTACAAAAGACCTGCCTGATGACTTCGAGAGCACTGGCACGATCAACAGCACTTTCAATCCGAAGGACGGTTACACTGGACATAAAGGCTCCTGTTTTTATGGTTATCTTATGTAAGGCAGCATCTGTTCTGCGGAGAGGGCGCACGGTATCGTTTGCCGGAAAGCTCGGCAAGACAAAGCATAATCTCATGGGTGACCTCGGCGGCCATCTGGTTTCGTTCAGAGTGCTGCCTGCTGGACCCCGAAACTGAAGGCATAATTGCACGGTATCTCTCCGACTGCTGCCGGAACATAATCGGTCGACCTATCCTGACAATTGTTCTGCCGAGTACCGGAATTTTTCCCTTTGTTCTTCTGCAGTTGAAATCGATTCCAACAGGAATAACAGGCACTCCGCTCTGCAAAGCAATATGACCTACACCCGATTTTCCCGTGACCAAAACTTCCGGATCCCTGTTGCGCTTTCCTTCCGGAAAAATCCCGATGCTGCGGCCTGCACGGAGTTTCTCTGCGCAGCGCTCTATCGTGTCAGCGGAAGGTGTCGCAGGCCTGGTGGCTTCTAAAAAGGGCAACCATGAACGTTTGTGATAGACATAGACTGGATCGGTCATATTCATCAACGAGCCAAGAATGGGCAATTTGCCGTACATCCAGTCAATGACAAAGCTGATGCTGATGCCGCCAAGATGATACATGAGCAGCGCTGGCACCATCAATACTTCAAAAGAATTATTGTGGTTGAAAACATAAATGCTCGCGCTCCCGGATCCGGAAAGATTCTCCAGACCATAGGCCCTGGTTAACAGAAAATTGGGAAGCATAAAAATCCTCAGCAGGAGGGCCCTGCTTCGAGACAAGAATGGAAGCTGCTTGAAAAAACAGTTACAATTATTTTTCACAAAACTCTTTCAGTTACCAGTGCAATGGCCAAAGAGAAACATGAAACTACACAATTATAAAAAAACAAAATAGTGTTGGGGAAGAGTTACGGTCATGCAACGATTCTGTAAACAATGCTTTCGCTCTTTGTACCGGGAAATGCAAGCTGTAGTATGAAGACGCTTACCGTATCATGATAAAGTGAAAAGAAGATCAACGATGAATTTGCTTCAAAACAGTGTTATCATACTGACCGGATTTCTGCTTTCGGAAATGCTTGTTGCTGCCCGTGTGCATCAGAGGCTGATCGCACTTCTGCTCCGTCACACAGGCAAAAACCTGGGCGCTCTTTTGACGGCAATTCTTCTGATCTCCTATACCCTCTCTATCTTTATCTCCCATACCATTGTGGTGATTTCCATGATTCCCGTCATCAATCACCTGCTTTCACTTGTTGAGCTGAGAGATGAGAAAAGAATTGCCGCATCGTTGCTCTATCTTGCACTCACCTTTGGCTCCAACAGTGGAGGAATGGCATCGCTTTCCGGAAGTCCGCAAAATATTTTAGCCATTGCCCTGGCCGAACTCTTTAAATTTGAGGGTCGGCACCTTATCACTTTTTTTTCCTGGCTTGGAGCAGGAGTACCTGCAACGCTTCTCCTTCTTTTTTTTGGACGGGCCATCATTCTCTTCACCGCCAAACCATTCAGCATTCCATCCCTCTTTTCCGAAAGCAGTGGTATCCCGGCTGTTTTGCCTCACAAGCCCCTGCTTTTCCTCATAAGTAACCTTCTGCTGATCAGCACATTGAGCGCCTTGCAGTTTTTTTTCAAACCAGCCCCGATTCTTTTCAGTCTCAACACTATAGACCTTTGCTTTCTGCTCTATGGAACCATATTTCTCTTTGTTGCCTTAATCCTGCCGAAGAAGAGCTTCAGACTGGAAACGCTTTTCATGAATACCCTCTTTCTTTTGCTTCATCTTATTGGATTTCCCCTGATCTTTATCAGCCAGCTCTTCCGGGAACTGGAATCCCGCATGGGAACCCCCCTGAACGGGGTTTACAGCGCAATAGACCGATTTCTTCAGCGATTATTTGACCGGGTCTGGGCTCATTTTTTTCGTGAGCCAATGACAAACCTCGACAAACCCAATGCCAACTCGATTCTTTCAATCAACCTGATCATGAAGGATCTTCCCTGTTTCGGAATATTCCTTCTCGTTGTCGTGGGGATAATGCTGTTTGCCTTGCTCAAGGCATGGGATAATCCGGCAACTCCGGAGGTTGACGGTTATCTCCTGAGGTTGGCAAAATTAACCATACTTAACGCAATTGAGCCGTTTGGCAATCATTTTCTTCAGTTACTCTCTTTGATCATCGTCATCATGTTTTCTTCGGAACTGTTGAGCAATACCGCACTGATTCTCATGTTTACGCCATTGGCAAGCGCTCTTGCCGCACACACCTCCCTGTCGCCTATAATCATGCTGCTGACCATAACCATCGCCGCTTCGAGCGCCTTCATGACACCAGTTGCAACTGCGGCCAACACGCTTGCGTTCGGCGGCATTGAACATGTTTCACTCAAAATGATTCTGATACCCGGTTTTTTTATGAACCTCATTGCTGCTCTTTTGACTGCCCTTCTCTTTTCGCTCCTTTCATTGCTCATGTCATGACATCTGCATCATGCGATACGTTTCGCCAGGAATCGTTACCGTTTCGAAACATGTTCCGGTGACGCTTCAGGTCAGGAGATGAAGGCGGGAAAATACATAGTCGAGAGAGTCTTCATTCAGAACAATTTTCGAGAAGCCGGTCGAACCGAGTTCCATTGGTCGATTGTCCCTTTCACTGATAAACTTGCGATTCTGCTTGCCGTTATACCAGTAAACCAGCCGGATGGTGCTCCCCTCGATTTCAAGGGCGGTGATGCCACGTTTTCCAATAGTGCATCCGGAGTTGAAGATACTTGGAATGGTGATATTATTGTAAATACCACTTCGAAGTCCGGTAACCTTCCCCTTTTTATAACAGGCATCAAGCTCTGCTTTCAAATCAACGATTTTCAGCTTTATTGCTGAGCGCTTTTCTCCGTCAACGGTCGAATACGTCCTGCATAGTTCCTCAATCCTGTAATTCAGAAAATCAGCTTTTGAAAGTGATTCAAACAAGGGGCGATGGGTATGACCAATTATGGAAACAATCTTGGACTGGTTTGAGAACTCATAAATTGATTGCTCAATAGCGAACCTTTGGCGACTGTTATAGGCAACTGAAAAATTTCTTATTCCGAGAGGCTTGGCTAAATAGCGGAGAAAAAATATAACCGAACGACTGAGCATTGAACAGGTTTGCCACAAAAACAGCGCAGCCTGGTGCCCATGAAACAGCAGAAGTGTTTCATCTCCATAATGAAATTTGACTGATTCGACCAGCGATGAAGCAAGCCGGTATTCCCTTGAATCAAGAAGGGCTGCATCATGGTTGCCCCAGGTTTTCCAAAAAAAACCATTTTTTTTAAATTCGAGAAAAAGATCGTAAAAGTAACTCCACTGGCCAGCAATGCTTTCAAGAGGGAACTTGAAAAGCTCTTCAATGTCGCCATTAAGCACCAGACTATATCGTTCAGGCAGATAATATCTCTCGAGCATGGTTTTAACCAGTTCGGAATTTTGCCGAAACTCATCAAGCCGGCCACCATTGCCCATGTGCAGGTCACTGAGGACAAGAACCTTCGACGAATGATCAAGAGTAACAGGCATCGCTCTCTTGAGCAGGCGATCAAGATGAGGATGCTTTTTACTGTAAGGGCTCATGGCATCGAATCATGACCAATTCATTATTATTTCAAGCTGTTTCTGAAAGCTTATTGCTTTAAGGTGATTGACCTGATTAAGGATGTCGGGCCAAAGCTGTCACTGAATCCATAAACGTTAACATCAACCAACCCACTTTTATGAACATGAACTGTTGCCCATGCATAGGTTCTGTCCGTTTTGGGGTTAAATGTCAGACCATCGGCAATATCCGCAACAGAAGCGTCAAAAGGAGAGCCGCCAGAACCAACAATCACCTGATATGCATGACCACCAACCGTAACAGAGCCGCTGGTAAATGAGGGTTTCGAGAGGTTGAAAATATGCTCATGGCCACAGAAATAAGTGGCGTTATAGCGTTCAATCAAACCCCAGAATTGGGCTGCTGAAGTTGCATCAATACCGTTCGGCGTCACCCCTTTTTTGTAGACGTAGGGAGCCGCTGGTTTATGGCCAAAAACAAAATAATGTTTTTGACCACGCGAAGAGGCACTCGCCAGGTCATTGCCAAGCCATGCAGTTGGTGCAGATCCATCCCTGCCAACCGGATCGGTATTGATGACCACAAAATGGGAATCGGCTACATCAAAGCTGTAGGAAAGCTGTTTTTGGGAGGTTGTCAAACCATCAACTCCGGTTGGATCAACAATTTTTGGATCACTCGAATCGCCGGAAAAATTCAGATTGGCAGTCGGGAAGGGAAAACGGCTTTTATCGATAATCAAATCGCCCATATTGGCACGCCAAGCATTTTCGTTGGCTACCTGAGACTTTTTCCCGGCTGGCTTTGATTGTGTCTCATGGTTGCCTGGAACCGGCACAACATAGGTGCCTGTCTCTTGTAAGCTGGTCACCATGCCGCGCCAGAAGGCATATTGCTGACCATACCTGTAAAAGTCGGAAGTCGCAACAGTTGCCGCAGTAACAAGAGCGGGATCAGCATTGCCATAACCCATAATCATGTCACCGTTAAAAAAGAGTAACCCCGGTTTTTGAGTCTGGATTGTCCGAATAATACGCGACCACGCTTTGGAATTTTGCAACCAGATTTTATCCTGGGCAGTCAACGTTGTCGCTGATGGGTCTTCACGCGAATCGCCCACAGTAGAGAACGTCAAAACGACGGGATCAGTAACCGCATAGGCTTGAGGCATAGCAGACAGCAGCGTTAGAGATGCAATAGCAACCAACTTTTTGGCGGAATATTTCACTTTCATATTGTTACCCCTTGCATATAAAATTATTAAAAATCACTGGTGTCCGGTTGTTGAAAAAATTAACACTGTTTATCGCCTAATAATAAAACAAGTTATGATACGTTTTTGGTCGTCACCGACTTGAAAAAAACTTGTTATTTTTATCATTCCATAATTTTTAGAAAAGGGATGAT
>CAIRXW010000020.1 GCA_903882665.1 uncultured Chlorobiaceae bacterium | reverse complement strand
TTGACAAATACAGCAAGAAGAATAAGCCGACAGAAGAGTTACAGATAAAAGAGGGGCAGCGCCTTTCCGCTGCATAAACAGGTCAGGTTAGTAACTTAAACTAAGCCACTTTTTGTCTACCGGTTGGGGTCCACTTCAAACCACATCTCCTATGCGTTCTCTTTGAAGAGATAGGCGATCCCAAAATACAAGCAACAATAAGCCAGACTCACAGGTGAAACAATGGTCAAAAAAAAACAAACCATCGATGACAGATTCTCCTGAAAAACCAGGCGGTGCCGAAAAAAAGGAAAAGAAGGTATCTCTTAAAAATGGTCTGGATGCCTATGGTCTGCCTGATAATCTCCCCGAGATGCGCCTTGATATGCAGCGGGTGATGCATAAACTGAAGGTTCATCAACTCGAGCTTGAAATGCAGCAGGAAGAGTTGAATCGGGCCAATATAAAGCTTGAGCAAAGCACTACGCATTATAACGAACTGTATGATTTTTCGCCCATAGGTGCTATGACGCTCTCCGAAAACGGTACCATAGTCGAGATCAATTTGACCTGTACAACACTTTTTGGCATTACACGGTCAAACCTTGTCGGAGCGAGATTTATGCAGTTTGTTGCGCTGCATGACCGGCTCCTGTTCAAGAACTTTCTGAACAGCATCTTTGCCAGCAATAGTTCCGACTCTGTTGAAGTGGAGTTTATTAATCAGCAGCCCATGCAGCTTTGCCGTTTTTTTCGCATTGACGCTGTAGCTCACAGAAGTAAAGATGTGTGTCATGCAACGGTGATTGACATTACCGCTCAAAAAAAGTCTGTCGTTGAAATCAAAAAGCTGGAAACAAAGCTCGCTGTTTTCCAGAAAGTCGAGTTGATGAAGCGGTTTTCACGCGGGATTGGTCAAGATTTTCAGTCAACGATGACCGAAATGGACAAAAAAATGGATCTTGTTCTTCAATCCACGAGTCTCGACAGTGCCAGCCGTGAGCAGTTACTGGCCATCAAACAAGGTTTACATCGTTCACTGGAGATGAGCGGGCTTCTCTCAGCCTTAGGCAGTTCTACGCCGATAAAATCGGAAAAAATGGATATCAATGCCGTGCTTTCCGACCAGCTTGATTCATTGAAGCTGCTTGTTGATGAAAAAATCAACATGACCGTTCAAAAAAGTATTAATCCGGCTTTTGTGAGCATTGATCGCAACCAGTTATGTCAGATTTTGGGCAATCTTGTTGACAATGCACAAGAGGCCATGCCGAATGGTGGAATGTTAAAGCTGAAGATATACCATCATCACCTGCATGAAGATGAGATTTATCCTGATACAAACGCAATACCAGGAGAGTATGTCTGCATTGAGATAAGTGACACCGGGATGGGTATGACCAAAGAGAGCGCCGACCATCTCTTTGATCCTTTTTTTACCACCAAAAGTAACGGGACGGGCCTTGGCCTTCCGATCGTTCAAGGCATCACAAAACAGAACATGGGATTGGTTACTGTTGAGACTCAATTTGGAACGGGAACGACCGTCAGAGTCTATCTGCCCTGTTATGCATAACACTTTGTAAACACGCTTCGCAAAAGAGGGTATTATGATTTCAAAAGATAAGGGTAAGTCATCACGCGCAGCAATCCAGGCATCCGAGTTACGCTATCGCAGAGTTTTTGAAAGCGCACAGGATGGTATCCTGATTCTTGACTTCAAGAGCGGCAAAATCGTCGATGCCAATCCTTTTATCACCAATCTGCTGGGTTTTGCAGTCAATGAAGTTATTGGCAAAGAGCTCTGGGAGATTGGATTCATTATTGACAAGGAACTGGCCCGACATGCTTATCTGGAACTGCAGACCAATAATTTTATTCGTTACGACGATCTGCCATTGCAGCATAAGAACGGGCAAGTCATCGATGTTGAGTTTGTCAGCAATGTTTATGAAGTTGGACTTGAAAAAGTAATTCAGTGCGAAATTCGCGATGTTTCTGAAAGAAAAATTCTGACCAAGAAAATGGCTAAGTCAGAGTTACGCTATCGCAGGCTTTTTGAAAGTGCGCAGAATGGCATTCTCATTCTGGATTTTATAAGTGGCCAAATCGTCGATGCCAATCCTTTTATTCTTGACCTGCTCGGGTTTTCCTACGAGGAGCTTGTTGGCAAAGAGCTCTGGGAGATCGGCAGCACGTTTGACAAGGATTTTACCCTTCAGGCTTATGAGGAGTTGCAAAGGAAAGATTATCTCCGTTATGAAAATCTGCCCCTGAAAAAAAAATACGGCCAGCTCATTGACGTTGAGTTTATAGGTAATGTTTACGATGCTGGCGGTGAAAAAGTGATTGAATGCAATATCCGTGACATTTCAAGTCTGAAAAAATTGCGGCAAGTTCAATATCTTGCCGCGATCGGTATGGATGATCTGGTCAACGCTCTGGTCTCTATGGCGGAGGCACGCGATCCCTATACGGCCGGACATCAGCTTCGAGTCGCCGAACTCTCGGTTGCGATTGCCAAAGAGCTGCATTACGCTGAAACAAATCTGGAAGGGTTGCGCATGAGTGCCATGCTGCATGATATCGGCAAGTTTATTATCCCTGCGGAGATCCTTACCAAGCCGACAGCATTGACTGATTTTGAAATAGGGATGTTACGCAGCCATGTTATTGAAGGCTACAAAATCCTCAAGCTTATTCATTTCCCCTGGCCGGTAGCGCAAACCGTGTTGCAGCATCACGAACGCCTTGACGGAAGCGGCTATCCAAACGGCCTCAAGGGCGACAGCATCTGTGACGAGGCGCGCATCATTGGTGTGGCCGATACCGTTGAGGCACTTACCAGTTCAAGACCATACCGGGTGGCAGTGGGGCTCGATATTGCCTTGATGAACATCCTGGAGGAGAGCGAAAAGTTGTTTGATCCGAAAATTGTAGCGATATGTCTCAGGCTTTTTAGAGAAAAAAAGTTCAAGTTTTCCTCCTCAAAAATCAAGGAGTCGTTTAGTATTGAAACCATAAGGAAATCTCTTTAATCGCAGAATCAATTGCCAACAACGTTAATTGTCAAAAACCATGAAGAGTTTTACCCGGAAACCGGTGTTGCCCTTTAAAAAAAGGCTTTTTTCCTTTATGGGATCAGCAATCGCCCTATCACTCTTGCTGCAAGCCACGCCGGCTGCGGCAGAGGAGAGTGTGGCAACAAGACCTTCAGTTTTTGATGCTGCGCCATACCTTGAGGCGGGCTATACTGCCGACTATCTGACCACTCACGCTCCTGACTGGAACAGTAAATATGTCAGGGCCTGTTTGCCACTCAAAGCTTTCGGGCTCATCACTGTTCAAGGTGATGATGTTTTTCGATTTGGGTTATCAGACCAGACTATCGGTGCCTCCTATGCCTACCCCTTTCCGATTGGTGTTATCACGTTGGGTGGCAGTTACGCCGCAAACCCGGATTTTCTGGCAAAGAATACGGTCGGATTGATGTGGAATGGAAAGCTTCCAGACGGGTTTGGTTATACGCTTGGAGCAGAACAGCGGCAATACCATGAAGCAAAAACAAATATTGAGAGTCTGGGTGTTGAAAAAAATGCCGGGGAGTTTCGGTTTGCCTATACCGCCCTTGTTTCATCAATTGATCATAGTCGTGGGGAGTTTGCTCACAGAGTGCAGGTACAATGGATATCTGCCAGCAATAGCCGCCTTGGGGTGACCTATGCGTTTGGTATCGAGCCTGAAGTCGTCTACCAAAACAGCCTTTCATCAATAAAGACAAACTTCCTTCAGCTTGACGGCCTCTTTTGGCCCCTCAAGAGAGTCGGGGTGGTTGCTGCATACTGGCATGGCATGGAAGGTGATTACTATCAACGCAATGGCGGGCAACTTGGACTTCGTATCATCTTGTGATAAGTAGTGGCACATAACAAATCAGGAGGTGCTCTATGCTGCTTTATGCAATCAACAATTTCGGGGTGGCGAAATGAATAATCGTGAAATTTCATTTTTACCACTCTTTTTCTCCGTTTCAGAACCGATCTTTCTTATTGACCGGGAGGGTATCATCCTTGAAGCCAATAACGCTTTTTGCTCCAGATTTAGCAGGCGTGAGGCGGAATGCCGGGGAAAAAATTATTACGAGTTGCTGTCACCTGAAGAAGCGGAGCAGCGATTGGTCGTGATGCAAGAGGTGTTACGGAGCCGGAAAACCATCACTTGGGACGATGAATATGAGGTTCGGCTTCTGCGCTATACCGTTTATCCCTCTCAATCACCGCAGGGTGAAATTGATCAACTGTTGATCATCGCCCGGGATATTACCGATATCGGGCAATTGCTGAAAAATGAGAGGCTCTTTAGTCGGTCGGTGATTGAAGCCATTCCGGGCTCCTTTTATGTTCATGATGCAAGCGGAACATTGACTGCGTGGAATCGTTTCGTTCGTGATCAAATTTTTGGTAAAACCGAAAGCGAAATGGTCGGCATCATTGGCATTGAGTGCATCCATCCGGATGACAGAGCGATGATGGCTGAAAAAGTAGAGAAGATTATGAAGAACGGTGAAGAATTGATTACTGAAACCAGGGTACTGCTTCAAGGAGGCCCGCAATACAAGAGATTCCTGATGACCGGCAGCAGAATGATCATCGATGGCAATCCATTTCTTGTCGGTGCCGGTATTGATATTTCAGCGCGGAAATTGGCCGAGGAAGAGCTCCGCCGTCAGTTGCAACACCTGCGCTCTTTGCGGGAAATTGACTTTGTCATAAGGGGAACGACTGATGTTTACCTGTCGCTTAAAACCATACTTGAATTTACCCTTTCAGAACTGCAAGTTGACGCTGCTGATTTTCTTTTGATGGATACCTACCTCCATACCTTGAATTATAAGGCAGGTTGCGGGTTTCGGGGGCTAACAACTGAGCGTACTGATTTGAAAATTGTACCTGGATCTGCATGGCAGAACTTGCTTGAGCATAAAGAGCTGCATCGTTCAAACTTCGCCGTTACTGGTGATGCATTTCTTCCTTCCTCTTTTCTCGAAAGCGAAGGGTTTGTTGAGTATTACGCCATTCCTCTGGTTGTTAAAAATAATCTTATCGGACTCTTTGAGATTTTTCAACGAAAACCATTGCAGATAAACCCTGATTGGCTTGATTTTCTGCATAACCTGGGTGGCCTGGCGGCTATGGCGATTGAAGATGATCAATCAGTCAAAAACTTGCGCCATGCCAATCAGGAGCTCTTGCATGCCTATGATGCCACCATTGAGGGCTGGTCACACGCACTTGATTTACGGGATGAAGCGACCGAAGGTCACTCCCGTCGCGTAACAGATATGACCATGAAGCTTGCCCGTGCAGCAGAAATCCCGGATGATGCCATGGCCGATATCCGTCGTGGAGCTCTTTTGCATGACATTGGCAAGATGGCTCTCCCGGACACCATTCTTTTTAAAGGTGATCAGTTGACCGAGGAGGAGTGGGTTCTCATGCGCAAGCATCCTGTGTTCGCCTTTGAGTTGCTTTCGCCGATCACCTACCTGCGTTGCGCGATCGACATACCCTATTGTCACCATGAAAAATGGGATGGGAGTGGTTATCCCCGCGGATTGAAAGGGAAGCAAATTCCCTTGGCCGCGCGTCTGTTTGCCGTTGTTGATGTATGGGATGCCATGCAATCTGATCGGCCCTATCGTCAGGGTTTGCCAAAGGCCGCATTGATTGAGCATATCAAATCGCTTTCAGGCATACACTTTGACCCAGAAATAGTTGCCCTGTTTTTGAAGATGATAACCACCGGGGAGTTAACTTAAAGGGTGGACGGGGAGGTACCATCGTGGATGTATAATTTTTTTATCTCAAGTCAAAAAGGAGTGGTTATGCATGTACTTGTCACTGGTGGCGCCGGGTTTATCGGCTCTCATCTTGTTGCCCATCATCTTGAACGGGGCGACCGGGTCTCTGTTGTCGACAATCTTTCGACCGGGTCGATCAACAATATACAGCCGTTCCTCCATAATCCGTCCTTTCTATTTCACCAGGCAGATATCCTTGTCTGGGATCAATTGAAAGAGGTGGTCAGCGAGGTTGAGCGCATCTATCACATGGCTGCAATTGTGGGAGTTAAAAAGGTGCTCGAGGACCCCCGGGCGGTTATGGCTACGAATATCGCTGCAGCGGAGAGGGTCTTTCGGGCAGTTGCAGAGGTGCGACCGGATGCACAGGTCACTATCGCCTCCAGTTCAGAGGTTTACGGTTTTAATACACAAAACGGGTTTTCAGAAACAGACGATATTGTGCTTCGTTCAGGTGCCCGATTACGATGGTGTTATGCGGTTACAAAACTTGCTGACGAATTTCTTGCCTACTCATTCATGTACAAGTCCGGCATCAGGGTTGTCATTGCCCGTCTGTTCAATACCATTGGCCCTCGTCAACGTGGTAAATATGGCATGGTGGTGCCGACTTTCGTTCATCAGGCGGTCAATAATCAGCCGATTACTATCTATGGCGATGGATTGCAGACCCGCTCGTTTTGTGATGTCCGCGACACGGTCGTTGCATTGGAGCTTTTAGCTTCGTCACCCGCTGCAAATGGCGAGATTGTCAATGTCGGCAATGATCAGGAGATCTCTATTCTTGAATTGGCTGCGCTTGTATCGAAACGGGCCGGGAGCAGCTCCCCGCTGGCATTTCTCTCCTATAAAGAGGCCTATGGCATGGAGATTGATGAGATTACCCACCGCCGCCCGATTCTCGACAAGTTGCATGAACTGACTGGATTTGAAGCGAAATGGCTCTTGCCAGATACTCTCGATAATCTTATCTCACTGGAACGGAGGAGGCTTGAGACAGCATGACCGTTTTTTTTTTCATTGCAAAAGCCATTGTTTTTTTGACTGCCATCGTCCTTCTTCTGTCGATATGGGTCGTCCTGTTCAACAATATGGCCATTCGGCGGGAGGCTCTGGCAAAAAAAGGTCGTTCAGCCTTGCGCGAAGCTCTTGAGGGCTGTCTAAGGGGAGAGATTCGTGCGTCGGCGTTCAGTACCCCGGATCATGGCGAAGAGAAGCTGCTCATCGGCCTTGTGGCCCAGCTTGCCGAAGAGATGGGAGAGGCTGCGCGAAAGAAGCTGCTCTATATTTTTGAGACGACGGGCACGCATTTTCTGGTGCAACAGGAACTCCGGCGACTTTCGCACTCAAGAAACTGGCGGAGGCGTCAGCGGGCAGCAACCTATCTGCCCTATATCGCAATCAATCACGTTATTATTCCTCCGTTGCTTCGTGCGCTTGAAGACAAGTCTCTGATGGTCAGGTTTTCAGCCGCCCATTCATTAGCAAAGATAAAGGCCATCGAGGCCACTGTTCCCATTCTTGAACAACTCTCTGCACCGGCGCAATGGCCTGCTGCACGGACAATTGAGATCATCAACGAGATGGGATGTGAAGCGATCCCGATTCTTTTGCACTACCTTGCGCAACCTTCACCAAAGAATGACGGCAAGGTATTTGCCATCAGTGCACTTGGCCTGCAGCGTGCTCGTCAGGCCATTCCCCTCATACTTGCCTATCTCTCCAGTCCTGACAAAGAGCTTCGCATACAGAGCGCAAAAGCCCTTGGCAATATTGGAGGGCTCGAAGCAGTAACAGCCTTGTGCGACTCCATGCGCGACAGCGCCTGGGAGGTCAGGGCTCTCTCAGCGAGCTCTTTGGGGTTGTTGAAAGCCGATCGCGCAATTGCTGCGCTGGCGGGCGCTCTTGGCGATTCAGTCTGGTGGGTTCGTTATAACTCAGCCGATGCTCTGGCTGAACTCGGCCAAAAGGGCATCACAGCCTTGAAAAATGCGCTCACCCATGAAGACCGGTTTGCTGCTGAAGTCAGTCGGCTGGTCATGCAGGAGCGAAGTCTCATAAAATGCAGTACCGTTACTTCGCAACCATGAGCCCGGATATGCTGGCGGTCCTCGATATCCTTGTCAGGATTATCCTCATCTACTATCTGATGATGCACGGCATCTATTTTTTGCTCATTCTGTTTGGCTCCATTGATCAAAAACGGTACCACCAGGGGATTCAGTTTCACGAATTCAAACGCATCAGCGACTCTCCTTTGACGCCACCCGTCTCGATTGTCATTTCGGCCTATAACGAAGAGAAGGTGATTGTCCAGACCCTTCTCAATGTCTTGCAACTCCGCTACCCGCAGTTTGAGGTTATTGTTGTCAATGACGGCTCCGAGGATGGCACACTGAAGCTCCTCATTGAGCGGTTTCAACTGGAGCCTCTCGACAAGGTATTCAAGAAGCAGCTTCCCTCAAAGCCCGTTCGTGCGGTTTACCACTCGGCAGTTCACAAGAACCTGATTGTTGTCGACAAGGAGAACGGTCGGCGAGCCGACGCCAATAATTCAGGAGTTGACCATGCACGCTATCCGATAATCTGCCAGATCGATGCCGATTGTGTGCTTGAAGAGGATGCCTTGCTCTATATGATTCGCCCCTTCCTCTATAATCGCAATGTGGTGGCTGCTGCGGCAATCATACGTCCCTCAAATGGGCTTATCGTTGAAAACGGGCGCATCATCAAGCGTAATCTGCCTGAAACCTGGATACCGCTCTTTCAGGCTGTTGAATATCTCCGCTCATTCCAGTGGGCCCGACTGGGGCTCACCCGACTGAAGAGCATGCTCTGCATGTCGGGTGCCTTTACGATCATCAGAAAAGAGATTTTTATTGCTGTCGGAGGGGCAAATGTTGGCGCGGTCGTTGATGATTTTGAGCTTACCGTCACTCTTCACCGCTACATCCATGAGCATCCGGAAGCAAAGGATTTTGAGATTTCCTATATCCCTGATCCCGGATGTTACAGTCAGGTACCAGAAACCCTTAAAGCCTTCTGTTCACAACGCAATTTCTGGCAGCGGGCCATTCTCCAGTCGCTGATATGGAACCGCGATATGGCATTCAATAGCCTTTACGGGATGGCTGGAATGTTTGGTATTCCTTTTTATTTCATTTTTGAAGCGCTCTCTGCCCTGGTGGAGGCTGGTGCATACATTATCGCAGTCCTGGTATTGTTCTTCAGGATAGACAGTCCAGCCATACTGATGCTGCTCTTTATTTTCGGAGTTATGCTCGGCACGCTTGTTTCGATTTGCGCCGTGCTGCTGCAGTCAACGACGAGAATGCGGCAGGAAAAAACCCGCGATCTTATCCGCATGTTGTCGGCCGGATTGATTGAGCATTTCGGTTTTCATCAATTTCATGTTCTCTGCCGGCTTATGGGCATGTATGATCTGCTGGTAAGAGGCAAGTTAGCTTATGGTTACAGGGAGCGAACAGAGTACAGGTCACCACCGGTACCATAATTGGAGAGATGATTGACCTATTGATAGCAACAGCTTTTTTTACAGCAAAATATGGCTTCTTGGCCTGGAGGTCATAATAACAATCTATGATGAGACGTAACCTGATTCGCCGAAGTCCAAAAATCCTGTTTGCCCTGGCGTTCGCAATGATTCTCGGACTGACTCTCTATATGGTCAACCATCTCCACGCCCTTATCGAGAGTAACCGGCAGCTCCATCGAACGCTTGTGATACAAGGCCGACTTGATGAACTGTTTTCTCTGGTTACCGACGCCGAAACAGCTCCGCGTGGTTTCGTTATCATGGGAAATGAAAAATTTCTTGAACCCTATTATGATGCAGTTTTATCAAAAAGGGGGATCGGTTGGCACTTGCAGGAGCTGCGTCAATTGATCATTGACCCGCAGCAACAAGAGCAACTCGGGATGCTTGAGCCTGTTATTGGCGAGAAACTGGCCTTTATGAAAAAAGTTGTTGAGTTAAGGAGAAGTGCAGGGTTTGAGGCTGCGAAGGAATGGATAGCCGCCGATGTCGGCCGGAAGGTGATGGATGATGTCCGCCGTCTCGTTGTCAAGATGAAAACGAGAGAGGAGGTGCTCCTGCAGCAGCGTTCCGGATTGGCTGACAAGAGCATGCAGCAGATGATTTTTGCCATGACAGCAGGCATGGGTTTGGCTCTTTGCCTCATACTCCTCTCTTTTGTCATTATCAACCATGAAGTCAAGATGCGAAAGAGTGCTGAAGAGAAGCTGCAACTGCTCAACAGCGAACTGGAAGAGCGTGTCAAAGAGCGCACAGCAAAATTGAACAGCACGAGCGAAAACCTGCTTGTTGAACTGGAGCTGCGCAGGCAAAATGAGCTGAAAATCAGCAATCTTTCGAGGCTTTATGCTATGCTCAGTCAGGTGAATCAAGCCATTTTGCATGTCAAGGAGAGGGGGCTGTTGTTTCAAACCATTTGCCGCGTGGCTGTGGAGTATGGTAAATTCGGTCTGGCCTGGATCGGTGAGATCGACCATGAAACTGCTCTTGTTACACCTAAAGCCGTGTATGGTGCGACGGAAACGTTTCTCCCGTTTACCTTGATTAATATAAAGGAGGAGCCCTTCCTCCAGGGGATCGTCGCATCAGCCGTGGAAAGCGGGAAGGTCGTTTTCTGTAAAAATATCCAGACAGACCCAGCTACAAAGCAGTGGCAGGAGATGACGGTCGCGGGCGGGTTTCATGCTGGCGTGTCAGTTCCTATTCGACTCAATGGCGCGGTAGTTGCATTGCTGAATCTTTATGCCGTCGAAGCTGAATTTATTTCCGAAGCGGCAATTGCATTGCTTGAAGAGATTGGACGGGATATCTCCTTTGCACTTGATACCCGCCAGTTGGAAGTGCTGCGCCGTCAAACGGAAGAGGCTCTCCGCCAAAGCGAGCAGCGTTTCAAGACGATGTTTGAGGGCCATTCTGCCATCATGCTTATCATTGATCCAGATACAGGCTTCATTATGGAAGCCAACCCTGCTGCCCAGAAGTTTTATGGGTGGACTGCTGATGAATTCCGCCGGATTCGTATCCAGGAGATCAATACATTCACTCCTGAAGAGATAAAGGCAGCCATAGAGCAAAACCGTTCAGAGGAAAAAACCGGCTTTTTATTCCGTCACCGTCGTGCTGACGCCTCTGTCCGCGATGTTGAAGTCTTTAGCAGGACGATTGAGTCGAATGGCAAATCCATCCTCTATTCCATTGTTCATGACGTCACCGAGCGCCGACACTACGAAGTTGCCACAGCACTTCATATCGCTCTTCTTGAGATGGAAAGAACCCATTCGATAAAGGAGTTGCTCCAACTGACACTTGATGAAGCTGAGCGGTTGACCGAAAGCTCTATCGGCTTTTTTCACTTTGTTGCGGAGGATCAGATAACACTTTCGCTGGAAGCGTGGTCAACCAATACGATAAAAAAGATGTGCAATGCCGTTGGTGAGGGGCAGTACTATGCGCTCGACAAGGCTGTGTGGGACGATGCTGCACGGGAAAAGAGAGCCATTATCCATAACGATTATGCAACACTCAAGGATCGCAAAGGGATGCCGGAAGGTCATGCTGAAATAAAGCGAGAGGTGGTTGTTCCAGTCTTGCGCAATGAAAAGGTCGTTGCGATTCTCGGTGTCGGCAACAAATGTACGAACTATGATGAAAGTGATGTAAAATGGATTGGTATTCTTGCCGATATCGCCTGGGATATTGTTGCTAAAAAAAATGCGGAGGAGAAACAGACGATACTTCAGGCGCAGAAGTATGTCATTGAAAATATGGCCATGCATGACTCTTTGACCGCTCTTCCAAATCGCCGTCTTCTCTCTGACCGTATCGGCCAGGCTATTGCCCTGTGTCGGCGGAGCAGTATGATGGCCGCCATTATGCTCTTTGATCTTGATAAATTCAAACCGGTCAATGACGCGTTTGGTCATGGTATTGGTGACGTGCTGCTTCAGCAGGTGGCAAGCCGTGCTCTCGAAGCATTGCGAAGGAGCGGCGATACGCTTGCACGACTTGGGGGCGATGAGTTTGTTGTTTTGCTGCCGCAAATTGTCGCCATATCGAATGCTGCGGCCGTGGCCGAAATGATTCTTCATGCTCTTGTCAAGCCGTTTGAAATTGAAGGTCATACGATCAATATCTCGTGCAGCATCGGTATAGCCATCTATCCCCTTCATGGAGAGGATGAGTTGACGCTCATGAAGCATGCTGATGATGCCATGTACCAGTCGAAGAGTGACGGGAGAAATTGCTTTACGGTGTTTTGTGGTGAGCCGTCATTAGATGCCGTGCATAGTCGGGAGCTCTTTGGTGCTGAAACGGCAGCAGTCCTCTTCTCGCCGGATTACAGGAAGGCTTTGAGCGCCTTGCAGACCCTTGAGAGGGGGAGGCCGACAACGTTGTAGTAGCACCCCTCAATTCGCCGGACGTGGCAGGCCATCAGGGGATCCTGAATGCCGTAGGCCCCAGCTTTGTCATAAGGTTTTTCAGAGAGAAGGTAGCGTTTGATCTCGTTGTCACTTATGGGCTCAAACTCTACGGTTGTCGTCACGCATTCGGTGTGGGCTTTGCCGCCGTAAAGGAGCACAAAACCAGTGTAGACCCGGTGCGAGCGGTTCTGGAGGCTTTTGAGCATATCGAACGCATCATCAAATCCTGCCGGTTTTCCATAGATCCGGTTGCCTTTTGCCACGACGGTATCGGCAGCAAGAATGATGTTGTTTTTCCTTTTCTCCGGCAGCAGCAGTGTGGCTGCCTCAGCTTTTTCAAGCGAGATTCTGGTGACATTTTCTTCGATTGAGTACAAGGGATCGAGCACTTCCGGGGTCTCGACCGCCATGGTTTCAAAATGCAGAAGCGTCAACGAGAGAATTTCCCGTCGTCTTGGTGACTGCGATGCAAGGATAAGTGCCGGTTTGGCCATGGTTCCCTTATCAGTTCAGGTTGTTCCAGCCCCTGCGGTTCAGGTCAGCAAAGATGAGTGATCCGGCAATGATGCCTGATCCAAGATAGAGTGATCCCTGGAGGATGTCGCCAAAGATAAATTTTCCGGTACCGAACAGGATTGCATAGATCATGATGATGCCGAGTGCCCAGTCAACAAAGAGCATGACGAAGCCGGTGTCGGACTCAACATCGGGCAGGTTTTTTGAGATTTTTTTCCAGAGCCGGCCTCCGACGCGCGTGGTTCTGTAGAAGATCTCCAACTGCGCTGTTTCGGTTGGTGGCGTCAGAAAGGTGACGATCAGGGTTGCGGTGATGGTAAAGGCAACGATGTAAAAAATCGAGAACGGAAAGGTGATGGTGGTAAAGAGTTGTAAAAAGGTGAAGGCGATGAAGGGCGCCACCATGGAGGTTATTTCCGACCAGGCATTCAGTCTCCACCAGAACCAGCGAAGAATGAGGACAAAGCCGGTGCCTGCACCGCATTGGATGATGAACTCCCAAGCTCCGGTGATGGTGTCGAGCACAAAGAAGGTTATGTAGAGTGCAAATGCGGCAGTCAGAAATGTGGTGATTTTGGAGATCGTGACATAGTGCTTTTCACTTGCGCCTGTTTTCAGGAAGCGCCGGTAGAAGTCGTTGATGAGGTAGCTTGTGCCCCAGTTCAGGTGAGTTGAGAGCGTTGACATGTAGGCGGCAAGGAAGGCAGCGATCAGCAACCCTTTCAGTCCGGGAGGGAGTACCGCTTTCATGACGTAGACGTAACCATCTTCTTTCTGGTTCATCGGCAGGTCGGGAAACATGACGAGGCTGACAAGGCCAACGATGATCCATGGCCACGGTCTCAGGCAGTAATGGGCAACGGTAAACCAGAGCGTTGCAAGAAGCGAGTGTTTTTCGTTTTTGGCGCTCATCATGCGCTGGGCGATATACCCTCCGCCGCCGGGTTCAGCTCCGGGGTACCATGATGACCACCACTGGACAAATGCCATGGCTGCAAAAGAGATGAAGGGAAGGGCGACAGCTCCCGTAATACTTTTGCCTGATGAGCTGAAGGTGGGGAAAAAGTCGAACATCCAGCCAGGAAGGGCTTTGGTCAGTCCTCCGGCAGAGACTACCACGGGTGACTGAACGGCAAGGACGGCAAGAATGATACAGCCTGTCATGGCGATGACAAATTGTACCGCATCGGTAATAGAGACACCCCAGAGCCCGGAAAGGCCGGAATAAAAAGTGGTCAGCAGCACGAGGATGACAATTGCCAGTTCGGGGTTCAGTTCCGGTACCATGATTCTGATGATCTTGAACATGGCGAGGTTGACCCAGCCGATAATGACGGCGTTGATGAAGAGGCCAAAATAGATAGCCTTGAAGCCGCGCAGGAATCTGGCTGCCGGGCCGCTGTAGCGCAGCTCGATGAATTCAAGGTCGGTCAAAATTTCCGCCCTCCGCCAGAGCCGGGCAAAAAAGAAGACGGTCAGCATCCCGCCTGAAACAAAGGTCCACCAGACCCAGTTGCCGGCAATGCCGTTTTTGGCTACAAATCCTGCTACCGCCAGGGGAGTGTCGGCGGCAAAGGTTGTCGCTACCATGCCGGTACCGGCAATCCACCAGGGGAGTTGGCGCCCTGATAGAAAAAATTCACCGACATTTTCCGAAGCGCGTCGGGAGAACCAGAGACCGATAACAAGCGTCAGCAGCAAATAGCCGACGATGAAACTGTAATCAAGCAGGTTGAGCTGTTCCATCTCTTTTTTTTGAAATTATTGTTGTCGGTAACCTCTATTCGTCAATTCTTGAAAGCTCCCGGAAGCTCTGAAAGCGGTCTTCGATTTCAAGCAGGTCAAGTGCTGCAATTTTTTCGGTACCAAATTTTTCCACGCAGAAGCTGGCCATCGCGCTGCCGTAGAGCACTGCCCTGCGCATCTCCGTGTCGGTGATGGTTTCACAGCGGGAAAGGTGGCCGATAAAACCTCCGGCAAAGGTGTCGCCGGCACCGGTGGGGTCATAAATGGATTCGAGCGGAAAGGCTGGAGCTGAAAAGATGCCATTTTCAGTAAAGAGCAGGGCACCGTGTTCGCCTTTTTTTATGATCAGGGTTTTCGGGCCCATCTGGCGGATGATTCTTGCTGATTTAACAAGGTTCGGGTCTCCGCTTAAAAGTCTTGCCTCACTGTCGTTGAGGATGAAGATATCAACCCGCTCAAGGGTTTTTTTGAGTTCTTCAGGTTTTCCTTCAATCCAGAAATTCATGGTATCGAGGATGACGAGCTTTGGCTTGCTGATCTGGTCAAGTACCTTGAGTTGCAGTTCAGGATCGATATTGCCGAGACAGACAAAATCCGCATTCTGGTACTGATGAGGTACCATTGGGTCAAAATCGGCAAAGACGTTCAACTGGGTGTCGAGCGTGTCGCGGGTGTTCATGTCGTAGTGATAACGGCCAGCCCAGCGGAAGGTTTTCCCCTCTTCAACCATCTGAACTCCTTTGGTGTCGATGTTTCTGGAGTGCAGCAGCTCAAAATGTTTCTCCTCAAAGTCGGATCCGACGACACCAACCATCTGGATTTGGTCGGTAAAATAGCTTGCAGAGAGGGCAATGTAGGTGGATGAACCGCCAAGGGTGTTGTCGGAGCGTCCAAAAGGGGTTTCGATGTCGTCAAAGGCAAGGGAGCCGACAATAAGGATAGACATAGGAAAAGATGGATTTGGTTAACGGAAAAGTTCAAAAGATACGTTTTTCACCTGGAATTTTTTTCAGGGCTCATCATGTGGAAGTTCAAAGAGCATGCACTCGCCCGGTTTGCAGCTCACTTCAAGTCGGTGCTCTTTTATCGGACGCTCTTTTTTGCTGATCAACTCAAAAAGAGAACCGTTTTTCATGCTGAATTCAAGCCAGCCGGCCCTTGTTTCGTTCGTATTGCTGTTGCCGACAAACAGAAGCGAGCGGCTGGCAACGGTTCTCATGACGGCAAAAAGCTCCGGCTGGCTGGTATAGGGAATGGTTATCGAGCCGGGTTCGCCCGAGAGTACCAAATCGAGGTAGTGTGAGCGTATCTCAATGATTTTGCGGATATAGCTGTTGAGTGGAGCGAGGCCGTTGTTCTTTTCCCAGTCGAAACTGAATGCGCTGAAGAGGGGCAGTTTTTCCGGCGGGTAAAGTGCCCGGTCGGAGTCGGTGAAATTCAGCCCGAGGTTTACCGGATACCATTCGCAGAGTTCCATGCCTGAATGGATAAACGGGATGGTTGGCAGTATGGCACTCAGGGTAAAGATAAAGATGGAGTGGTTACGGCCTGCTTCCTGGCATGGATAACGGAAACAGAGCCGTGGAGTATTGTGATTTTCTCCTGTTCCGAAAAAGGGCAGTGCAACACCGGTTTTGTTCAGGTGGTTCAGCAGCCCACGGATAAAGACAATATCGTGGATGACAAAGGGGAGAGAGCCGAAGACCGCGTCAAATCCTTCATTGCGAATTTCGGGAGTTGGATTGAAATTTTCATCCCAGAAGGCAAAGTCAGCCCTTTTTTCGCGTGCCTTGCAAACAATCGTCTGTTTGAGCCGTGTCGGCAGGGCATGGCCCATATCGATCATTGCGCCGTCAATCTGGTACTTTTCCTGAAAGCTGGGGATGATATCCGAAATCTCTTCCCAGAGAGTGCTGTTGAAGGTGGCGGGATTGTCGAGTGCACGGTCGTACATCCTTATGGTGTTGTATGCAATGTAGTTGAATGCCTCATGGGTGTGCATTTTCAGATAGGTGACATCGCTCCATGCCGGTTGCTGGTCGTCAGGAGGCCAGTCGGAGAAGGCGCTTGCAATACGGCATGCCGTGCCGTCTGCCGCAGTGCCCTGAAGGGTATCGTCCTCTCTGTGAAGCGTTACGGGTTGCTCAACAAACTGTTCACGGTATACGGCCGGGGGGCAGGGGAGATTATGCAGTTCATGGCGATCAACAACCTCATAAATGCGGTTGAGTGTCTGCTGGTCAAAATGGGGTGGCCCATAGTTTCGGGTACGCTCATTCTCTTTCAGCCAATAAAACCATTCAGGATGTTCCTGTATCCAGGTGCTGTCAACAGAGGTTGTCCTGAAGACAAACTCCATAACGACGTGCATGTCAAGGATATGTGCCGCCTCAACAAATGCTTTGAGGAGGTGTTCTGCTGAAAGCCCAAGTGCGGGTTCAGCAAGCAATGGGTCAAGCTTTCGGGGATTTTTAACGGCATAGGGGGAGCCGAGAGAGCCTTTTCTGCTTTTTATGCCTATTTCGGTGAGCGGAAGAAGGTAGATGGTATTTGCCCCGAGATTTTTTATATACGGCAGGAGCGCGATAGCTTTCAGGAGGGTACCGGTCTCCCTGAAGCCGCATGAAAGCGGTTCCGTGCTGATGGAGCCATCGCCGTTATGGTCAAAGGCTGCTGCGAGGCGGACAAAGAGGTTGTAGACTACCGCTTTGTTTTTCCAGTCGCCATCACTTTCTTTTGGGGCATGGTTCTCGCATTTAGAGAGGATTGTTTCGATGATGTGAGCGAAGTACGAGGCGGGATTGACCTGTTCGGTACCGCTCTCTTTTCCGCTCCAGATGCCGGGTACGCAGTAGCCGCTTCCGGTTTCAGCACTTTGAAGACTTTTCAGCGCATGAAGGAGCGATGCAAGGTGGGTTTTCTGCAACGTGATGGTATTGTTTTTCGGGAAGGTAATTATTATTTGAAACGTAATGTACTAAAGATTTTATTTCTCTTTATGAAGAACATTCGGATTACTGTTGAATATGATGGAACCTCTTTTGCCGGATGGCAACGACAGGCAGGTGCTCTTGTTACGGTACAGGGGGAGATTGAGGCGGCTCTGGGCAAGATTTTGCAGGAAAGGGTCTCTCTTGCCGCTGCAGGAAGAACGGACAAGGGGGTTCATGCCAGAGCGCAGACGGCAAATTTTTTTACAGCCTCTCTTTTGGAGCCATCCAGAATTGTTCACTCATTGAATTCGCTTTTGCCCAAAACAGTCAGGATAAGCGATCCGGTGGAGGTTGATATGGATTTTCATGCCCGCCATAGTGCCAGACAGAGGCAGTACCGCTACTTTCTTATTGAGGAGCCGTCGGCAATTTATGGCCGGTTTGCGGGCTGTTCTTTCGGAAAGCTTGATCTGGCACTCATGCAGCAACTGGCGGCTCTCATGGTCGGAAAACACGATTTTTTGGCATTTTCGAGGGAAAACCGGGATAATCCCGGACGAATCTGTACGGTAACAGCCTGCAAATGGTACCGTGACAAGGATTTTATGGTGCTGCGGATTTCAGCGGACCGCTTTTTACGAAGTATGGTGCGCTATCTTGTTGATGCCATGATTCGTGCTGGAAAGGGGATACTTTCTTCCGAAGAGTTCAGCCGGATGCTTGAAAGCGGGGTCATGACGAGTCAGCTCAATCCGGCGTTGCCAGGCGGCCTTTTTCTGTGGAAGGTGAGCTACTGACCGAGGATTCACTCCCTTGTACTGAAAGAAACGCACTCGATTATTGTAATAGTCAGGAACTGTTTTTATGTTACTTTGAAGGGTTCAATGTGGATTTTTGCTGTTGCAGCACGGATCGTTTAACAACCACTCCTCTAATTCAAACTGCCGCTTGTGAAAATCAGCTTTTCTTCCATGATGCTCAAGGTGTTGTTATTGGCACTTTTTTTCCAGTTTCTGGCCCTGCCTGTTCGTGCGGCTGACTCCATTACAAAAGAGAGGGATTTGTTTGCCCACTCCTCAGTTGCCGAAATTCTTGACAGTCTGGTGAATGCAACCTATTTCAAGGACGAGCACTTTTCCGCTCCGTTAAAAGAGGGTGACAAGTTTGGTTTTCCTTCTACCTTTGTACCACAGTACAGTGATTCGGTTTATGCCTCCAGAATTGCGGCCCTCAAACGCAAAACAGCGATCAATCTTGTCTATAATGATCATGTTCGTGGATTTATCAGACTCTATGCTGTCGACAAGAGAGGTTCGACGGCAAAAATTCTTGGGCTGACCAAGCTCTTTTTCCCTCTTTTTGAGGAAAAGCTTGATAAGTATAATGTTCCCCTTGAGATAAAATATCTCGCTATTGTCGAATCTGCCCTCAATCCGACGGCGGTCTCTTCTGCCGGGGCAAGAGGGTTGTGGCAGTTTATGTATGGAACAGGAAAAATGTATGGTTTGCAATCATCCTCTTTTATTGAGGATCGGTACGACCCTTACAAGGCGTCAATTGCTGCAAGCAGATATTTGCGGGATCTCTACAATATTTACGGAGACTGGTTCCTCGCTCTTGCAGCTTATAATTCCGGTCCGGGAAATGTCAACAAGGCGATCAGGAGGGCTGGCGGAATAAAGGATTATTGGGCAATATGGGATTACCTGCCAGCCGAAACCAGAGGTTATATTCCTGCGTTTATTGCGGTGAACTATATTATGAACTATTATAAAGAGCATAATATCCGTCCGGTTGAACCTGGATTTTTGTATCAGGATGTTGATACACTGCAAACGACCCGTTTTTTGTCGTTCGAGCAGATTAATGAGACACTGGGTGTGCCGATGCGCGATCTCCAGTTTCTTAACCCGCAGTACAAGCTTGGCATTATTCCTTCAGCCAGCTCTTCAATGCCAAATGTTATCCGGCTTCCTAAAAAATATATCGCCCAGTTCCAGAAGCGGGAAGAGGAGATCTATGCCTATAAATCCGCAGCAACCGCTGAACGCGAGGGGCTTTATGCCAGGCTTGAAAGTGTCAATGCCGGCGCCCGCATGCAGTCTGCAGAGCCGGGATCCGCAGAAAAGGGTGGAAAGATCCATGTTGTGCAGCAGGGAGAGAGTCTTGGCTCGATTGCAAGGATGTACCGGGCCTATATCAGTCAGCTTATAGCATGGAATAACCTTAAAGAGTCTGATGTTACCCCGGGGCAGAAGCTTATTGTTTTCGGTACAACTGACAACACCACGTCATCCCAGGCAGGGCAGGAAAAAGGTGAGGGCAAAAGGACGACTATTGTCAAGAAAACGATTGGACGGTACAGGGTAAAAAGAGGTGACTCTCTTTTACTGCTTGCCAGAAAGTATAATACCACCCTTCAGCGCCTGGTCGCACTGAACGATCTTGGTCGAAGGACGACGATTGTTCCTGGTCAGCTTATCAAGTTTGACAAGGAGATTCTCATCACTAAAAGCCGTTCATCATCCAGGCATGTTTCGGCGGAAAAACATTTCAGGGGAACTGTTAGAAACAGCCGTTCATCCTCAAGGAAGGTTTCGGCGGCAAAACACCATAACGCAAAACATGAGAGACTCTCTGGACATGATCGCAGGCGCAGGAGGTGAGAATGGTGATGCAAAGATTTTTTTTATCGACGGCAATTGTTATTTCGTCGTGTTCTATAAAGGATAATTTTATTATCTTGAGCCTTTCCAGGTTGGTCAACTGATGGAGAATAATTGTTGGTTAGGAGCCGCTTTATTCAATAATTCTTTAAATGAGAATCATTAAAACGTATGCGTAATATCATTTTTACCGGAAAAGGTGGAGTTGGTAAAACTTCTGTAGCCGCTGCAACAGCGCTCAGAGCAGCAGATATGGGGTACAAGACCCTCATTATGTCTACCGATCCGGCCCACAGTCTGGGTGACTCACTCGATGTTCAGTTAGGACCTTCCCCGGTTAAAGTTGCTGAAAACCTCTGGGGTCAGGAAGTCAGCGTTTTTGGTGATCTCAATCTGAACTGGGATGTCGTCAGAGAGCATTTTGCCCATTTGATGGAATCCCGGGGTATTGAAGGTGTTTATGCCGAGGAGATGGGTGTGCTTCCGGGTATGGAAGAGCTTTTTTCGCTTTCGTATATCAAGCGTTATAATGAGCAGCAGGAGTATGACCTTCTTGTTGTTGACTGTGCGCCTACCGGCGAAACCCTCCGCCTTCTCTCTCTGCCTGAAACATTTGGATGGTTTATCAAGCTTATCCGCAATGTTGAGAAATTCATGGTGAAACCCGTTATCCGGCCGCTTTCAAAGAAAATCAAGAAAATAGACGATTTTGTAGCTCCGGTAGAGGTTTATGACAAGGTTGACAACCTCTTCTCTTCTACAGAAGGGATTATTGATTTGCTGGCCGACAGCTCCAAAACAACCATGCGTTTGGTCATGAACCCTGAAAAGATGGTTATCAAGGAGTCGATGCGTGCCTTGACCTATCTTAATCTCTATGGCATTACAGTTGACCGTATTACCATTAACCGTGTCATGCCAGACCAGAGCCCCGATCCTTATTTCCAGAAGTGGCGTGCCATTCAGCAGAAGTATATTGAGCAGATCCAGGAAGCTTTTGCTCCAATTCCCATCACTGAAGTGCCGTTGTTTGATGATGAGGTTGTCGGTATAGCGATGCTTCGCAGGGTAGGTGAGAAGGTGTATGGTGACTTGAATCCTCTCGATATTTTCTTTAACGAGAACCCTATTGATATCAAAAAGGTTTCTGATGGTCACTACAAGGTGCGTGTCAGATTGCCGTTTATGGAGAATATGGGACTGGAACCGAAAATCCTCAAGCTTGGCGATGATCTTACCATCCGTATTGGTGATTATCAGAAGATTGTGGCTTTACCGATTTTCCTTGCAGGTATGGAGTCGACAGGCGCATCTTATGAAGACAAGTGGCTGAGTATTGATTTTGAGAAGGCTAAACCCTGAGGTTCTTCAGGCTTTTATTCAGCAAGTGATACAATAAAAACCTGCCTCTTCGGCAGGTTTTTATTGACTGTTTTTTCTCTTTTTAAAGCGAAACAAGATTGGCGACGTCAACGCCATTAACGGCCCTTATTTCATCAAGCAGTGCTGTCGTAACATTGCCATCAACAACAATTGCGGTCATGGCGACCTTTTTTTCCTCATCCCTTGATAGGGCTATGTAAGCAATATTCAGGTTATGCTGCAAGAGTAACTGGGTGACATGGGCAATAACACCCGGTTTGTCACTATTGTTGTAGATGATGATGTTTCCTTCAGGCTTGAATTCCACAAGAAAGCGGTCGATCATCACAATTCTTATCTCCTTTTCACCAAAGACCGTTCCTCCGATCATCCGTTTTGTCGATCCGGTTTCAAGTTCTATGCGGATGAGGTTGGTGTAATCCGGATTCTCTTTTTCAAACTTCTGTTCCAGACTTATGCCGCGCTCCTTTGCCAGGGTGAATGCATTGATGTAGTTGGTATCTTTTGATTGCCGTACATCAAGAAACCCTTTCAGTGCCGCTGCGGTAATGACCTCATTGAAGGTATGAAGGAATTCTCCGGAGGTTCTGACGGTCATTTTGCTCGCCGGTTCTGGTGCCATCTGTGCCAGTATGGCTCCGAGTTTTTCGGCCAACGCCAGATATGAGCTCACTCCGGGAGCCTGTGCCAGTTCGACAGCCGAGGCATTGACCGCGCCCTGAAGCTGTCCTGTACGTTTCCATGCAACAATCTGTTCTGCTATCTGAATAGCGACTTTTTCCTGTGCTTCGCTGGTGGAGGCAGCAATATGGGGTGTAACAATCACCTGTTCGAGTTTGAGAAGGGGATTGTCCGGTTTGACCGGCTCGGTCTCAAAAACATCAAGTGCCGCTGTGGCAACTTTTCCGGAAAGAATGGCTTCCGCAAGGTCGGCCTCATTAATGATTCCTCCCCTGGCACAGTTGATGATGATAACACCTTGCTTCATCAGCTCAATCGTCTTTTTTGAAATCAGGTTACGGGTTGATTCGTTGAGCGATGAGTGGATGGTGATAAAATCGGCACGTATGAAATTTTCATGCAGGGGAAGAAGCTCAATGTTGAGCTTTGCGGCGTATTCGTCGGGAATCATGGGGTCATAGGCGATCGTTTTCATTCCGAACGCCTGCATGCGGGATGCCACCTCACGCCCGATTTTCCCAAGACCGATAATGGAGAGGGTTTTGCCCTCAAGTTCCACGCCCGAAAATTTTGTCTTGTTCCAGTTTCCCAGCTTGAGGTCTGCCGTTGCCTGGGGAATACGACGTGCTGCAGAAAGCATCATGGCACAGGTATGCTCGGCGGCTGAAACGGTGTTTCCTCCGGGCGTATTCATCACAATAATGCCGTTTCGCGTTGCGGCTTCAATGTCGATATTGTCGACTCCGGCACCAGCCCTCCCGATAAGTTGCAGCTTTGTGCCGCACTCGATAATTTCAGCCGTAACTTTTGTTGCACTTCTGACGATCAGCTTGTCGAAGCCGCCGATGATCTCTTTGAGTTCTTCCTTGCTGATTTTCGGCTTTTCGGTCACCGTAAAGCCGTTTTGTGCCAGGATCTGACCGCATTGAGGATCAATACCGTCAGTGATCAGTACATTCATGGTTTTTTTATTATTGGTTTTCGCGGAATTTGATTGACCAAGGCCTTCAAGGCGGTTTCTGCCTTTGTGCCAGAGCCATCATTCTTTGCTGCTGTAATATATTTTTTTTGAAGTTACTATTATTAAAGAAAACTTGCTGCACAGGGGGGCATTCATACAGGAGAGCATGAATTACCCTGTGTTTTCCAGGGAGAAACATTTCGCGGGAAATTATCGGTATGGTTGTTCATGATATTCGTGTGGTTTTTTTATCTTGCCTCTTGTAAATTCTAATGAGGTTATTATTGTTGTAAAACGAATGGAACAGTTACATGATTTAAGAGTTTCACGAATTATCCGTCTCTCCTCCCCAAGGGCACTCAAGGAGATGTTGCCGGTGGATGAGCGTATTGCGGCTACCGTTGCTGCTGGACGTCGTGAAGTTGAGAATATATTGACTGGCAAGGATTTGCGGTTGCTGGTGATTGTCGGGCCTTGTTCGATTCATGATATGGAGGCTGCACGTGAGTACGCATCCCGTCTCTCGGTGTTGCGCACTGAACTCCAGAGTGATCTTTGTCTCATGATGCGGGTTTACTTTGAAAAACCACGGACAACCATTGGCTGGAAAGGGTTTATCAATGATCCACATCTGGATGATACCTATGATATTGAGCATGGCCTTTTTCATGCCCGCAAGCTTTTGCTTGAAATCAATGCGATGGGGTTGCCAGCCGCCACTGAATTTCTCGATCCTATATCGCCCCAGTATGTTGCTGATTTGGTGAGCTGGGCGGCAATCGGGGCTAGGACCATTGAGTCGCAGACGCACCGCCAGATGGCCAGCGGTCTCTCCATGCCGGTTGGCTTCAAAAACTCCACCGATGGTCGTCTTAACGTTGCTGTTGATGCGATCCGTTCAGCAATGCACCCTCACAGTTTTCTTGGTATTGACCAGGAGGGGCACAGCAGTGTCATCACGACAAAAGGAAACCCGTTCGGGCATCTTGTGCTGCGTGGTGGTGAGAAACCAAATTATGACGCAGCAAGCATTGCTCTTGCTGAATCATGGATTGGGAAGGCTGGTCTGGAGCAGTCGCTGCTTGTTGATTGCAGTCATGCCAATTCAGGCAAAAAGCATGAGCAGCAGTTGAGCGTCTGGGAAAATATACTGAAGCAGAAAAGAGAGGGCAATAAAAGTATTGTCGGTGTCATGATTGAAAGTAATCTTTTTTGCGGCAATCAGCCATTCCCGGAAGATCCCGACAAGCTCAGGTATGGAGTCTCTATTACTGATGAGTGTCTTTCATGGGAAGAGAGCGAGCGCATGCTTCGTGAAGGGGCTGCGGTCATGCACAAGCTTCTTCACTGAGCACGCGTTGAACACTGCCCGGGCGATCATCACAACGTTTTCTCCGCTTGCCGGTATTTCCCGCCAAGGCAGTGTGTTTGCAATTGGGTTACCTTCAAAGAAACAGTCTATTATCATCACAAAACAGGGGGGGATAGTATGGCAATAGAGATTCGGCAGGTACAGAATAAAAAAGAGCGAAAAGAGTTTATCAAATTTGCATGGCAGATCTATCGAAATGACCCGGAACTTAATAAAAACTGGGTTCCTCCCGTTATTGACGATTACATGAAAACTCTTGATATCGGGAAGTTTCCGTTGTATGATCATGCTGATCTCGCCATGTTTACTGCCTGGAAGGATGGGGTTATGGCAGGAACTATTGCGGCTGTTGAAAACCGGCGGCATAATGAGTTTCACGCCGACAAGGTTGGTTTCTGGGGCTTTTTTGAGTGTATCAATAATCAGGGTGTGGCCAACGCCCTGTTTGATGCTTCCGCCAGGTGGCTGAAAAAGAAGGGACTTGATGCCATGCGTGGTCCGGTCAGTCCCTCAATGAACGATCAGTGCGGCATGTTGACCAGAGGGTTCGACAGCCCTCCGGTTTTTCTCATGCTTTACAACCCGCCCTACTACAATGATCTTGTTTTGAAGTATGGTCACCATGTCGGCCAGGAGCTGCTTGCATGGTATATCGACCAGAAAATTATTGATATTGAACGCCTGCGCCGTATCGCAGGCCATGTGATGAAAAGGGAAGGGTTGACGGTACGGATTATGAATATGAAGGATTTTGACCGGGAAATTGATCGTATCCGTGATATCTACAACAAGGCGTGGGAAAAAAACTGGGGCTTTGTGCCTATGACTGAAAAGGAGTTCAATTTTCTTGCAAAAAGCCTCAAGCCTCTTGCAAATCCTCACTACATCTACTTTGTCGAAGATCGCAACAAGCGGACGGTTGGCTTTTCGCTCTCGCTTCCCGATGTGAACCAGGCACTGAAACATGTCAATGGCAACCCCTTCTCACCACTTGGTCTGCTGAAATATCTCTGGTACAGTCGCAAAATTACCATGGTTCGTACCATAACCATGGGTGTGTTGCCGGAATATCGAAACAAGGGTGTTGACAGTATTCTCAATACACAGATTGCCGATTATGGTGGCAAACACGGGGTATTTGCCAGTGAAATGAGCTGGGTGCTCAAAGCAAATGAGTCTATGAGCAAGCTGGCAAAGGTTATCGGAGGGAAGCCCTACAAGGAGTATGTTATTTACGAGGCTGATCTTTAGCCTTGAGGCCATACACGCAAAAAAAAGAGACCGCCAGAAACGGTCTCTTTTTTTGTAGCTGATTCAGGACAAGAACATTGAGGAATTTCAGCTCAGAATGACGCCATAAAGACCAAATGCGAAACCTCTGTGTTAGGGTTGTAAACATAAGAGGCGGTATAGCGATCTTTTGAAACCGATATCCCGGTGTTGACAAGAGCTATATTATCACCTTTCGCGGCACCGTAGTAATCTTCATTACCTAAACCAACAACACCTTTTGCCGAGTAGCCGTCCTTGTTGTAGAATTTGTAGCCAGCTTCAAAATACTTGGCATTTTTGTAACCAAGGCTCGTATCATTGCCGGCTACGTTGATTGCGGCAAGCAGGCTGAGATTATCCTGTGCATAACCGACGCTGAGTTCAACGACGTTCGGGCCATCACCGCTGAAGTCGAACGATTTGTTGTTGTCACCAGCAGGAACAAAATAATCGGTTGCAGTCAGACTGAATGGTCCAACAGGGACGGTAGCATACAGATCAACTTCCTTGTAGCGATATTTGTTGCCTGCGATATCTTTTGTATTGTCGATAACTGCGTAGGAACCCCATGCGCCAACAATAATGCCGCTACCCGCAAAGGTATAAGAGAGGGCTGGCTGAATTGCCGGTGAATCACCGAGTTCGATGCCTCTCCATACATAGCTGGTGACCGCGTCTGCACCGATTTTAAACCCTTCAGCCTGGGCGGTACCACCGAATCCTGCAAAAAGTGCAACGGCGAAGGTTAAAAGTTTTGCTGTTTTTTTCATCGACCTGCTCCTGTTTTTTTTTGTGTTGTAATAGTATCAGTTATTTTCTTTTTTCCTGTTCTAAAAAAAAATAATGAACCCATTAAGAAAATCTTCATGCGTAATATAAAAAATTAATGAAATAATACAAATCAGTAACAATTGTTAGGCAAATCAGCATTTGTGCTTAATTTAGTTAAGATTCCTGTGATTTTTCAGCGTTTGTTTGAAGGCTTGCTTCATGGTACATTCACTTCATCTCTTGAAAAAGTCGCAGTAATGAAATCCCTGTGTCATGAAGCGAGCTGAAATTGTGCTGCAAGGGGGATACTCCGGATATGAAGCCTTGCATGGGTTTGTCGCATCGTTTGCCGAGGGCGAAGGGTACAGCAGCTTGTTTGTGGAGCGCCTTCAGCTTGCCATGAAGGAGGCCTTTGTCAATGCTGTCAAGCATGGTAACAGGGAACTGGAAGCGTTGAGGGTCTCCTGTACGTTTACGGCTGTTGCCGGCGCGCTTCTGGCATCTGTCAGGGATTGCGGAAAAGGGTTCAATCCCGATGAACTGCCCAACCCTTTAGATTCCCTCAATGTCTTGAGGCTGTCGGGAAGGGGAATCCATATTATCCGAAGCATTGCCGAAATCATGGCTCTGGAACGAGACGGGGATGGATCGGTACTGAGGCTGCGTTACCATCCCTTTTGAATAATTGATTCCGCTGGATTATCATGATTTGTCTGAAATTATAAACAGGTAAACAACTATTACAACATGGCTCTATCACGAAGCGCAGTCTGGAATGCTCTTGCATCACACAAAAAGGAAATTGAGCAACTGCATTTACGGGAGATGTTCCGGCAGGAGGAGGATCGGTTTGAGCGCTTCTCCATTCAGTGGGGCGAACTGCTGCTCGACTATTCAAAAAACAGGATCACTCCCCGAACCATGGAGCTGCTTGTGGAGCTCGCGCGCAGCGTTGAGCTCGAAAAAAGGCGTGACGAGATGTTTGAGGGTGCACCAATCAACTCTACAGAACGGCGTGCGGTACTCCATACCGCTCTTCGCAGGCCTCAAGGCTACTTGCTTGAAGTTGACGGTCTTAATCTTTCAGTCGAAATTGCTGATGTGCTTGCCCAGATGAAAGCGTGCTGTGAGCGGGTTATTTCGGGCTCATGGAAGGGATATACCGGCAAGCGGATGACCGATGTGGTCAATATCGGTATCGGTGGTTCCGATCTCGGTCCCTTCATGGTAACCGAAGCGCTCCGCCCCTTTGCCCACGGCAATCTCGAAGTGCATTTTGTCTCCAATATTGATGGCACCCATATCTGCGAGACCCTGAAAAAGCTTAATCCGGAGACGACGCTTTTTGTCATTGCATCAAAAACCTTTACGACCCAGGAGACGCTGACCAATGCCATGAGTGCCCGTGAATGGTTTTTGACTCATGCCATCGACCCGTCGCATATTGCAAAGCATTTTGTGGCGGTCTCAACCAACCGTTCAAAGGTTGTGGAATTTGGCATTGATGAAGCAAACATGTTCCGATTCTGGAAGTGGGTTGGAGGGCGTTACTCTCTCTGGTCTTCAATAGGGCTCTCCATAGCACTTTTTCTCGGATTTGACCGCTTTCAGGAGTTGCTTGATGGCGCACATGCGATGGATGAGCATTTCCGTCATGAGCCCCTTGAACGCAATATTCCAGTCATTCTTGCCCTGCTTGGCGTCTGGTATAATAATTTTTTCGATGTTTCCTCATACGCAGTCATTCCTTACGACCAGTACCTGCACCGCTTTCCCGCCTATCTTCAGCAGCTCGATATGGAGAGCAACGGCAAGCGGGTTGACAAGCAAGGCCAGAGGGTCGCTTATGCAACGGGGCCGGTGATCTGGGGCGAACCTGGCACCAATTCACAGCACGCTTTTTTTCAGTTGCTGCATCAGAGCCCCAATTTTATCCCCGCAGATTTTATTGTGCCGCTTAAAACCCGAAACCCGGCAGGGGAGCATCATGATATTTTGCTTGCCAACTGTTTTGCACAGACCGAAGCGCTCATGAAGGGGAAAAATGAGCATGAGGTACGACAGGAACTTGAAGCAGCCGGCACTGAACCTTCGGAGCTTGACGCACTGCTGCCGCACAAGGTTTTTCCAGGAAACCGTCCGACAAACACGCTCCTCTTCAATGAACTCAATCCCTTTGCTCTTGGGAGCCTCATTGCCATGTACGAGCACAAGGTGTTTGTGCAGGGCATGATCTGGGGGGTAAATTCCTTCGACCAGTGGGGTGTCGAACTCGGCAAGCAACTGGCAAAAGCCATTTTCCCTGAAATCCAGGGGGAGGAGAGGGTTTCTGGCCATGACAGTTCGACCAATGCCTTGATCAATAGGTACCGCGAAGCTCGAACCAAGAAGATGGCTGATTGAGTTCCTCTGAATCCAGAAAAAAGTTGAGACAAGGAAAAGCCGCCTTATTACGGGCGGCTTTTCTGCGTTCACGAAAGATTACCTTTTTTTTGTTCGGCTAATCTTTATTATACATCGATTCGTCACCACTCTCGCCGGTACGGATGCGATAGGATTCTTCAATATTCCAGACGAAGATCTTGCCGTCACCGATCTCACCGGTATACGCTGTCTTCAAAAGACAATCTACTGTTTTTCGAAGATTGATGTCCCGAACAACAATCGAGAGCGTCAAACGTGAAATATAGTCAGTATCAGCAGAGCCACGGAAGACATCCTTTTTTTTGCGCTCATTCCCAACCCCGAATGTTTCGGTATAGGAAAAGAAGTCGATATCAATAGCGTGCAATGCCGCTTTCACCTCTTCAAATTTTGAACGCCTTATAATTGCCTCTATTTTTTTCATAATAGATTTATTTTTAATGAGTTAGTGTTTATTAAAAATTAAAGCGCAACGTAATTCCAAAATAAGAGAATTTGCATTGAAGTTTCTCATTTTCATCATGGGTAACTGACTGACTGAAAACAGGAACATATTACCACTCCTGTTTTCAGTCAGTTTGTTGTTACATCAGTTGGTATATGCTTCTGCGCCATGTTCAAAAACATCTAATCCGCCAACTCCGGTTTCACCTTCAGGCTCAACACGTAACTTGAACGGATAGGGCAACTTGTTGATGACCAGCATGACAATGAACGCAACAACAAAGGTCGAGAGTGTAATAATTCCATTTCCGACAAATTGTGCAAGGAATACATTCCAGCCTCCACCGTAAAACAATCCGGTCACAGGAGCAGAGTTGTCGGGGCCGAAAGGAGTGCTGCATCCAAACTCTCCACTGGCAAAAAGACCGATTGCCCAGGTTCCAAAAATACCGTTGAATCCATGCACCGAAACCGCACCAACCGGATCATCAATGCGCAGATATTCAAGCAGGTAGATGCCGCCAAAAACAATCGCACCAGCAATGAGACCGATGATAACTGCGCCAAATGGCGAAACCCAGTAGCATGGCGCCGTGATGGCAACCAGCCCGCCCAGGAGACCGTTCACCGTAAAGCCAACGTCAAATTTCCCTTTGAAGGAGCCAATATAAAAGGCGAGAAACATGGCGCTCAATGCACCGCCGCAAGCCGCCAGTGTTGTATTTGCAGCCACACGGCCAACACCTATGGCATCCATTCCCGAAAGAGTACTTCCAGGGTTAAATCCGTACCATCCGAACCACAAGAGGAAGGCTCCTGTAACAGCAACTGGCAAGTTGTGTGCAGCAGGCAGACCACCCCTCTCTTTGTCATCCCGCAGGAATACGCGACCGATACGAGGCCCTAAAACAATGGCACCTGCCAGCGAAACGACACCACCAATGGTATGCACAACTGTTGAACCTGCGAAATCGCGGAAAGGGTTACCCAATGCAGGCAGGAAATTTCCGGCAGTACCCATGGTTACCAAAAAGCCGTCCGGACCCCAGGCCCAGTGACCAATAATTGGATAGATCAGAGCCGTTACAACGATACTGTAAAGGATATCGCCACGGAAACTGGTCCGTCCAATCATCGCACCAGAGGTAATTGTTGAAGCGGTATCAGCAAAGGCAAACTGGAACACCCAGTGTGCCAGGAGCGCAACGCCGGTTGTTCCGTACGTAGCAGGAGCACCCTGCAGAAAGAACCACTTTTGCCCGATAAAACCGTTACCTTCACTGAACATGAATGCATAGCCGATTGCCCAGAAAGAGATGCCGCAAATAGCCGTGTCGAGCACGCACTCAATAAGGACGTTAACGGTTTCCCGTTTTCTGGCGAATCCTGCTTCAAGCATCACAAATCCAGCCTGCATGCCAAAAACGAGGGCTGCTGCGATCAATGTCCACAGGGTATTGATCGAGTTAATCAGATTTGTTTCAATCGGAGAATAGGTTACTGCGGCGTTGGCAGGTGTACCTATAATTCCGGTTAAGGTGTTCATGGACAAGAGGACTAACAAGAGTCCGATCATCTTCCCTGCAAAAATGGTTAACCCAAGTTTCCAGTTTTTTTGTTTCGACATATTTGCCCTGATTCGGGTAAAATAGCCCCTCCTTCCGAGACTGACGGTGCCTGATTTCATAGGATTTTTTTTAGATGGTTAAGAAGTTGTTTGTGTTCGGCTTGTGTCCACGAATCTATTCGTGTTATAAATTAAGGTTCAGCTCAAAAATAGTATAAAATATTTAATAAAAAAATACATTTATGTAAATAATGTTAGGTTTTTGTGGCAAGCTGCAAGAAAAACCACTTTTTTGTCAAAATAAAGCCACCCCTGCGGGGGAGCGGTATCGTTTTGCAGACCATAAACCAATCCACTCACTGAGGAACGGTTTTTCAGCACAAATAATGCTTGAGAATGGTTCAACTGATCGTTAACCGGGCTTCCAGCGCTGTTGCAGGGGCGGGGGAGAAAACGAGCGGATTGGCTACATTAGGTTCTGGGGATCGACGTCAACCGTGAAGGTGAGCCTTGCGGAACGGAAGCGGGAGGTGATGTCGTCGCTCATCTGTTTGACGAAAAGGGGCGAAAGCTTGCCATCGAAGAGTTTAACGACCACATGGTAGCGGTATCGTCCCCGTATTTTTGCAATACAAGCTGGTGCAGGCCCAAGAATAACCCCTTTTTCTGCATGAAGTTGCAGTTCCAGTGTTTTTTTGCAGGAGAGAGCGGCAGCTTCCGCCTGTTTTTCATCTTCGGCACTGCATTCGAATTTTATGAGACGTGATGCCGGAGGGTAGCGGAGCTCTTTTCGGATGGCTATTTCCTGGAAAAAAAACTTTTCATAGCTCTCTTTTCCCTGCAAAAGAGCGGGGAATACATCGTTCTCCATATTGTAAACCTGAAAGTAGACCTCTCCGGGTATCGAAGAACGTCCTGCACGTCCGGCAACCTGGGTGAGCAGTGAAAACGTCCTCTCTGATGCGCGAAAGTCAGGAATGTTGAGGCCTATATCGGCCATGAGAACACCGACAAGGGTGACCGAGGGAAAATCGAGCCCTTTGGCGACCATTTGTGTACCGAGCAGAATCCTCGCCTTGCGGTCATGAAACTCCTTGAGAATCCGGCCGTGAGAGCCTTTTGTGGAGGTGGTATCGACATCCATACGGAGGATTTTTTCTTCGGGGAAGAGGGTTTTCAGCTCCTCCTCAATGCGTTCGGTACCACTGCTTTTATAAAAAAGGTTGGTCGAAGAGCACTTCATGCACGACTCCGTGAATCTTGAGGTATGGCCGCAGTAGTGGCAGCGGAGCTGTTTTTGGGTGGCGTGGTAGACCAGGGGAATATTGCAGAAGCGGCAGAGAGGGATGTGGCCACATGCAAGACAAAGGATACTTCCGGCAAACCCTCTCCTGTTTTGCAGAAGAATAACCTGCTCGTCTTTTTCAAGACGAATCTCTATCTGACGGCAGAGCAGCTCTGAAATTGACGCAGAAGCTTTTGGACTTCCTTTCATCAAGATAAGCGTGAGTGCGGGCATGGCTGCCCCATCAACCCGTTCAGGAAGATTGACAAGGGTGTATTTACCCGTGACCGCGTTGTTGTACGACTCAAACGAAGGTGTTGCCGAACCAAGTACGCAGATCGCCTGGCTGAACATTGCCCTCATGATTGCCGTATCCCGTGCATGGTAGCGAGGATTGCGATCCTGCTTGTAGGCGCTGTCATGCTCTTCATCCACAATGATTGCACCGAGGTTTTCAAGTGGAGCGAAGATGGTTGAGCGGGCGCCAAGGGCAATTTTTGTCTTTCCAAGCCGGAGACTGTGCCAGGCATCATATCTCTCCTGGTTGCTCATGGCACTGTGAAGAATGGTGATCTCCTCATGAAAATGCTCACGGAAGCGGCCTGCTGTCTGGGGGGTCAGGGCTATTTCAGGCACCAGTACAATGGCGGTTTTTCCTGCCGCAAGAACTCTTTTCAGCAGCTCGATATAGATCAGGGTTTTTCCGCTTCCGGTCACACCATGAAGCAGGAAGGTGCTGTATTCACCCTTATCGAACGCAGCAATTAACTGCTCAAGCGCTCTTTGCTGTAACGCTGTCGGTGTTTTTGGTGATTGCTGCGATTCGGCAAAGCCGGTTGTGAAGAGGCTTGCCCGATCCATCAAAATTTTTTTAACAAATCCCTTTTTTTCAAGGGCATTGAGCGTCTCTCTTGAGCTTCCGATGGTTTCGGCGAAAGCTCCTCCTTCTGAGAGAGAGGCCAGTTTCCTGATCGCTTCAAGCTGTTTCGGCGAGCTTTTCAGCATCTCTTCTATATTTTCCGGTAATGAGAGGCTCAGGCACCAGGCAAGTTTCTGCCTCGCTTTTGTGGTTGAAAACTTTTTTGAGAGCCTCAGCTCTCCTCCCCGTTCAAGCGCAGCGATGGTGCGATAAAGCTGTTTTTTGCCGATCCGACGCTGCAACTGATGAACCGTAAGTTGCTTTTCGACCATCATCACCTGCATGATAGTGCGCCGGAGTGCCGTGTTGATGACCTTCTGAGCATCGCTCTTGAGCGTAAAATCAGTTATTTCAACGACATCATGCACCGTCGTTCTTACTGCCGAAGGGAGAGCTGCCGTCAGGGTATCAACTCTCCTTGTGAGATAATAATCGGCCATCCACTCGGTAAGCCGCAAAAGGGAGGAGTTGAGCACAGGCTCTCCGCCGTAGAGCAGATCGAGCAACTCCATGCCCGACACTTCGCCACCATGCAGGTTTGTGATGCTCAAAATGTAGCCGATAAAGAGCCTTCCATTTCCTCTTTTTGCCGACAGGAGTACCATGCATCCCGGCTGGATGTCGTGTTCGAGGGTATCGGGCACCAGGGCGAAAAATGGCTCACCCCTGAATACGGTTTCTGCTGCAATCAGTGCATACATGATGACGAATTAAAAAAGCCAGTACCGGGGGTACTGACTTTTTTATTTGAATTCTTTTCGTTCAGGGTTATCAGGCGAGCAGCACTTCAAGAATCCGGTCGCGGATCTCCTCTACCTTCCCGGTTCCCTCAATCCTGTAATAGCGAGGATGATCGGAGGCTTCGTTTTGCGACAAGCTTGTATAGTATGCAATCAATGGGGCGGTTTGAGCGTGATAGACTTCAAGCCGTTTTTTAACCGTATATTCATGATCATCCTCCCTTTGGATCAGTGGCTCGCCGGTTTCATCATCAAAACCCGCTCTTTGCGGCGGATTAAAGAGCACATGATAGGTTCTGCCAGATCCAAGGTGTACACGGCGTCCGCTCATCCTCTCGATAATATCTTTATCGTCAACATTGATTTCTATAATATGGTCAATGTGGATTTCATATTTTCTCAATGCCTCGGCCTGGTTAAGGGTACGGGGAAAGCCATCGAAAAGGCATCCATTGGTGCAGTCACTCTCCTTCAATCGTTCTTTTACGAGACCGATAATGATTTCATCGGAGACAAGTTGCCCGCGATCCATCACTTTTTTTGCCGCAATCCCAAGAGGGGTTCCCGAGTTGACCGCAGAACGCAACATGTCGCCAGTCGATATTTGCGGTATACCGAGGGCTTTTGATATATAGTTCGACTGCGTGCCTTTTCCGGCCCCCGGTGCTCCCAGTAGAATAATTCTCATCAAACTGATTTTATAGGGTTTTTTTTGTCGTAACAATCATGATTTTTGGCTTTGATGGCCTTGTTTCTTCTGCGGTCATATCGGCTGCGGGGGCGCTTGTCGATGATCCATTTTGTACTTCAGCGCCTGAAAGGGGAGATTCGGCAAGGAGGGCCTCGTCATGTTTAGCGGCGGGTTTAAGCAGGATTGTTTGTTTGGCAGGCTTTTTCTTGAATTCGATTGCGGTGCCTTTCGGGGCGCCTTCAGGTTGCGACTGATGCTGCAACTGAAGATCATCAAAAATCTGCTGGGAAGCCGCAGCAGATCCCTGTAAATCCAGAGAGCGGTACTGGTAATCCTCATCGCTGATCTGTTCTGTCCGGAACGAGAAATCCATTGCACCAAGCATCATTCTGATAACGCGGCGGCTTTCACCAAGGTCACCCTTTGATTCTATATGGGTTGCCGCTTTTGCATTGACCGTAGTGATCAAACGGCCATTGATATCCTTTTCCTCAAGAAGGCCAAAAGTGACATTGATTTTCAGTCCAAAAAGGATAAAGGAGCTCACTTCAGCTCGAATGGTAACCATGCCGCCCACGGCCGTTCTTTCGCTTATCAGGTTCCAGCCAATCCAGTGATCAACTTTACTGAGAATAAATTCCGAGACGTCGGCGATTGGTCTGTCGTACCGCCGTACCTTCAGTTCACTGAAAACGGGATTTTCCGAGGTGTGCGTCGCATTGGTGGTAAGACCATGGCAAGCTTTGGCAAATTCACTTTTGAACGGAATAAAATCGATCAACTCCATGATTCTCAAGACGGTTAGAGATTATTGCGGGTTCGGCATCCCGACTGTTGCCAGTTGGCCACATGCCGCATTAATGGTAGTGCCGTAGCTTTTTCTGACTGTAACATGCAGTCCGGAATTCATGAGATACTGCTGGAACAGCTCTCTGGCAGCACTATAAACAGGCTTGAATTTAATATTATTGATTGAATTGTAATCAATCAAATTTATTTTGCACAAAAACGTTTTCGCAAACCGGGCAAGCAACCTGGCATCATCGAGGGAGTCGTTGATCCCCCTGAGGAGAAGATAGACAATGGTAACCGGCATTCCTGTCGAAGAGCTGTACTCACCAAGTGCTTTACCCAACTCCTTGAGTGGATATTGCCGGGCCGCGATCGGCATCAGCGACTCACGTTTCTCTTGATCGGCAGAATGGAGCGAGACGGCAAGCTTTGTCTTCATGCCCGACTTCCCAAGCCTCTGGATTTCAGGGATGACGCCCACCGTTGAAATAGTTATTCTTTTCTGTGAAAGGCAAAAACGGTAATTTCGCGTCGTAAGGGTTTCAATGGCCTCAATGACGTTATCGGTGTTCAGCAACGGTTCACCCATCCCCATAAACACAATGTTGGTAAGGGCTTTGCCCGGAACCCTTGCAGCAACCAGCTCGTTGAGTGCGTAAATCTGACCGGTAATCTCTCCGGCAGTAAGATTGCGCCGGAACCCCATTCTTCCAGTAGCACAAAAAGGGCACTGCAGCGGGCAGCCGATCTGCGACGAAACGCAGGCAGTCATCCTGTTTTCTGACGCAATCAGGACGCTTTCAACCCTGATGCCGTCTTGCAACTCCAGCAAAATTTTTTGTGTCGGATTCTCGCAACCCTCTTCAAGGCACTCCTGATGGTCAACAGCCCTCAACTGGTGGATTGAAAAGCTCTCCGCAAGCTTTTTGCGCAAGGCAAGACTCAGGATGGTCATCTCATCAAAACTTGCAGCACGGTGGCTGAAAAGCCATTGATGTATCTGTGTGGCCCTGAAAGAAGGTTCTCCCAGCGCACTCAGTGCCTGCTGAAGTTCCCTGAGTGTCAGATCGGTAATATTCTGGAGCGGTTCGGTCATCAAAAGGGATAGTATTATGAAATAAAATCGTGAACTTGTAAAGTAACCTTCTTCGAGCAATATACAGGGACGGAAATTGCTAATTCCTGAAAATGATTTTTACCGCAGACCAAAAAGGCAGGCAAAGAGTAATCATCGTGGCTGAACTGCTCTTGAGCAAGTTGCTGGCCATTCAGCAGCAGCCATCACCACCCATTCTTATCGGGTGTTGCCCGGAAAAATAGGTACCACAACTTTGCCGGTTTCGGCACAAAGCATTTTAATTATTGGCTTTCCAACCATTTTATCCTCTTTTCCTCTTGAAGATGAACCCAACCAGCATCATCAACTACGCTCAGTACTCAGTCCTGATACACCACCGGATCCTGCGAGTCGATCATGGGATTGAGACGAACCGCCAGAGAGAAAAGATAGGGGTAATCCTCCTTGAGATGCTGCATATAGAGGATCCATTCCCGGATTAGATGACCGAAAACCCGCTTTATGTCGCCATTGATGTGTTCTTTGTCGCTCGAAGGAATACGATCGAACGACTCCCGGGCCTCGAGCTCTTCCGTGATATGAAACGCTGCCCAGAGCAAGTCAGTAAAATTTTCATGCTCAAGCAGATTCTGGTTTTCCAGCAGGCTCAGGAGGAAGCTCCGTTTTCCAGCCATGAACTGCTTCAGGCAGGGGAGGGCGTCACTATCGATGCTGATCCTGACATTGCTTCGGCGCAGATACTCGAGCGCCGAGTCAAAATCCTGTTTTTTCCATGATCCAGTCATACGCATGCGGTTTTTCAGCTCCTCGCTTCCGACCAAGTGTTCCGACAACTCTTTCAGCAAGTGGTTGCCGAATTCACTGAAAAAGACGCCAATGACCATGTTCAGTTTTCTCATGACCGATTGTCGCTCCCTTTCCCTGAGCACCCTTTCGAAGAGGAGCGTTACGACGATGATGTAAATGGGCAGGAAGGCGAGATTGCCGAGAAAGCTGGCTGATATTTCCCTCAAGTTGCCGAAAATGCTGAAGTCAATACCATAAAGGGCCAGCGAGATGATGAAGAGGGCGGACACCGTCCACACCTTGTTCATAAACAGTTTTTTAAACATAAACACCCGTTATTTTAACCGGAACCAAACAACCTGAAATATTTGTGCATCATAAATAAACAGGCAAAAACATTTCACCGTTCGCTTTTCGTCCGTTTCGGGATATTGCTCAACCCCATGTATAAATGATCACCAGTACTCTCTGCCTTATTCCGGGTGACCTTGTGTTGTCGCGGTTTGAAGATAAACTTTCGGATGCCTGGCCGCGATGTCATAACCGCGATGAATCAGCGTTTCGAACCATGACAGCCTTTCATCGCCTTGTGCAGCGTGGATCGGAATGGGGCGCAGAACTGGTTTGGATGTGAGTAAATTGTATAAATTCCTGTAAGTTGTGTTCTCTTTTTCAAGATTCAGCAGGTGACGGCTGTTGGTTAGTAAATTATCACAGGCAAAAAGCATGGGCGTTAGCTTAACCAAATATCACGCGCAATACTTTGCCTACGAGCTAACACGAAGCCGTGCCGCTGACGATCAGGGTAAATTCACCGCATCACTGCAAGACGCCACGGTTGACCTGAACCCCCACCAGGTCGAAGCCGCGCTCTTTGCCTTCAAGTCGCCACTCTCCAAAGGAGCACTGCTTGCCGACGAAGTAGGGCTCGGCAAAACCATCGAAGCCGGAATCATCCTCTCCCAAAAATGGGCAGAGCGTAAACGCAGGCTTCTTATCATCGCCCCGGCAAACCTCCGGAAACAGTGGAATCAGGAACTTGCCGACAAGTTTTTTCTGCCATCAACCATCATTGAAGCAAAATCATTCAATCAAGTTATCAAAAGCGGCAACCTCAACCCCTTCGAGCAGAATGAAATTCTCATCTGCTCATACCAGTTTGCACGCTCCAAAGAATCGTATCTCCGGCACGTACAATGGTACCTTGTCATTATTGATGAAGCCCACCGCTTGCGGAATGTCTATCGGCCCGACAACAAAATCGGCAAATCCATCAAGTCGGCCCTTGCCCATACACAAAAAGTCCTGCTCACCGCAACCCCCTTGCAGAACTCCCTGCTCG
>CAIRXW010000019.1 GCA_903882665.1 uncultured Chlorobiaceae bacterium | reverse complement strand
CTACAGTTTCCTGCGGGTACTTTTCCGACAGCTTCACACAGGATAATCACTCACTCTGCATGTGTCAGTGGGCTTCATTGACTGAACAATGAGTTCCTCTTACAGAACAATTCAACTACGCGACTTCATGTCGCGCTTACAAGTGCGACGTATTCTCAAACTCTTTATGGAGGAGTCTTCCCAACGGGAAATCCATCGCAGTACGGGTATTCACCGCGTCACCATCAAAAACTATCTGCATCGGTTCAAGAGCAGTGGGAAGGCGTTTTCAGAGCTGTTTGCGCTCTCTGATTACGACCTGTCGCTGCTGGTGCATCCACCGCGTTCAAACAAGACAAATGATGAGCGGTATGCGGATCTCTACCCACAACTTCAACGCCTTTCTGAAGAACTTGGTAAGAAGCACTCCCACCTCACCAAGCAAGTGCTCTGGGAAGAGTATCTGCAGGATCGTCCTACAGGGTATCAGTATTCCCAGTTTTGCTATCACGTCGAGCAATACATGCAGCAGCATGATGCCACCATGCCACAGCAGCACCAGCCGGGGTATCGGCTTCAGATTGACTTTGCCGGTGATCCACTCTGGATTATCGAACCGCTTACCAGAGAACGTATCGCATGTCCCGTTCTGGTCTGCACCCTGCCTTGCAGCAGCTTTTTTTACGTTGAACCGCTTTCATCAGCCCGGCAGGAGCATCTGATCCCGGCACTCAACCGGGCGCTTGCCTATCTTGGCGGTGTTCCAAAGAACATCCTGAGCGACAACATGAAGCAGGTGGTAACAAAAGCGTCACGCTATGAGCCAATTTTCAATGAACTTATGGAACAGTGGGCTTTGCACTATCAGACCAACATGCAGGCGACCAGGATCGTCAGGCCCAAGGATAAGCCATCGGTTGAAGGCTCGGTGCACCATGCCTACCAGCAGATTTATGCCCGTTTGCGCAATGAAGAATTTACCAGTATCAATGCCTTGAAGTATCGGGTTCTGCAGTTGCTGGATAATGCCAATGATCGGCTGATGACCGATTATGGCAAGAGTCGCAGACAGCGGTTTATAGAGCTTGAGCAAGAGCTGTTACAGCCACTGCCGTTGACAGATTTTGCCTACAAACGTGAAACGACCGCAACCGTCAAGAAAAATTACCATGTCATTTTGGGCGAAGACCGTTGCCAGTACAGTGTCCCTCATGAGCATATCGGCAAGATCGTCAAGCTGATCTACGATGAAGCGGTTGTTGAGGTCTTTCTGGATTTTCAGCGCATTGCCTTGCATCAGCGCATCGTTGGACGGCGGGGAGTCTACAGAACCGTTGAAGAGCACATGCCGGAATCCCATCGCCGGTACCATCAGCAGAAAGGGTGGACTGAGGAAGACTTTACCAGCAAAGCGGCGGCTGTCGGGCCTTGTACAGAGGAAGCCGTTCTTCGAATACTGTGTTCAAAAGCCTTTGTACAGCAAAGCTTTGATGCTTGCCTTGGAATCCTACGGCTCCAGAAAAAGTATGGGCAAACACGGCTCGAAGCGGCTTGTGGACTTGCGTTACAAGTTCCCAGCGTTAGTTACCGTCTCGTCTATAATATTCTCGAAAACAACAGGGATAAGGCTTTGGTAGCAGAAGAATACCATGCGCCCATGCTGCCATTTCATGATAATATTCGCGGCAAAGAAGTCTACAATTAACCCCATTCACCACCATAACCATGAACACACAGCTTACTCTTGACCAGCTTCGCTCCATGAACCTTTATGGTATGGCAAATGCCTATGAAGCCGCAACCATGCTTCCTGTCCACGAACAGCCAGCAGCGGACACGCTGCTCGGCAAACTGGTTGATGCCGAGCAGCTTTTTCGAAAAGAACAGAGCACCAAACGATACCTGCAGCTAAGCAAAATCCGTTATCCGGCCATACTCGAACAGGTGCACTGCAACGCCGCCCGAAACCTGAGCCGCGATCAACTCCTCAGCCTGTCAGACTGCGGTTTTATCAGACGAGGGGAAAATATTCTTATTACCGGAGCCACAGGATGTGGTAAAAGCTACCTTGCCTGTGCATTGGGACGGCAGGCCTGTTCACTCGGCTATCGCACCCTCTACTTTGGCATGAACCGATTTCTTGAACGGATTGCCCAGACAAAACTCGATGGAACCTTTGTCAGAGTGCTCAACCAAATTGAACGAACTCATCTGATTATTCTTGATGATTTCGGCCTGCAGCCCCTTGATGCAACAACACGTATTGCCCTACTGCAGATCCTTGAAGATCGGTATGGAAAACAAGCGATAATGATCACTTCTCAGCTTCCGGTCGCCCAGTGGCATGATGTAATTGGGGAGCCTACAATTGCCGACGGAATCATGGATCGACTGGTCGGAAATGCTCACCGGCTTGAGCTGAAAGGTGACTCATTAAGAAGGAAGAAACTGGAAATAATTGTTTAAGTTCTAACAACAAATCTGGCCTGAAAAAAGTGGCACACTTTGCCACGGAATAGGTGGTACACTTTCGCCCGGAATACCTGGCACACTTTCCCCGGAATACTCACCCTTTGGTAAAAAGCATGAGAGTGGGCTTGTAGCGCTCTTCATGCGCCTTGTCGGTACTCGGATCATGGCGCTTTGCTTTTGAGCCAGAGCAAGGATTTTTTTATAGCGGAGTCTACGTGCGTTTTTTGCGTAGTCGTAGCGGTCAAAAAACCGTTGCGGCGGCCATCATTCTTTCCCCATTTTGCGTGATACCGGGCCGAAAGCGAACCGTGCCTTAGCGGCAGTGCAGAGTGGCGCATCCCCTGGCAGATATACTTGCGCCAGTTGCGCAGAGCGCAGGTTGGATTCCGTTTTCGCGATTGCCATGAATAAGAGAGGTTGAAGAGGATCTCTGTTTGGAGTGTATTTTTTTTCACCGAATATCTTCATTTCCAGCACGGCGCAAAAGCTCTTCCGCTTTTAGCCTTGCAGGAAATGATAACGGGCGTATGATGAGCAATTCAGGCACCTGTTTTCTGCCGTTCGTTCTCATAAAACCCTCTTCAGAAAAAAGGGTAAGGATCCCGTGGAGTGCTGGCTTGCATTGTCATGGTGACCTGAGCCCGTAATCAACGCTCCCTGTCAGTCGGGGAAAAATCCGGATTAAGCGGGTTGCAAGAAGTATGTCCGGTGTAACAAGCTTCAGCTTTGATCTGCCGCCAGTATATGACGAACAAGACGATATACTGTCGTTCCTGTCGTAACGGGCCATCCTGAGTCGTTATTGTTATCCCGTTGGGATGCTCTTCGGATTGCTGCCTCAACCATTTCGCGGGTGATTTTATTTGCGGCGACACCCTTGTCATAATCAGGGAGATGACGACGTAAGCGGTCAGAACACGTTCTTGAGGATGTGATGGCATCGCCATCATCGAAGTGCAACAGCAGCCAGTATTCAAATTTCGGGTTACTCAAGGCGAAACCGTAATTTTCCTTTTGTTGGGCCCAGTCATACATCTGCTGGATTTGCTTCTCATCCCAGCAGTCCCTGTCGGCAACGAGCCAGGCTTCATCAGAATCTTTCAGGCCTTCTTCTTTGATATGATCTTGCATCCGCTTCAGAACCTGTAAAGGAGCGCTTTTGGTTTTACTTTTCAGGCAGCGAATTTGGATAACCGATTGTTCAATTTGTATTGCGGCAAAGTACTCAGGTTCTGTTTTAACCCCTTCGGTAGCAATGATGAAGAGCTTTTTGTACCGAAGTGTACCCGATGGCCGATAAAATCGCCTTCTTTTTATCCCCATTATTGCT
>CAIRXW010000018.1 GCA_903882665.1 uncultured Chlorobiaceae bacterium | reverse complement strand
TTTGTTCGTCTTGAAAAACTTCTTGAGGAATTTCCTGAACGCCACCCGGGAGCAAAGCATCAGGATCCTCTCGGTGAAATCCGGCTCGAGGGTCTTTCTGCAACAGCAGAGGGTCGGAAAACTCCTATTTTGCACGATATTACTGTGGTATTTCCGGCAGGCAAGGTAGCTGTTGTGGTTGGACCTTCCGGTTCAGGTAAATCAACACTTGCTCGCTGTATTGTTGGTGTCTGGCCGGAACGTCAGGGTAAAGTTTTTATTGATGGAGAACTGATTGAAAGCTGGGACAGGATAGAGCTTGGTCCGCATATTGGATATCTCCCGCAGGATATCGAACTTTTTGATGGCACTATTGCGGACAATATTGCACGTTTTGCTGAAGTTGATTCCCTGAAAGTCATTGAAGCTGCCCGGCGCACTGGAATTCATGATATGATTGTCCGATTTCCTCGTGGTTACGATACCCAGATTGGAGAGGCTGGTGGAATGCTTTCGGGAGGGCAGCGTCAGCGACTTGGTCTTGCGAGGGCTATGTATGGCAATCCCGCAATCATTGTGCTCGATGAACCGAATGCAAATCTTGACGATGCAGGTGAGCGATCGCTGATTGAAGCGGTCATGGATTTAAGAAAGGCAGGCAAAACAGTCATTCTTATTACGCATAGGCCCAGTGTTCTGAGTGCGGCGGACATCCTGGTAGTGATGCAGGATGGAAAAATTATTCGTTGTGGACCGCGTGATGAGGTGTTGGCTGCATTGCGTCCGGCAAGTGTTCAGCCTGCTCTTTCGGCACAACCTGATTAATAAATTTCGAGAAATGTTTAAAGGATAGTAATGAGTATACGTGATGTTATGGCAACGAAAACGGCTGTTTCAGTAAAGGATAATAGTGGGAAGTACCGAGATACCCGCAGCCCGATCCGTCTTGGTATATGGGTATTGCTTGTCGGTTTTGGCGGTTTTTTGCTTTGGGCGGCTTTTGCTCCACTTGATGAGGGTGTCCCTTCACAGGCGATGGTGAGTATTGCAACAAAGCGCAAGGTAGTTGAGACTCTGCGTGGTGGCAAGATTGAGAAGGTCTATATCAGGGAAGGCCAGATGGTTCGTGAGGGTGATATGTTGATGAAGCTCGACTCACAGACTGCTAAAGCCCGCTATGACGAAACACACCAGCATTATCTGGGAACTCGGGCAACTGCTGACCGCCTCATTGCTGAAATGAAGGGTGCCGGTTCGATTACGTTTCACAAAGATTTACTCAATGAAACTAACCGGTCATTGGCAGAGCTGAATATGCAGAATCAACGCCAGCTCTTTTTGTCGCGGAAAATGACGATGAGGATTATTAATGAGCAGCTTGCAGGCATTAGATCGTTGGTGAAGGAGGGCTATGCCCCCGTCAGCCAGCAGCGTGACCTTGAACTGAAGGTTGCTGATTTCAGGACTAATACTGCTTCGCAATTGGCGCAGGTTCAGCTCGAAGTTGAAGCTGATGCCGAAAAGACAAGGGCACTTGCTGAGGAACTTGCGGATACTGAGGTTAGGTCTCCGGCATCAGGGCAGGTGGTTGGATTGCAGGTGCAGTCAGTTGGTGCAGTTATTCAGCCTGGTCAGAAGATAATGGATATTGTTCCTTCAAATGAAGGTCTGCTTATCGATGCGAAAATATCACCACATTTAATCGACAGTATCCATAAAGGACTTCCTGTTGATGTCAGCTTTTTTTCATTTGCTCATTCACCTCAGCTCGTAGTCAAGGGAGTTGTAGAGTCGCTTTCTAAAGATATTGTTACAGACCCTGGGGTTAATCCTATGACCCCTAATGCGTCATATTACCTCGCTCGTGTTCTTGTAACACCTGAAGGAATGAAAGCATTGGGCAAGCGCCAGATGCAACCGGGTATGCCTGTTCAGGTCGTCATTAAAACCGGTGAACGATCGCTTTTGACCTATCTTGTTGATCCACTGATCAAGAGAATAACGGTTTCGATGAAAGAGGATTGATGTTCTGTTTTCTGGGCTTGTTACCTTATGGGTTCAGTATTTCCTTTGGAATACTTAAACGTGATGAATGATTAGGATATGAAGCTATTGGTGCGTTTAATGGTTGTCGCAGGGCTTTTTGCTGCTGTTCCGGTCTCAGCAGAACCGGTAAATTTGTCGACGCTCTATCAGAAAGCTGTAGAGTATGATGCTCAGGTTCGTGCAGCTAAAGCTGATCAACTGGTGTCTAAGGAGGAGATTTCCAAGGCACTTTCGCAATTTCGTCCTAATGTTCGTCTGAGCGGTGC
>CAIRXW010000017.1 GCA_903882665.1 uncultured Chlorobiaceae bacterium | reverse complement strand
TTTGTCGACTGCAGGTTAAAGATTTGCAGCAACGGAGCGGCGTGCAGCATTTGTGCATCCACGGTAAACGGGAAAAGATTAGATTTCTGCCGATGCATCCGATGGCCCAGCGGTTGATTGACGAGTATCTCGAAGCTGCCGGGCACCGTGACGACCAGAAAGGCCCACTTTTTCGACCGGTAAAAAATAATATCACTGGTACGTTGCTCAAACCACTGGATCCTCAGGCCGTCTATACCTGTATTATCCGGAAATACGGAAAAGAAACGGGTATCAACGCCAGCGTGAACGGGTTCTGCGTGCATTCGTTGCGGTCAACAGCGGCAACGAATGCGCTGGAACACGGCGCTGATATCGGAAAGGTTCAGGAGTGGCTCGGCCATGCCAATGTCTCAACAACGCGGCTCTATGACAGGAGAAAAAGCAGGCCGGAGGAAAGTCCAACGTTCAGGGTAAAATATTGAAAAACACACATTATTTCGATTCACACAATACAAGGAGATCATCCATTTAGTATAGTATTGGACAGAACGCCTCTGCCGCCCGACTTTTTACTGTCCATCCGGCAATGGCATCAAGACTTTTGAAGTTTATCAAAACGGCTTAGCGATCGTTTTTTCCCGTTTCGTTAGCAGACCCCTTTATTATCCGAATTCTGAGGTGATCCCATATCATACTTAAATGTTCATTCCCTTAAACGACTCGTTATTGCACTCTAGCTCAAAAGCAAAGCCGGAATGAGCAGCCAACTGACTACGGGACGAAGACCAGGCGGAAGCCAAGAATGAAGTTCCGGTTGACGGAGGTACGGCTATCGCGATCAGCCGAAAGACAGCTCTCGGCATAACTGCTCCAGCCCCCGCCACGAATTACACGGCGCGAACGACTACTGTCATACCAGCTATCCGTCCACTCCCATACGTTACCAGCCATATCGTACAAACCCCACTCATTGGGCTTTTTTTGTCCTACCGGATGGGTTGTTTGTACCGAGTTTCCGAGGTACCAAGCATACTCTCCCAATTGGCTCTCATCATCGCCAAAGTAGTATAATGAAGTTGAACCTGCCCGGAAAGCATATTCCCATTCTGCCTCAGTCGGCAAACGGTAAAGCTTTTTGCCAGAATGCGTATTGAGTTTTTGTATGAAAGTCTGGGCATCATCCCAGGAAACGGTTTCTACCGGCAGACTACCACCCTTGAAATGACTTGGGTTGTCTCCCATGACCGCCTCGAACTGCTGCTGTGTAACCGGATACTTACCCAGATAGAAATCCTGATCAATCTTGACTTCAGTCGATTCCACACTGAACGTACCTGCAGGAATCGGGAAAAACTCAAAGACGGTCTCTGATCCATGTGCATTTTTCGTGACCGTTCTGGTTTTCGTGACCATACGCGTTTTCTTTTGTTTCTCGATCACAGCCTTTTTAAAGAATCCGCCCGGTGTGATCACCACATCTTCGTAATAGCTCTCTTGTTCTGTATAGGTTTCCTTTGTATTGACTGGATTACCAAGAACCTTGACTCTCACAATAATCGGAAGATGTTTGAAGCTATCGAGATTCTGTACTACTTCCAGCATATCCATGAGCGGCCAGTTGACACCTTCCGTCAAAAAATCCTGCAACCTATTCGGTGTACCGGGTGCAAGTTCAAATCCCTTGATTCTATCAAGAGCTGCTTTCACTTTAGGCACACACTGCCTGTATTTTTCTTTGCGCAGTGCATCAAGAAAACTTCTTAACTGCACATCATGCTGCTGAAAATCACCGTCGCCGGCGGCTTTGAGTGCATAAAAACGGTCAATGTCGATCGCTTTGGCAAGCATGGGAAGCGCACCCTCCACATCACCAAGTGCCATCTGCACTTTGGATGCCTGGAAAAAGACCTCTCCCATCTCCGGATGCAAAGCCATTGCCTGCTCGGTATGTGCAAGGGCCTCTTTCATCTTGCCCTGACAGTAGGCGGCCCAGCCTGCGGAAAGAAATGCCCGACCTGCGTCGTGCGGATAATCGGTCTTGCCATATCGGGCGGCAGTGAGAAACGATTCTTCCGCTTTTGCCAAGTCGTAGAGCGACATATCGCAGTCCGCAAAGCCAAGCTGAAGGGTGCCCTTCATTTGATGAAACCGCCATTCGAGTTTGTAACCGGCGGAAGTATGATCACCCGATATTGCCTTGTCAAGCTCTTCAAGGCTTTCGCGGTAAAGCCCTTGGCGGAAAGCATCGCGAGCAATCTCAAAGTGATTAAAGGCAACTGTCTGAACCGGAGTTTTAGCAATTTTAACCAGTTCTGACAAGGTATCATTCATGTGACCGATGGAGGCCAGAATAGCACCAAAGCCCCAGTGAAATGTGGCGTTCAGCTCGGAAATGCCTGAGGATATCTCTTCCAACCCACTGGACAGGCGGTCGAAACCAGCGTCCATGCTATAAGATATCCTTTCAAAACCGTTATTGAGGGCACCGACTGTCCGGTCCGTCGAAGCATTGAGCAACTCCAGATGCTCCCGTTGCAGCGACTCATTTGATGCAATGATATCGCGAGTCTGGCGCGAGATATCCATTGAAACCTTACGGCCTGCGTCACGCGTTGCCGATTTCATATCGCTGACAAAACTCTTTGCCTGCAGGTAATCAGAATACGATAGACTCGAACCCCATACATAATTGCTCATTGGTAATAGCCTTTGACTTTTATTTGAAAGTTGAAAGTGCTCACGAACAAGATCGTACTTAGCAAGTATAATAATAGCTCCCCCTACAATCCTAAATACCGGTAATAACTCGCCCGCGAAATCTTCAGCGTGCTGCAGATCTCGCCGATACTGATGCTCATGTTCTTGCTCATTTTTTTTGCCATCTGCACTTTCGGATCATCCTTTGAAATCTTCGGTCTTCCACCTTTTCTTCCTCTCGCCCGTGCTGCCGTCAGTCCTGCCTGTGTGCGCTCCTGAATCAGACGACGCTCAAATTGTGCCAAAGTACCGAAAATGTTAAAAATCATTTCCCCGGAAGCAGTAGTGGTATCGATGCCTCCGTCATTGATTGAACGGAATCCCACTCCCCTTTTCTGCAACTGTTCAACAATATCTATCAAATTCCGAAGTGAGCGGCCAAGCCGGTCCAGCCTCCAGATAATTAGGGTATCGCCTTTTTTTAGTTCTTTCAGGCATTCGGCAAGCCCCGGCCGTTCAGCTTTCGACCCGCTTATCTGGTCGGTAAAGATATGCTGCTTTTTGCAGCCGGCCTGTTTAAGTGCATCAAGCTGCAGGTTCAGTTCCTGGGCTGAAGTTGATACCCTGGCATATCCGATCAGTCGTCCTTCCATAAATTCCCTTGCTAATCTTAAAAAGCACCCATTTAAACGGATTACTGAAATATAGAAATGCGATATGGTTTTATAAGACAAAAAGAGCCCGAAAAGAGGGGTGTTTCGCTCCCCTTTTCAGCGTCTCATCAAACGACCGTTTTATAAGACAGGAAAATTGTTCGTTTGAGGGTTGCTTTTTGGATGCTGTCATCAGCACCGAAGGAACATTCCTTGGATAGGGGTTTTCAAAAATTTGCTTGGCAGGCAGGATAGCCTTAAAGTTGGTACTGCGTTTTTTTCGAGCTGATAGAGGCGGCTGCCCAATTACCGTGGGGGCAATAGCAATTGCGCATATATATTTTCGGCCACCCAAGCGCCAAGAGGTGCTTTTTTGTGCCGATAAGCGGGCGGTTTTGTATGTTAACGGGTTGCTGTTTGGCGGGCGATAATGACTCTCTCGTGGCCGAGTGGCTGTAACGTATTGATTTTATAAGGTATAAAAAGGTTGTCATGGCAGATGAGATTTTAAGAAAAGGGGATAGTATTGAGTTGACGGTCACTGATCTGGCGGAGAAAGAGCAGTGTTTTGGTAGGCTTGATAACGGCATGGCGGTGATGGTGAGCGGTATGCTTGCGATTGGTGACCGGGTGTCGGCCAAAATAAAAAAGGTGAAGCAGCGCTATATTGAGGCTATTGCCGTTGAGGTGCTTGAGGCTTCACCCGACAGGACGGAGCCGGTGTGCAGCTATTTTGGTGTGTGCGGTGGGTGCAAGCTGATGCACATTCGCTATGATGCGCAGCTTTTGTACAAGCAGAAAAAGGTGAAGGATGCCCTGGAACATCTCGGTGATTTTGTGGCTCCCCCGGTTATGGCGGTTCTTGCCTCTGACGATCCTGTTCATTACCGGAACAAGATTGAATTTTCGTGCTCAAATATGCGCTACCTGCTGCCGGAGGAGCTGTCGCTTGAAGAGCTTGAGCGCCCCAAGGGGTTTGCGCTTGGCTTTCATACTCCCGGCAATTTTGAGAAGGTGATTGATATTGATTACTGTTATCTGGCCAAGGAGTCGATGAACAGGGTGCTCGCCCTGACCCGTCAGTTTGCGCTCGACAACGCTCTTGCGCCCTACGGAGCCAAGGCTCATACCGGTTTTTTGCGCAATCTTGTGGTGCGGTTCAGTGAAAACCGCAAGGAGGTTATGGTTAACCTTGTGACCTCGTGGTATGATGAAGCGCTCATGGAGCGTTACCGTATGCATCTTGAATCAGGTATGCCGGGCCAGAAGATGACGGTGGTCAACAATGTGACCGAGCGGAAGAATACGGTTGCTACCGGCGAAAAGGAGTTCCTGCTCAGCGGTGCGGGATATATTACCGAGCGTTTGGGTGGTCTTGATTTTCGGATTTCGGCGAACTCGTTTTTTCAGACAAACTCTTCACAGGCGGAGGTGCTCTACCACAGCATTCTGGAGGTTGCCGGGCTGAGGCCGGAGGATACGGTTTATGACCTCTATTGCGGCACGGGAACGATAACCCTTTATATGGCAAAGTATTGTCGTCAGGTTGTGGGGCTTGAGGTGGTTGAGAGCTCCATCAATGATGCACGTTCCAATGCGGCGTTTAACGGGATTGAGAACGCGGCATTTTTCCAGGTTGATCTCAAGGATTTTCATGCCATGCACGATAAGCTCTCAAGCTATGATGCTCCGGGGGTGATTATCACCGATCCTCCGCGCGCGGGTATGCACCCGAAGGCGCTCTCCACGATGCTTCGGCTCAGGCCGAGGAGGATTGTTTATGTCAGTTGCAATCCGGCAAGTCTTGCCCGTGACGGCAAGGAGATCTGCCTTCAGGGCTACAAGCTCTTGTCGGTGCAGCCGGTGGACATGTTCCCGCATACCAGCCATATCGAGAGTGTTGCCTGTTTTGAGAGGGAGGAGTTAGTGCCGGTTATTCAGGTTCAGGAGAGTTGATGCTTTCGGATTTTGTTGTTTCCCAAACAATGAATTTTTCAACATCCCTGCTGATTGAGGCAAATACCACAGAAATGACGGCGGCGTCATCGATAAAGCCGATGATCGGGATGAAATCGGCAATGGCATCAAAGGGAGAAACAAAGTAGATGAGGGCGGCGGTAATGAGGACAATGGTCTGCCAGGGGGTATCGAGGTACTCTCTGCTTGCCGAGCACCGCACCATGCGTATGAGCGGTTTTATTTTTCCGGGGATGCCAAAAACCTTCAGAGAGTGTTTCCCGGAAGAGGCTATTCTTGATGCTGCATCAACCAGCTTTTTTTTTCTTCCGGGGGTTGTTGATGACCGATTCCGCCTTGCTTTTGGCATCGCTTAATGTTGTTGTCCTTTTTTTCATAGCCGGTAGTATTCATCTTGTTCCAACACTATTTCCCGCCAGCCTTGAGCAGTTTACGTCGCTCTTCTGCGGTCAGTGAGCTATAGCCACGCTCGGAAATTTTGTCGAGTATAGCGTTGATTTCGGCTTCTGAAACCGGTGGCGCCACCCTGTTTTGGGTATGCAGACGCGGGCCGCTTCTTTTTTTACCGGATGGACGGAATTTGCTGAAGAGTCCGGCAAATGACCACTCTGCCCGTTTGATGGTGATGAAGATAAAGCCGATCAACATGCCGCCAAGGTGGGCGAAATGGGCAATGTCGCTGCCGCTTCCCATCGTGCGGCTGTTGAGGCCGGAGAAAAACTCGATAAGCGCATAGCCGGCAATAAAATATTTTGCCTTGACGGGGAAGAGGAAATAGAGAAAGATGTAGCGATTGGGGAACATCATGCCGAAAGCAAGCAGGACTCCATAAATGGCTCCGGAAGCGCCGACGGTTGGATAGGGATCGCCTATGGTCGCCAGAAGGTTGATGGCCGCAGCGCCGATACCGCAGGTAAAGTAGTAGATGTTGAATTCCCGTGTTCCCCACTGATTTTCTATTTCAGCTCCGAACATCCAGAGGGCGAACATGTTGAAGAAGAGGTGCGTGCCCCCGCCGTGCAGAAACATGTAGGTCACCGGCTGCCAGAGTCGGAAGTTTTCGGAGCCGACAGGCCAGAGTGCGCCAAGGTTTTGAATCATTGCTCCAAACGGAGTGAAGAATTGCAGAAAAAAAACTGCAACATTGATGAGGATAATGGTTTTGATCGCCGGGGGCATAAACGAAAAGCCCCCGGGACTGTATGGCTGGTTGGAGTAGTTCATTAGTTCAATCGTTCAGGGCGGCGATACCAGGGAGTTCCTTGCCTTCAAGGAATTCAAGGCTTGCTCCACCTCCGGTTGAAATATGGGTCATCTCCTGTGCCAGACCCGCTTTTGCTACTGCTGCTGCGGAGTCGCCTCCACCGATAATGGTTGTGGCTCCTTTCGCGGTTGCTTCAGCCATCGCTTTGGCGACGGCCATGGTGCCTGCCGCGAAATTGTCTATTTCAAAGACGCCCATTGGGCCGTTCCAGAGCACGGTGCGTGCGGAAAGTATTTCGTTCCGATATGCTTCTGCGGTAAGAGGGCCGATATCGAGGCCGATCATCCCTTCAGGTATGGCGGTGACCATCTCCGCGTGGAAGGCGGCAGTTGCTGAAATTTCAGCCGCAACAATGACATCTGAGGGGAGAAGCAATTTGATGCCTTTGGCTTTTGCCTCTTCGAGAATTTTCAGTGCCAGTTCAATCTTGCTCTCTTCAACCAGAGAGTTGCCGGTTTCGTAACCCATGGCTTTGAAGAAGGTGAAGACCATGGCGCCGCCGATCAGGACGGTATCGACCTTTTTGAAAAGGTTTTCGAGGACATCTATTTTGCCTGAAATTTTTGAGCCACCAAGGATAGCTACAAAAGGCCGTTCGGGTTCCTGCAGCGCTTTTCCAAGATAGAGGAGCTCCCTCTCTATCAGAAAACCGGCGACGGCAGTCTGAACGTAGTGTGTAATGCCTTCCGTGGAGGCATGGGCGCGGTGTGCGGTGCCGAATGCGTCGTTGACGTAGACCTCGCCAAGTGAGGCAAGCTCCCTTGAAAAATCGGCGTCATTAGCCTCTTCTTCAGGGTGAAATCTGAGGTTTTCAAGCAGCAGAACCTCTCCGTCCTGCAGTGCAAGCACTTGCTGCATCACCTCGGTACCGACGCAATCCTTTGCCATGGTGACCGGGCAATCGAGCAGTTCTGAAAGTCTTGAGGCCACGGGGGCAAGCGAGTACTCCGCATTTACTTTGCCTTTCGGTCTTCCAAGGTGTGACATCAAAATAAGGCGCCCCCCGCTCTCCACTACTTTTCTGATGGAAGGAAGGGATTCCACGATTCTTTTGTCGTCGGTAATCTTTTTGCTGCTGTCGAGTGGAACGTTGAAATCAACGCGCATCAATACCCGTTTTCCTTGAATTGATATGTCAGACAGGCTCTTTTTCTGCATTGCTATGGATGATTTTGTGAAAAAATGATTGACTTCCGTGTTGCATTATAGGCAATATTATTAATCTCCTCAACAAGGTGGTTACAGGTATCTCTCCCTTACTTCGCTTCGTTCAGGGCGCTTTTGTATTTTTTTATGTTTGCGTTATGCTCCGCAAGCGATTCGGCAAAGTAATGTCCTCCTTTTCCGGTTGCAACAAAGTAGAGGAAGTTGTTTTCTGCAGGTTTCAGTACCGCGAGAATTGAGGCTGTGCCAGGGTTGCAGATAGGGCCTGGAGGAAGTCCGGTATGGCGATAGGTGTTGTAGGGGGAGTCGGCAGCAAGGTCTTTGTAATAGAGTCGGCGGGCAGCGCCTCCAAGGGCATACTGTACGGTTGGATCCGCCTGCAGCCGCATCTTTTTTTTCAGACGGTTAAGATAGACCCTTGCGACAATATTTTTTTCGCGGTTCAGCGGGGTTTCGGATTCAACAATGGAGGCGAGGGTCAGTAACCCGGTTTCGTTCAACCCCCTTGTGGCCGTCACGCTTTTCAGGCTGTCGGTATAGAAATGACGGAATCGTCCGATCAGAAATCCGACGGCCTCCTCAGGGGAGCTTGCCCAGGCAAAGTCATAAGTTCCGGGAAGCAGGTAGCCTTCAGCATTTTTTGCCATAATGCCGCGTCTCACAAGCAGGCTGGGGCTGGATGCGGCAGTCATGAACGCGGTGGAGTCGAAGTCAAGGTTTCGCGACAGGATGTGGGCAACCCTGCCGATATCGAGCCCTTCGGGGAGCGTGACACGAACCTCATCCTGGCGATGCGCATGGAGGTAGTACATAAGCATGAAATTCGACATTCCCGGCTCAATGGTATACCTTCCCGGCTTGATATGGTGAAGTCTTGGAATAATGCTTACCGTTACGATTGCCGGCCATTTACGGTTGATGGTGCCGTTTCGGTATAATTCATCCACAATGGCTTTGACGCCCATATTTCTGTGAACAATCAGGCTGGTTGTACTGGATGCTGTATTGAGGCCAGGCAGAAATAAAAAGCATGCCAATGCCATCAGCAGAAGGGCCATGCTGACGATAAGCGGGTTCCGCAGGAACGTTTTTTTTGATGCCATAGCAAGAGAGCTCGTTTAGCTGGCCGGGATTCCTGGCTGGCTGTTTTTCCACTCATGTTGAAACAGCCTGGTCTCTTCAATGATGCATTGATAGATTTTTTCCAGTGCGTGGGCTTTCAGGGGCGAGTCGGCATGGTTCAGAACATTGTTCAATACCTCTTTTTCCCGCTCAGGCTGGAGTACCTGCTCTCCGATTATTGATTTCAGTGAGCTGATATTTTGAGCGCAATGCAGTCGTTCGCAGAGCAAAGAGGATAATTGCTGATCAAGGGTATCAATTTTTTTTCTCCATTCGTCAAGTTCCTGCCAATGCGCTCTATTGGTAATGGTGCTGTCGGACATCATAATGACGGAGGTTAAGAGTGAAGCGTTGTTATCGAACACGAGAGTATAGAGAAAATGAGTCGTGTTCTTGCTAATAATTTTCGTGGGTGAAAAGCCTCATCCATCGGGCCACTTCCCGATCGCTCAGCAATTCTGCGTTACCTTTTTTTTCTTTGGTCGTCATGCGCAGGGAGCGCTCGTTCGGGTTATTGGTGGTAACAGCAGAGGTAATCTCGTTCAGTTGCAGTGCAAATACCTCAGACTTTATGCATCTGGCACCGAATGCTGTTGTGTACCGTCTGATTTCATCATCCGAACTCACAATAGTAACCATTTTTACCTTTGTGTTCAACGACTTTACGTAATCAATGATCCAGAGGTCGGCACTTTTTGCGGCTGGAGTAAAAACAATGTGCAATGGCGCTCCAAAAGCGCACTCTTTGTGACTTCCTTTACCATCGTATACAATCGTGACAGAGCACCGTTTTTCCTGCTGAAAACAGAGAAGTTGTTTTTCGGTTTTCTGGCGCAGAAGATCGAGTGAGGCTGAGGTCGGGGATGGATAGAGCTTGTGGATCAGGTTATATCCATCGATGACGATCTCTTTCGCGTCTGTTTTCATGGGGCTCTCGATCATTAAAAAAATCTTTTTCAATTGAAGTATTAAAATAGACTAATATTTTTTTAGTGCATCCTTTTTTATACATTTTATAGTGGCGGAAAGTGGTAAAAAATGGGTGGTCTTTGTATGCCTGCTTGTTTTTTGAGTGTTTTCTTTCCCTCAGAAGGTGTAAAAAACGTCTGTTTACTCTGCGGATCTGCACAACAGGAATTAACGGGGTTGCCATCATGGCGGGCTTTATAGGAAAAGAGAGGCATTCCGTTGATGAGAAAGGGCGACTGATGATTCCTGCGAGGTTTCGTCGGAAGTTCGAGCCTGTCGTTTCGGTGGCTGGTGGAGAAGTGGTTGCGGAGATTGTGGAGCTGTATATTTTGAAGGCACCTGATCGCTCCATTGAACTGTATGAGCCGTTTGTCTGGGCTGGCATGAGGAAGTCGATTTCCGGACTTTCGGATTTTAACCCTGAAGAGCGCCTGCTGAAGACCTTGATGTACGAAAGTCTTGAAACGGTCGAGCTGGATCGTCAAGGCAGGGTTGCACTGTCAAGAGAGTTTCTTGAGCATGCTGGTATAACAAAGGATGTGATGATTATCGGGGCTGATACGAAAATGATTATTTGGGATCCTGAGCGCCTGTCTACTCTCTTGCAGGAGAGTGCCGCTCGTTTTGCATCTCTTGCAAGCAGGTACTTTTGATGGCTATAACGCGAGATATATTTCACGATCCGGTGCTTGTGGCCGAAATTGTTGCATTCCTGGTCAGAAAACCCGGCATTTATGTCGACGGGACTCTTGGTGGCGGTGGCCACTCTCTGGCGATGCTGCGTTCGCTTCGCGATGCTGGTTTTCTTGAAGGATCGCTGCTGATCGGGATTGACCAGGATGAAGCTGCATTAAGGAAGGCGTGCGAAAAGCTCGGAGAGTATGATGCCCGGGTCGTTCTTGTTAAAGGAAATTTCCTTGATATTGGACAGATCATTACAAGGGTTTGCAGCCAAAGAGGGGTGGAGCCGAAGGTTACCGGGATACTGCTCGATCTTGGGGTTTCATCCTATCAGATTGACACGGCGGAACGGGGGTTCAGTTATATGAGCGAGGGGCCGCTTGATATGAGGATGGATAGTAATGCATCCGTAAGTGCTGGTGATATTGTCAATTCTTATGATGAGCAGCAACTGGCGAGGCTTTTTTACCGATATGGGGAAGAGCCCAGGAGCCGTAGTATTGCAAGGGCCATTGTTGCGTATCGCCAGAATAATGGGTCAGTCAGCAGCACCAGGGAGCTTGCTGATATTATTCGTGGCAATGCGCATGGCGGAGAGCGAGTGATCAAGACGCTGTCAAGGGTGTTTCAGGCATTGAGAATTGAGGTGAACGCTGAACTTGATGTTCTCAGTCGGGCGCTTTATGACGGGATTGATCGCCTTGATGAGCATGGCCGGATGGCGGTCATCAGCTATCACTCTCTTGAGGACAGAATCGTAAAAAGGGTTTTTGCCGAAAAAGCCCGGAGCGACTGGGGGCCCAAAGGGGTTGGTTTGAGGGAGCCTCTTGCATGGGGATCGGTTACCCCTGTTACCCGGAAGCCTCTGATTGCTTCCCAGCAGGAGATAGCGTTAAACTCAAGGGCAAGAAGCGCGAAATTAAGGGTTATTGAAAAAAATTCTCAGGGAGGTTGCAGTGGACGCCCGTAATGCGGTTAGCCTTTTTTTGCATAAGATTTTACGGCATATCAAGGGCTTTGGGAAAAAAATGTTTGGCGAGCAGCCGGTTGCCGAACGTTCTCAAGAGGTTCAGGGTCGGCAGGATTCAGGGTTCAGGGAGTTTGTCAGCAATACGCTTGAGTTCGATATCGTTTCGTTGTTGCGCCCGAGCTCTTTTTTGTACATTCTGGCCGGGGTGGGGATTATTCTTATCCAGACAAATAACAATCTTGCCATCAACAATCTTGCACTGCAGAATGAAAGGCTCAGGGAGCAGATACAGATGACCTCCAGTGTCATAACGTCACAGGAACTCAAAATGGATGAGCTGCATAGTATTCGTAATATTGCTCAAGATGCATCTGTTCTTGGACTTGTATCCTCAAGCATCTCTCCTGTTGAGCTTGAGCCATGAATGATAAGCCGCAGATCAGGAGGCCGGACGATCGGGAGTTCGGCAAGCGGCTTGGTATTGTCGTTGCTGTTTTTTCGATCTTTATTGTCGCTATTATCGGGATGCTGCTCAGTATTCAGGTGGTCAATGCCGGAAAATACCACCAAAAAGCGGCGAAACAGTATGAGCGGGTGGTCACTGAGCGTGCCCAGCGGGGCGCTATTCTTGACCGCCATTCACGGATGCTGGCGGAAAGTATCGAATCGATCTCTTTCTATGCTGACCCTTTGATTGTCCGCAATACCCCTCTTTTTGATAAAAACGGCAAGCCTGTAAATTTCAGTAAAAGCAAAAAGCAGAAAATATACGATAATTCAGGTGCAGTTGCGACCCTGTTTTCCCGCTATCTGGGGCTCGACAGGTCGGTTTGTCTTCAACAACTGAGTCGTCGCAAAGGTGTGGTGGTGCTTGGCCGCAAAATATCTGTGGCAAAAGCTTTGCCGCTTATGCAGTTTATGCAGAAAAAAATTCCCGGTGTATGGTATGACCGTCAGCAGCAGCGTTATTACCTGAATGTTGCTGCTCAGGTGCTTGGATCCATTGGGAGCGCAACAAGCGAAACCGGTGGTAGCAGCGGTCTCGAATTGCAGCTTGACAAGGAGTTGAGAGGGCGGGACGGCACGAGAATTTTCCAACGATCGGCTACCGGCATCCGTTATCCAGCGCCTGATGCCGAGCAGCAGGATGCGATAAAAGGCAATACGGTACAGTTGACTATCGATGGAAATATTCAAAGTATTGTTGAAGATGAACTTGCAAAGGCGGTTGCGACGTTCAATGCCGATGCTGCGGCAAGCATCGTTATGGATGTCCGTACCGGAGAGATTCTTGCCATGGCCAACAATCCCGCTTTTGATCTGAATCGGAGAGCTACCTGGAATGAAAAAAATTCACGAAACCGTGCGGTGACCGAAATGTATGAACCAGGTTCAACGTTCAAACTGGTCATGGCCGCTGCGGCAACGGAAGTGCTGAAAAGAAAAGCTGATGATAAGGTTTTTGCCAATAATGGGGTTCTGCCGATCTATAACCTGAGGATCAGGGATCATGAGCCTTACGGCACCATAACGTTTCGGGAGGCAATCATGTTTTCAAGCAATATTGTCGCCGCCAAGACGGCCTTGGAGATCGGTAGTGAGAAGTTCAATGCCTATACAAGGAATTTCGGCTTTGGCAAGAGAACCGGTGTTGGACTGGTTGGTGAGGCTCGGGGGATGGTGCGTCCTCTTGCTGAATGGGACAGAACCACGCTTCCCTGGATGGGATACGGTTATCAGGTTATGGCCACTCCACTGCAGATCGTGCAGGCCTATGCGGCAATTGCCAATGATGGCGTTTTAATGAAACCCTATATCATAAAGAGGGTTATTGATGCCGATGGCAAGGTTGTTCGGGAGAGTACTCCTGAAAACGTCAGGCGGGTGGTTTCTCCAGAAACGGCAAGATATCTCGGAAAGGAGTATTTCAAGGCTGTCGTTGACAGTGGAACGGCAAAAAATGCAGCGGTGCCGGGCGTGACTGTTGCGGGCAAGACCGGAACGGCGAGGCGCGCAGTAGAGCGTTCCTATGCCAACCCGGTCTATGTTTCTTCATTTGTTGGCTATTATCCGGTAGAGGCTCCCCGTTATGCGATTATTGTTCTCGTTGAAAATCCAAGGACGGCCTATTATGCCGCGACTGTTGCAGCTCCTGTTTTTTCCGGCGTTGCATCAAGAATAATCGCCTGTTCGGAGGAGATGCAGAAAAACCTTGCCATCCGCTCGACGGAGAAGTCACTTCTTGATTCAATTGTGACGGTGGTTGTGCCAGAACTTCGGGGGCTTAAAGGGCGTGAAGCCCGGCGTCTGTTAAAATGGCTTGATCTGGAGATGGATTATTCGGGAGATTTTGAGGGGGGGGTTGTGAGCCAGAGCATTGCACCTGGCAGCAGGGTTATAAAAAAGAAGATGATAAGGGTGGTGCTTGCTTCAGGGAATAGCAAAAGGAAAGCTCCATGAGTATATCAGGAGAGCATAGTGAGGGGGTGCAACTGGAGATGTTGCTCAAGGGAATTAGCTGTTTGGCGCTTACGGGAACAAGCTGGAGCAGCGGCGTGATTCACCTGGTTACCAGTGATTCGAGAGAGGTTGTTCCTGGTTCGCTTTTTGTTGCGATAAAAGGTTATTGTACAGATGGATCCCGTTTTATCAGCAGAGCTATAGAGCTTGGCGCTGTGGCGGTTATCTGTGAGGAATTTCCGCCTGATATCTCCACCTCATGCTGCTACATCAAGGTCTCTGATACGCGAAAGGCCCTTGCTGAAGCTGCCCGGATTTTTTATGGAAAGGCAACTGACCAGTTGCTGGTTATCGGGGTTACCGGTACCAACGGCAAAACTACGACAGCAAAACTGATAACGGCAATGCTTAACGCCTGTGGTATTCCTGCCGGGTATATTGGTACCAATCTTTGCCAGATCGGCGAGCTTGATATACCGCTTGACCGTACCACCCCGGAGGCTCATGGGCTGCACGCTCTCTTCCGCCAGATGGTGGATGCGGGATGCCGCGCGGCAGTCATGGAGGTCTCCTCTCATGCCCTTGTGCTCCAAAGGGTTTTTGGCATCCGCTTTCATGCGGCACTGTTTACCAACCTGACCAGGGAGCATCTTGACTTTCATGAATCCATGGAGGAGTACGCTGCTGCCAAGCAGCAACTGTTCGACCAGCTTTCTCCTGAAGGTTTTGCCGTATTCAATATTGATGACCCCTATGCTGCGCAGATGGCTGGTCGCGTAGCTCATGATAAAATATACTGTTGTACGATGCAGCAAGGGACTTCGCCCATCCTCCCGTGCAGCAAAATTTTTGAAGCAGAGGTTCTGGAGAGTACTCTGGCGTCAAGTCGGGTTGATATCTCTTTCCCTGATGCACATATGACGATGCAGGTCGGGCTTCCGGGGCGCTTCAATGTCATGAATGTGCTTGAGGCAGCAGCAATCGGCGAGGGCATGAAGCTGGCTCATGAAGAGATATGTGACTCCCTCTCAGCGGTATCGACGGTTGAGGGGCGTATGGAGCGGATTGGTGTGAGCCGTGAGGGATGGTGTGCTTTTGTTGATTATGCTCATACTCCGGATGCGCTTTGCAAGGTGCTTGAAGCTTTGCGCCTGCTTAAGCCGGATGGTTCCCGTCTTGTCGTGGTTTTCGGGTGCGGCGGCAACAGGGATCGCTCAAAGCGTTCAGAAATGGGCCGAATTGCTTCCGAAATGGCCGATGAAGTTATCATTACCTCTGACAATCCCCGCAACGAAGAGCCAGAGGTGATTCTTGATGAAATTGAGCAAGGTATTATCGGCGATCGTTATATGAGGATCAGCGATCGGGCGGAAGCCATCAGGAGGGCGGTTTTGATGCTTAAATCGGGAGATGTGCTTCTTGTAGCAGGAAAAGGGCATGAAAAGTATCAGGAGATTGCAGGACGGAAACATTTTTTTTCGGATAAGGATCTTATAAAAGAATATATGCAGGAAAACATATCCGGATACCCGGAGAAGGAGAGTGTGTGCAGGTAAGGGCGAAAGGCGTGCTGACGATTGATGATTTCCGTAACGTTGGAGAGGTTGTCGCAGGGGCACACCATGGCGTGCCCTTACAACCACCACCGAGTGAGATTACATCGCCTGTTGTGGTCATTGATTCGAGAGTGGTGAGAGGGGGAGAGATCTTTGTTGCCCTCAGGGGTGAGAATGCCGACGGCCACAGCTTTATTGGCACTGTTTTTGAAATGGGTGCATGTTGGGCAATGGTCAGCCGTCACTGGTATGAGGCGCAGGGTTCAGTTGAGCCGCCGCCCGGCAAGGGGTTTATTGTTACGGACGACACGGTTGCAGGGCTTCAGCAGCTTTCCACGATTTACAGGAACAAATTTTCTATTCCGGTTGTGGCTATCGGCGGCAGTAATGGAAAGACAACAACGAAGGAGATGGTTGCGTCGGTACTTGGGAGAGGGTTCAAGGTTCAGATGAGCCAGGGCAACAGGAACAACCATCTCGGAGTTCCGCTGACTCTGCTGCAACTCCGCCATGACACCGATATCGCCGTTGTCGAGATGGGCATTAATCATCCCGGAGAGATGGCATTGCTTGCCACTATCGCCAAGCCTACCCACGCTCTCCTGACGAATATCGGTCATGAGCACCTGGAGTTTCTTCTTGATCTTGATGGGGTTGCCAAGGCTGAAACACAGCTTTTTGACTATCTGCACCAGCATGGGGGCACTGCCTTCGTCAATACAGATGATCCCTGGCTCAGCCGGGCAGCAGCAGGGCTTGAGCAATATGTCAGTTATGGAGTGGCCAAAAGTTCAGCAAATAGCTGTTGGGCTCGGGAGATTTCGGTAAACAAGGATGGCACGCTCTCTTTTCTATTATGTTCTTTGGCTGGAACTGAATCGGTCAGCTTGAACTTTACAGGGAAGCATAATGTCGTCAATGCCATTGCTGCTGCCGCAGTTGGCGATTATTTTGGCCTTTCACTCCCTCAGATCCGGGAGGGACTTGAGCTTCTTGCCCCTGCTCCTGGCTGGAAAAGGCTTGAGGTCGTAGACTCATGCGGTCTGCGAATCCTCAATGATACCTACAATGCCAATTCAGACTCTATGCGCAGGGCGATTGATACGCTTTGTGATATTCCATGCATCGGCAAAAGGGTTGCCGTTCTGGGTGATATGCTTGAACTCGGAGTGGCTGGAGAGGTTGAACATGAGGCCATTGGCCGTTATATCCAGAAGAGTTCTGTTGATATGGTATTTACCTTTGGAGAGAAGGCCCGCATTATTGGCCGTGCGGCTCCGGAACTTTGGCAGGGTCATTTCGAGTGCCGTGAAAAACTTCTTGCAGCATTACTCGGCGTGTCGGAGGAGGGTGATATCCTTCTTTTTAAAGGATCAAGGGGAATGAAGCTTGAGCAGGTTGTTGATGCGCTCGTCAATGCAAGAACTATAAACAGGTAACGATACGGTATGCTCTATTATCTCTTGAAATATATCGATGATCTGTTTGATCCTCCGGGGCTTCATGTTATTGAGTATCTCACCTTCAGGGCAAGTGCTGCAGGAATTACGGCATTGCTGATTATTCTCTTTGCCGGTCCGGGATTTATCAGATACCTGAAATCCAGGTTCATTGAGCCGATCAAGGAGGAAGCACCTCCGGAGCATAAAAAGAAAAAAGCGCTGCCCACCATGGGAGGGGTGCTTATCATTTTTTCCATTGAGCTCTCTGTGCTGCTTTGGTCGAAATTCATTGATCCGCATGTCTGGCTGATCATGCTTGCCATTCTCTGGATGGGGGTCATTGGTTTTATTGATGACTACCGAAAGGTGGTTCTGAAAATCAAGGGGGGCCTTTCGGCTCGTTACAAGCTGATTGGACAGTTCTCCCTCGGCTTGTTGATTGGACTCTACACCTGGTTTGATCCGGCGTTTTCAGTACTTCAGTCTACGACAACGGTTCCATTTTTCAAGAATCTGACACTTGATTACGGTTATTTTTACATTCCGATCGTAATTTTTATTATCACCGCAGTATCGAACGCGGTCAATCTGACCGACGGACTTGATGGTCTTGCTGCCGGAAGTTCGGCCATTGTGGTCATGGGTCTTGGCGGTTTTTCCTACCTGGCAGGAAATGCGCTCTATGCGGTATATCTTAACATCCCCTTTATTCCCGGTGGAGGTGAGATTGCTGTGGTCAGCATTGCAATAGTCATGGCGTGTGTGGGCTTTTTGTGGTTCAACTCTAATCCGGCTGAGATTATTATGGGCGATACAGGATCCCTTGCCCTTGGCAGTGCGATTGCTGTCATCGCGCTTTTGATCAAGCAGGAACTGCTTCTGCCGCTGATTGCTGGTATATTTTTTCTTGAAACGCTCTCGGTTTCTCTCCAGGTACTCTATTTCAAATACACGAAAATGAGGTACGGTCAGGGCCAAAGGATTTTTTTGATGGCTCCCCTTCATCACCATTTTCAGTTGAAAGGGTGGGCTGAACAAAAGATTGTTATCAGGTTCTGGATTTTGGCCATTCTTTTTTTTCTTGCCAGTCTCATGACCTTAAAACTCAGATAAAGAGACGCACATGGATTTAACGGGTAAAAAAGTATCGGTTATTGGTGCAGGGAAAAGCGGTGTGGCTGTAGCGGAATTACTCTGGCGAAAAGGAGCGAAGGTGCTGGTCAGCGAGTTTGGCCGGATCGGTGCCATTCCGCTGCAGCGTCTTACGCAGATGCCGATTTCCTTTGAGCAGGAGGGTCATTCTGAAGAGGTCTACGACGCAGATTTTTGTGTCCTGAGCCCTGGAGTTCCGCCAAATGCCGAAGTTGTCACCATCATGCAGGCAAAGGGAATTCCGCTCTATAGTGAGATTGAGATAGCAAGTTGGTTCTGCAAGGCAAGGATTGTCGGTATTACCGGTACGGATGGAAAGACCACCACATCGACGCTGGTTCATCGCATCTGCGAGGAGGATGGTCTCCGGAATGGATACCGGGCGTTCAGTGTTGGTAATATAGGAGTGCCGTTTTCTTCTATGGTTCTGGATATGAACATCGGTGATGTCGCTGTTGTCGAGTTGAGCAGTTACCAGTTGGAGCGCTCTCCAACGTTCAGGCCTGATGTTGCTGTTATTACAAACATTACACCAGATCATCTTGATCGTTACAGCGGAGATTTGTACCGTTATGCGGCAGCGAAGTTCAGGATTTATGCCAATCAGGGTGCAGAAGAGACGCTTGTGTATAATGAGGATGATCCGCTTCTCAAGGAACATTTTATCGAAGGCAGGAAGCCTTTTCCATTCAGGATTATGCCCTTTGGCATGAATCCCGTTGTTGGAGCAACGTCTGGCTCCCCTTTCGTTTTTCTTGATGGCGACTCACTGAGTGTGCACACTGCTGATGGCGTTGATCGTGTTATCAAGACATCCGGGTTTCTTAAAAACAGTTTTCGTGGTCGCCATAATATTGCTAACGTGCTTGCCGCTATTGCAGTAGCGAGGGTATTGGGTATTGATAATGACGTGGTTCGTCTGGTACTCAGGGAGTTCAGGGGCGTTGAGCATCGCCAGGAATATGTCATGACCATCAATGGGGTTGACTGGGTCAATGATTCAAAAGCGACAAATATCAATGCCATGCGTCAGGCGCTTGAAGCGCTTCCCGGTACGGCAGTCCTTATTGCAGGAGGAAGGGATAAAGGGAATGATTATTCTTCGATTACCGGGCTTGTCCAAAAAAAGGTCTCCTTGCTTATCGCTCTCGGAGAATCACGGGGAAAGATAACGGCAGCGTTTAAGGACCTTGTTCCCGTTGAAGCGGTGGAATCATTGGAAGATGCTGTTTTGTTTGCACATAATGCTGTCAGGCCTGGTCAGGCAGTGCTTTTTTCTCCCGGCTGCGCAAGCTTTGACATGTTTAATAATTTTGAGGATCGTGGTCTGCAGTTTAAACAATGTGTTCATCAATTACCACAATGGTGACCAGTGATAACACTCCGGAGCCTGCAGGGGTTTCCGCACCGAACGAACTCTCTCTGCCGTCAGGCAGGGAGGGGGTTGTCGGAAAGCTTCTTGTACTGATTGTTGCAATTCTCATGAGTATCGGTATTGTTGTTGTCTACAGCAGTGGAGCGGGATGGGCGGTCACGAAGTACTCAAGCTCCGAGTATTTTTTGTGGCGCCAGATTATTTTTTCTTTGCTCGGAATAGGCACTGTGCTCGTTGTCGCCCAGCTTGACTATCATGTTTTCTGGAAGACCAGCAAAATCATTTTGTTTGCCAGTATTCTGCTTTTGATGCTTCTTTTTGCCCTGAAAGTGGTCGGCCTTATTTCTGGAGCTGCACGCTGGATAGGCTTTGGTCCGCTCAAATTTCAGGTATCTGATTTTGCCAAATATGCCGTTATCTTTCACTTTTCAAGATTAATCAGCGAAAAACAGGGATATATCAAGGATCTTTATAATTCCTATTATCCCATGCTCCTCCTTTTGATGGTTGTTGTGACTCTTGTGGCTATCGAGCCGAATTTCAGTACAGCGTCGCTTATTGCCCTTACAGGTTTTACGCTTATGTTTATCGGGGGAGTCAGTATCCGCCATCTTATGGCTACCGTGTTGCTGCTCATTCCTCTGGCAGGGGTTTTTGCCATTGCGGCACCGTATCGGCTTGCCCGTTTACTTTCGTTTACCAGCGGAAATGAAAAAGGAGCGACTTATCAGGTTACGCAGGCGTTGATTGGATTGGGTAACGGGGGGTTGTTTGGCCTCGGTATCGGGGCCAGCAAGCAGAGGGAGCTCTATCTGCCACTTTCCTATAACGATTTTGTTTTTGTTATCATTGGTGAGGAGTACGGTTTTCTCGGGGCTCTTGCCGTTATTGCACTTTTTTCGGGATTTTTAGTCTGCGGTCTTCTTATCGCCAAACATGCGCCCGATAATTTTGGTAAATATGTTGCTACTGGAATTACGATGGCGATCTCTCTTTTTGCATTTGTTAATATCGCGGTTGCCTGTCACCTGCTCCCGACAACCGGTGTGGCTCTTCCTTTTATCAGTTATGGAGGTACTGCGCTTCTTTTTAACTCCCTCGGGGTCGGCATCCTTATGAGTATATCAAGGTACAAGAGTCCGGGGCTTGACAAAGGCATTCGGCCTAACGTCACTGAAGGGAGGAGTCTATGAACGTGCTCTTTGCGGGTGGCGGGACTGGCGGCCATTTATATCCGGCTGTAGCTATGGCTGAAGAGCTCAGGAAACTGGTGCCGGATGCAGGTATTTCTTTTGCTGGTACGACCAACGGCATTGAGGCGACCGAAGTGCCAAGACTTGGTTACCGCTTGCATCTTATTCCGGTCAGAGGTTTGAAAAGAGGATGGACTCTTGCCAGTCTCATGGACAATGTTGGTGTGGTTGCTGATTTTGTTGCGGCTGTGTGGGGGGCAGTTGCCTTGATCAACAGGGAAACCCCTGATGTCGTTGTCGGTACCGGTGGATTTGTCAGTGCACCACTGCTGCTTGCAGCTCAACTCATGCGAAAAAAAACACTTATTCAGGAGCAAAATGCATTTCCCGGTGTAACGACAAAACTGCTTGCAGCACTGGCCAGCGAGGTGCACCTTTCGTTTGAGGAGGCGCGCAAGTTTATAAGAAAAAAAAAGCAGCTCTTTGTTTCCGGTAATCCAGCACGGGCTTTTGAGTTGCAGCACTCCGTAGCGGCAAGGGATTGCTTTTCGTTGCATGCAGAACGCCCAACTCTTCTGGTTTTTGGCGGCAGTCGAGGTGCGCGTTCAATAAACAACGCCGTGCTTCAGGGGCTTGATGCCATTATGGCTTCAGCAAATCTTATATGGCAGACCGGTGCGCTCGATTTTGAGCGTATAGGAAGTCAGGTTAAGCCATCCCCTTATGTATGGATTTCTCCGTACATTGAGGCGATGGGGGCGGCCTACAGTGCCGCCGATCTTGTTCTTTGTCGGGCAGGCGCATCATCCATTGCCGAACTGACAAATCTTGGAAAGCCTTCGGTTCTTGTGCCCTACCCTCATGCGACCGGTGACCATCAGCGTCATAATGCACGGGCGCTGGTAACAAGCGGGGCTGCCATGCTGGTCGAGGATGATTGTCTCGGTCAGCAGGCCTCAATAAAAGGGATTCTGGAGCTGTTGCATGATCGGGAGAAGCTGGGATATATGGGTGATGCTTCCCGGAAACTGGCATATCCTGATGCGGCTCGTCAGCTTGCCCTGCGAATAGTCGGTCTTGCAAAAATTTATTAAGAAAGAGGATACGTATACACATGGAATTGGGGAAAACAAAAAGCGTCCATATTGTCGGGGTTGGTGGCGCAGGTATGAGCGCGATCGCAGAGCTGCTTTTGAAGTCGGGGTTCAGGGTCACAGGTTCTGATCTTTTGTCTGGCGAGGTGACCGAGAAGCTTGCCGAGCATGGAGCAATAATTTACCATGGGCATCGGGCTGAGCAGGTCACGTCGAGTGATGTTGTTGTCTACTCGTCTGCTATCAGACCGGAGGAAAACGTTGAAGTCATTGCCGCCCTCAAAGCGGCGATTCCGGTCATCAAGCGGGATGAGATGCTTGGTGAGCTCATGCGCTACAAATACGGAATATGCATTGCCGGTACGCACGGAAAAACGACGACTACCGCCATGATTGCTACCATGCTCATGGAGTCTGGTGAATCGCCGACAGTCATGATTGGTGGAATATCAGACTATCTGAAAGGCAGTACGGTTGTTGGTGAGGGAAAATTTATGGTTATTGAGGCTGATGAGTATGATCGTGCTTTTTTAAAGCTTACGCCAACCCTTGCGGTTATCAACAGCCTTGAGTCTGAACATATGGACACTTATGGCACGCTTGATGAGCTGAAGCAGGCGTTCGTAACTTTTGCCAACAAAGTGCCTTTTTATGGACGGGTGATCTGTTGTGTTGATTGGCCGGAGATCAGAACGATCATTCCTTCGATGAACCGTCTCTATACCACCTTTGGCATTGATGAGCCTGCTGATGTGATGGCTTCCGATATTGTTCTTGAAAAACAGCGCACCAGCTTTTCTATTCATGCGTATGGCCATGAGTATCGTGATGTTTGCATAAATGTGCCGGGACGCCACAATGTGCTCAATGCCCTGGCAGCGTTTTCGACAGGTCTTGAGCTGGGAATCATTCCTGAACGACTGATTGCCGGGCTTGGCTGTTACAGTGGCATGAGAAGAAGGTTTCAGGTGAAATATGATAATGGCCAGGGGCTTCTGGTTGTAGACGATTATGCACATCATCCGTCTGAAGTCAAGGCAACGGTCAAAGCGGCCAAAAGCGGATGGTCTGCCTCTAAAGTAGTCGCAATTTTTCAGCCGCATCTTTTTTCAAGGACAAGGGAGTTCGCGCATGAATACGGATGGGCTCTTTCAAGGGCTGACATGGTTTATGTTGCCGATATCTATCCTGCCCGTGAAAAGGCTGAGAATTATCCCGCTATCAACGGGGAGCTTGTAGCTGCCGCCGTCCGGAAGGCAGGCGGAAAACATGTTGAATTTATTGCTGATATGGAGACTCTGTTTTCATCTCTTGTGGAGTTGACGGTCAACGGAAACATGCTTCTTTTCATGGGTGCAGGCGATATTACCCATCTTGCATCGAGAGTTGCTGATGTTTGCAGAAAGAATGCGTCAACTTGATATGGCAGTATTTCCATATCGGGTGCAACAGTGTCATGAACGGCTCGAAAAAGCAATTTTTTATGTCTGATTCCAAATACCATAAAGAGCCTCGTTATTTGCCGGAGTCCGGGGAGAGCCGGGGCGGTGCTCTGTCAGCCTTCAGTGGCAGTTGGCTTCCCCGGCTTATTATTTTTCTGATGCTTCTTGCAGCTCTTGTTGCGCTGGCCTTTTATGCGTCGCAGTGGAAAAAAGAGGTAGTTGTCAGGGATTTTGTTATCGATGGAGCCTCAATTATTTCCGAACGGGAGCTTATATTGCGATTGAATGTCTTCAGGGGCCGAAATTTACAGAACCTTGATACCAGAGAGCTGAAACAGAGGATCATGGCAATTCCTTATCTCAGGAATGCCGAGATTGGCAAGGAGCTGAACGGAGTTGTTCGAATCAAGGTTTTTGAGCGAAAACCTGTTGCGGTTACGGTGCTCAATGGTCAGGGTATGGCTATTGATTATGACGGGTTTATTTTGCCGGAGAGAACGGATTTTTCCGAGCGCTTTCCTCGATTGCTGAAAATTTCTGGTATAAGCCGGTTGCATATTGCCGAAAACGGATTGCGGCAACTATACAGGGGTGATGTCGAATTGATGAGGGATTTTCTTGATGCTTTGTTACAGACCGATTATGCAAGTCTGCTTATTGGAGAGCTTTATCTTGCCAGCAACAATATGGCATGGTGCAGATCGGCCCAGTCTCCTGCCCGTTTTATTGTCGGAAATGACGGGAATTACAAGGAAAAGTTGAAAAAATTCGAGATATTCTGGCAAAAGGTGGTTTCCAAAAAAGGTTTTGACTCTTATGAGACTGTGGATCTGAGGTTCAAAGAGAGGATTTTTACCAGCGTTCCTCTCTCTCCGGTTGAGCCACAGAATGTTTCCCTGTGATAATTATGTATAGAAAAGAACAATGCTGAAAAGCAATATCGCCGTCGGTCTTGATATTGGCACAACCAAGGTGTGCGTTGTGGTCGCTGAAAAAGATGAAATAGGAAAGCTTAACGTTCTTGGAAAAGGGCGTTCTAATTCCGACGGTCTTCAACGGGCAACGGTGGTCAATATCAACAAGACTGTTGCCGCGATCAGATCGGCGGTCGCCGATGCGGAGCGCGAATCCTCCATTCGTATACATGGTGTCAATGTCGGTATTTCCGGTGCACATGTCCACTGTATTCACAGTAATTCGGAAATCAGTATCAACCAGACAGGTATTGTCAATGATTCTGATGTGAAACGTTTTCTGGAAAAAGCCAAGACCAATATCCGCTACCTGGATATTGATCATGAAATTATTCATGTTATTCCGCTGGAGTTTATCGTTGATGATCAGGAAGGGCTTCTTGATCCGATAGGGATGGCCGGTACAACGATGCGGGGCAGTGCCTATATTGTGGTTGGTCTGAGGACAAAGATCCGCAATATCAAACAGTGTGTCGAGAAGGCTGGTCTTGAGATCAGTGCCGTTACGTTTGAGCCGGTAGCTTCAGGTATGGCTGTCATGAAAGAGCGTGAGAAAAAAAGCGGAGTGGTTGTTATTGATATAGGTGGAGGAACAACGGAGGTTGCCATCTATTTTGATGGGGCGATTCGTTACTCGGATGTCATCAAGGTTGCGGCAAATGATATTACTCATGATATTGCCCACGGGGTGAGGGCTCTGTATGAGGTTGCTGAAGAGTTGAAAATAAAGCATGGATGTGCATACAGCAAGCTGAGCGGTGAAGATGAGGATCTCCTTATTGAGGGTATAGAAGGCCGTACGCAAAAATCGGTTCCAAAGAGTTCGCTGACCATGATCATTGAAGCAAGGATGATGGAGATTCTGGAGCTCGTGCGTGACTCGGTGCATCGGTCGGGCTATTATGAATATCTCAATGCAGGAGCTATTATAACAGGAGGAGGTTCGCTTCTGCCGGGTACAGAAGAGCTGGCGCATGATATTTTTGGTCTTGATGTTCGTATCGGCTACCCGGAAGGGGTTTCCGGCGGGATAAAGGGTTCCGTCAATAACCCCATGTACGCAACGGTGATGGGTCTCGTTGCCCATGCCTTTCAGAACAATCTTTCAGTGGATCACAGCTTTGCTTCGGTACAAGAGGCACTCCCGGTTGATGAACCTCAGGGAATCAGGGAAGAGCCCATGGCACAGGAGCAGACCCCTGCAGGGAAGAAAATTGTGGACAGGATGAAGAAATTCTGGGATAATCTATGATGAGAGAGCAAACAAGAGCCTTTTAAAGCGGAGAACTGAAAAAAAATGGCATTTGAGCTTGATCCGGGCCTGTTTGACAGTGACCAGGGAAAAGGGGTTACCATAAGGATTGTCGGCGTAGGCGGTTGCGGTGGCAATGCGGTAAATAACATGATTGACCGGAAAATCAGTGGTGTCGAGTATATCGTTTTCAATACCGATCGACAGGCACTCCTGAATTCGAAAGCTCCTCTCAGAGTGCAAATAGGCAAGAAAGCGACCAATGGGTTGGGTGCCGGAGCCGATCCAGCCAAAGGCCGTCAGGCAGCCGAAGATGACCGGGAAATTATTGCGGCCCAGCTTCGGGGAGCCGATCTTGTCTTTATTGCCGCGGGCATGGGCAAAGGGACTGGTACAGGCGCTGCTCCGGTAATTGCCTCTATTGCAAGAAATATGGGCATACTCACGATCGGTGTCGTGACAAGGCCGTTTAACTTCGAAGGCCAGGTAAAGGCGAATATTGCCGATGGCGGCATAGTTGAACTGCGAAAATATATCGACACCCTTATTCTTGTTGAAAATGAAAAAATTCTCAGTATTGCCGAAGAGGGGGTAAGTGCCACCGAAGCGTTTAATATGGCAAACGATGTACTGTACAGGGCGGCCAAAGGTATCGCTGATATTATTACCCGTCATGGACATGTCAATGTTGATTTTGCCGATGTTCGCAGTATTATGGCCGGAGCTGGTGATGCGGTCATGGGTTCTGCTGCTGCTGCAGGTGATCGCCGGGCATTGAAAGCCTCATCGGATGCCCTCAACAGTCCTCTTCTTGAAGGCGTATCGGTAAAGGGCGCCAAGGGGGTGCTGGTCAATATTACCGGTGAGGTCACGATGAGAGATATGTCGGATGCGATGAATTACATTGAGGAGCAGGTTGGCAGTGACGCCAAGATTATCAATGGATATGTTGATGAGCCTCAGGTTTCGGGTGAAATCAGGGTTACCGTTATTGTAACAGGTTTCAAGCGAAAGACGCAGGCCGATGGAGCGGTGTCTGCGACCCGGCAATTTGTTGCGCCGGTACCTGGAATCAGGCTTGGGCAGGTGCCACCATCCCATCGGCAGACAGCATCTCTCTATCCTGAACGTCAGGAGGAAGATTTGCGCATTCCTGCCTATATCAGAAGGCAGTTATCCATTAATGATCCTCATGAGACTGGCAGTGCTGGAGGGAGGAAAAACAGCGGGCATGATGCCGAGTACAATCCGCCTCTTGTGGGCGGCAGAGGAGAGCATGAAGATAAAATTCAGAAAGGCTTGTCAGATACTCCGGCATATCTTCGCCGGAAAAATAATGGTATCTGACAGGACTTTTCAAACAAACAAGTAAAGGAATTAATGGATTATTGCAAGCTTTCCGCAGAGGATGCGGTTGCGAGAATAAAGTCGGGAGACAGGGTTTTTTTGCATACTGCTGCTGCAACACCGCAGCGTTTGATTGAGGCGATGGTTCAGCGCTCGGAAGAGCTGAGAAATGTAGAAATTGTAAGCCTTCACACTGAGGGTGATGCTCCATACGCAAGGCCGGAATATCGTGAAAGTTTCCGTTTGAATGCCCTGTTTGTGGGCAAAAATGTACGCAAGTCAGTACAGAATGGTGATGGTGATGCCATTCCGGTTTTTCTGAGTGACGTCCCTTCCCTTTTTTATAACAGGATACTTCCGCTTGACGTGGCGCTTGTGCACGTCTCTCCTCCTGACCGTCATGGCTACTGCTCTCTCGGGGTTTCGGTTGATGCTACCCTTGCAGCCGTGCATGCAGCAAAGATGGTTATTGCCCAGGTGAACCCGAACATGCCCCGTACCCATGGTGAAGGGATGCTTCATATCAGCAAGATTCATGCAATGGTTGATGTGGACGACCCCATTCCTGAAACTCCCCGTCACCAATTGAGTGATATCGAGATTCGTATTGGTCGTCATGTTGCCTCCATTGTCGAAGACGGTGCGACGCTGCAGTTGGGAATCGGCGCAATTCCTGACGCCACACTTGCCGCACTTTCCGGCCACCGCGATCTTGGTATTCATTCCGAGATGTTTTCGGACGGAGTGATTGATCTTGTCGAAAAGGGGGTGATCAACGGCCGCAAAAAGCGAAGCCATAAGGAGATCATGGTCGCAAGCTTTCTTGTTGGCACTCGTCGGCTGTATGATTTTGTTGATGATAATCCGCTGGTCGAAATGCTCCCCTCTGACTATGTCAACGATACCCGGGAAATCAGGCGAAATCCACGGGTGACGGCAATCAACAGTGCTCTTGAAATCGACATGTCTGGCCAGGTCTGTGCAGATTCGATCGGGCAGAAATTTTATTCCGGTGTTGGCGGACAGATGGATTTTATCAGGGGGGCTGCACTCTCTGAAGGTGGGAAGCCGATTATTGCCTTGCCCTCAACCACAAAAAGCGGCCTGTCGCGCATAGTTCCGCAGCTTAAACCGGGGGCAGGTGTTGTCACCACAAGGGCTCATGTGCAGTACGTTGTTACCGAGTTCGGGATTGTTAATCTGCATGGCAAAAATCTTCGCCAGAGAGCTGAAGCACTTGCAACCATTGCTCATCCCGATTTCAGTGAGGATATCTGCCGTCAAGCCCATGAACTGTATGGCTGCTATGGACGGAGCTGTACCTGAAAAATCAGTCGATTCAGTTTCATCTCCCTGAACCCGTCAGGTGCGTTCCCCCTGGTTGACGCCGATCAGGCTGACCATACGTCCGGTTTTGCCTTGATCACGCCGGTGGGAAAAAAACAGGTAGCTGTCGCGAACTGAGCAAAAGGGCGAGCTCTCGATATTCGAAGGAGGAATTCCTGATGCAAGCAGTTGCCGATAGTTGACCAGGGCAAGATTGAGCAGATATTTTTCTTCGTTATTCCTGTCGGGGGAGCGCTGGTAGCTTCCGGCCGGAAACTCCTGGGCGACCTCCCGGCCAACCTCATAGGCCTCATGCGAAATTCCCGTTCCGATGTAGGCAAGGCACTCTTCCGGAAGAGAATTAAAGCGCTTCTTCATGGCGTCAATGGTTTTTATCACAATGCCTCCGGCACTCCCTTTCCATCCGGCATGAACCGCACCGGAAGCATGATGACGTGGATCGTAAATGAGCACAGGATAGCAGTCTGCGGTAAAGATACAGAGGAACAGATTTTTTTTGTCCGTAATGAGTGCGTCATAACCGTCATAATTCCCCGGTTTTTCGGCAAGGAGTATCTCTGTGCCGTGTACTTGCCGTGAGGTGACCATGCATTCGGGATTGATGTCTGCGGAGGCGCAGAGGCGCATGATGTTTTTGTGAACCCGTTCTTCAAGATCCCCGGTATTTATTCCGAGGTTCAATGATGAAAAGGCTCCGTCACTTATTCCGCCGTTTCTGGTGCTTTGCAGAGCGATGAGCCCATGGTAAGGCCGGAAGCAGTCAGGCACAATATATCGTTCTGTCCGGAGTGATGAAGTGACACTGTTTGGCGTTGTCGGGGTTATCGAATTTTTTGCAGGATTTTCCATTTTTTGCAAGCTGCGTCGTCGATATTTTGAAAAAGCATTTTTTTGTTAAAATAAATTATTTTCTCAACAGGGTCACCCATGCAGAGGAAGAATTACCGGTAAAGGGTTCATTATTTCATGAAGAGTATTATCTTCGAAGGTCGGGGTGTGCTCATTGCTTGAGCACCATGAGCTCTTTTTCTCGCAGAAATAGCGGTCGGAATGTAAACAAGGGTTATCGGTGATGACAAAACCTGAAGAGGAGAGGTTTTCGGATAATTTAGGGCGTTCCGCCCGTGCGCTTTCTGATTACATGGGACTTGGTTTGCAGATTGCCGTAAGCTTTGCCTTTTTTGTCCTGCTGGGATATTGGGCAGACAGCAATTTCGGGACATCACCATGGCTCTTTCTGTTTGGAGTCCTGGTTGGCATGGCTGGAATGGCCCTTCTTCTCATGAAGGTCGTGCGGGCGGCAAACAAGGGGAAGTAGCATATTTCAGCGTCATTATGACGGTTAATCAAGAAAGAAGCGGTAGATATGAAGCCATTGTTTGAATTTTTTATTAAGTTATGTATCTTGTCCATCATTTTATGGGGGTTAATTTTCTGGGCTCTCGGGTCTGGTGGTGTTGATTTATCCTCGCTCTTTCTTGCATGGATAATGGTGGTGTGTAATACAGCCGCGGGTTATCTGCTTTTTGAGTATGCATTTGACAAGGATTCAGCGCTCTTCACAAAGGTTGTTTTCGGGGGTCTGACAGTCCGGTTGCTTCTCTTGATGGTGCTTGTTGCTGTCGTGATTATCAGAAATCTTGCCGTTGTCAATGATTTTGTCTTCTCCTTTTTTGCTTTTTACTGTATTTATGTGATCGTTGAGATTCTCGGGTATCAAAAGAAAAACAAACAGAAAAAGAATACTGCATGAAACGGTTACGCGTTACAAAGCCCAAGGCTATCATCAAGGTTTTTGCGGTTCTCCTGCCTCTTATCCTCTGTGGATTTGGCGTTGCGTCAGCTTCTTCGGAGCACTCTTCCGGTGTTTCCGGAAATGTGGCTGCAGCTCCTGCGGTTGAGGTTGCACATGGCGGAGCCGAGGCGGCTCCTGAAGAGGAAAAAGCTGGTGATGTTATCATGCATCATATCCTCGACAAGGGTGTTTTGACGTTTGAGCCTTTTGGAGAGGTCTCGCTTCCCCATCTGTCAATACCTGCCTCTGTGCCGGTGCTGGGCGGTCTGGATATCTCCGTGACCAAGCATGTGGTGATGCTCTGGCTTGTATCGGCAGCACTTTTGATTGTCTTTTCCATTGTTGGAGGTAAATACAAGACCATGAATTCCCGTCAGGCTCCCAAGGGGCTGGCCAATGCCATGGAGGCGCTTGTCGAGTTTATCCGGCTTGATGTGGCCAAGTCAAATATCGGGCATGGATATGAAAAGCACCTTCCTTACCTGCTGACGATTTTCTTTTTTATCCTCTTTTGTAACCTTCTTGGTCTTATTCCCTACGGTGCAACGGCGACTGGCAACGTCAACGTAACCCTCACGCTTTCCATATTCACCTTCTTTGTCACCCAGATTGCCGCCTTCAGAGCCCACGGAGTCAAAGGCTATCTTCAGCATCTTACCGCAGGAACCCACTGGTCGCTCTGGATCATCATGGTTCCCATTGAGATAATCGGTCAATTTACGAAGCCCTTCGCGCTTACCGTACGTCTCTTTGCCAACATGACAGCGGGTCATATCATCATTCTCAGTCTGATCTTCATCAGCTTCATTCTGAAAAGTTATATTGTGGCTGTAGCAGTTTCGGTTCCATTTGCCATTTTCATCTATCTGCTTGAGCTGTTCGTTGCGTTCCTGCAGGCATTTGTTTTTACCATGCTTTCAGCGCTCTTTATCGGTCTCGCCACTGCACACGAGGGACATGACGAGCATGAAGCAGCAGTTGCTCATCATTAAAATGATTTTGGGATTGTCAGGGGACAAGTTTTTCTTTATGTTTTTTATTCGCCGGTTTCAAAACTGCTAATTATCCTTTAGCAAAAAACTTACAACAAATAAACGGAGGTAATTACAAGATGGAAGGTTTAGGTTTAGCTTATTTAGGTGCAGGTCTTGGCGCCGGTCTGGCAGTTATTGGTGCGGGCCTTGGTATTGGCAATATTGCGGCTTCAGCCGCTGAGGGTACAGCCCGTCAGCCTGAAGCTACTTCTGATATCCGTACTACCATGATTATTGCCGCAGCTCTTATTGAGGGTGTTGCCCTGTTCGGTGAAGTTATCTGTGTGCTTCTTGCTCTTAAGTAAGACTGAGCGGTTTTACAGATTCGATACAGAAGATATCCCGATTGCGGCTGAACTGCTTCAGGTCGCAATCGGGCTTTATTAATCGTTAACGGAAACATTGTTCATGCTTACGTCAGGAATTATACTTCTTGCCGGTAGTCTTCTGAGCCCGAACCCCGGCCTTATTTTTTGGACTGCGGTAACATTCGTCATTGTGTTGCTTATACTGAAGAAAATAGCCTGGGGCCCTATTCTTGGCGCTTTGGAAGAGCGGGAAAAGGGAATTCAGTCCTCTATTGACCGTGCGCATCAGGCAAAGGATGAGTCTGAGGCCATTCTGCGTAAAAACAGGGAATTGCTTGCAAAGGCTGATGCTGAATCTGACAGGATCATCCGTGAAGGAAAGGATTATGCTGAAAAGCTTCGCGCTGATTTTACCGACAAGGCTCAGGCAGAGGCGAAAAAAATGATCGCTTCGGCAAAAGATGAAATTGAACAGGAAAAACGCCGTGCGCTCGATGTGCTGAGGAATGAAGTTGCTGATCTTGCCGTCAAGGGTGCTGAAAAAATTATCAAGACCGCTCTTGATGCTGACATGCAAAAAAAGATTGTTGACAGCATGATTCAGGATCTTTCAACAAAACGTAACTGAAAACTGCTCACTGTCATGTCAAGTCTCATTGCAAGCCGTCGATATGCCTCTGCTCTTTTGTCAGCAGCAGAAGAGGGTAATTTTCTTGATCTTATTGTTGATGAGTTGCAAGTGATCAAGGAGGTTCTTGAAAACTCCCGTGATCTCGTTCATGCCCTGCGGAGTCCTCTTGTTAAAGGCGACAAGAAAATTCATATACTCGAAGAGATCTTCCGCGATTCGATCGGGGAGAAAATGTTCCTGTTTTTAAAGCTGGTTGCCAGAAAAAAACGTGCTGGGCTTTTGCCTGAAATTATTGATGAGTTTCAAGTCCTGCTTGATGAAAAACGAGGGGTGATTAACGTTGAGATTACCAGCGCGGTTCAGCTTTCTGATGAACAGGCTGGCGAACTGGTGACGAAGATTGCGGCATTCACTGGCAAAAAAATAAGGCCAACGATGCTTGTCAATGAGCAGTTTATTGGCGGTGTTGCTATCAAAATTGGTGATACGATTTACGATGGAACCATCAGTCATCAGCTTCAATTGCTCCGTCGTACCCTTGTCTCCTGAAACAGGCAGGTGACCTGCGCTCTTCATCGAAGAACTCAATAGTCAATAGCCTGCTCGCGCAGGCTATTTTTTTTGCTGTTGAAATGCAATTTGCGTGTAGTACTGAAAATTTGTAGAATTGAATGGCCGGGGCTTTAGCTCAGTTGGTAGAGCGTCTCGTTCGCAATGAGAAGGTCAGGGGTTCGACTCCCCTAAGCTCCACAAAAAATTTCGCAGCGGGCTCTTTTTCCGGAGTTTCGTATTATATCTTTCCTCTTTTCCATAAAAAGAATAATGGAGTTATTCTATGTCGGTTACCAGATTTTTTTCACGTTCAGCAGTGATCCTTTTTGCGATGGGGTTACTGATGAGTTCCGGCTGTTCATCCTCAAAGCCGGCAACGACCGCAACAGAGCGCGTGAATGAAGGATATGCCAAGGCACAGAAGTTGTACGACAAGGGCGATTACAATGAAGCGGCGATAGGGTTTGAATCACTGCTTTTTACATCCCGGGCCACGGCTCTTGAGGATGATGTGCTTTATTACCTTGCACAGTCATATTATCGTTCCGGCCAGTATATTCTTTCTGCGGAGATGTTTACAAGGTTGCAGCAGCAGATTTCCTCTACCCCTTACGCAAGAACGTCACAGTTTCTGCTTGCAAAATCCTATGAAAAGCTCTCTCCTCATTTTGAACTTGATCAGCAATATACCAACAAAGCCATAGAACAGTTTGGCCTCTACCTGGAACTCTATCCTATGACGGATTCATCGAAGATTTCCAGCGATGTTGAGACCTACAAGGAACTACTGAAGATTAATCCAGGGAATGCCGTTTATAAGCAGAACCTGGCGGCGGCAACGGCTCAATATTCCCGGATTGACAGTTTGAAATATGCTGAAAAGGCGGTTCCTGTGCTGAGGGAAAAACTGGCTAAAAACTCTTATTTTATAGCCCGTCAGTATGTTCAGCTCAAAAAGTATAAAGCTGCTGTTATCTTTTACGACGAGGTTATCAAAGGTTATGCTGATACCGTATACTTCAAGCAGGCTCTTGCTGCAAAAATTGAGGTCTTGATGAAGCGCAAAAAGTGGTTTGATGCAGGGCAGGCGCTCGACCAGTACGTACAGCATTTCCCTGAAAAACAGAAAGAGATGAAGGGTGTCAGGGAGAAAATCAACCGGAATTTCAAAAACTGATCAGCGTTAGTCGTGCATATGGCAGTTTTCGGTGCATCCTTCGATCCACCGCACAATGGCCATCTTGCGCTCTCTCTTTTTGCCAGAGAGCTGCTTGGGCTTGACAGAATAATTATCTCGGTTTCGAATAATCCGTTCAAGCAAAACAGAGGTACCACCGACGGGCACCGGTTACGCATGGCGGAGCTGCTTTCCCGGGAAATCAATGGTACCGGGGTCTCCAGTGAGGTCAGCGGATGGGAGCTTGAAAAAAAGCAGCCATCCTATACGGTCGATCTCATGCGCCATCTCCACCATCTCTACCCAACCTTCAAACTGACTTTGCTGGTCGGCGAAGACAGCTTCAGGGAGTTTTCCTTGTGGAAGGAGCCTGAAGTGCTTTTTTCGTTGTGTGATATTGTGGTCTTCAGCAGAGCCTCAACCCGACAGAGTGAGCCGCAGCCAGAAGCCATTCGACACAAAGGAGAGATAAAATTTATCGATTTCACCTCTCCCCTCTCCTCTACGCTCATCAGGGATTCGGTTGCTGCCGGGCTCTCTCTCTCCCGGCTTGTCCCTCCTTCAGTGTATCGTTACATCACAGAGCATGGGCTTTATCGAAATCCTTTGAAGCAGGCTACATCGACTCAGGCGCTGAAACGCCGAGAATCCTGAATCCGTTACGCAGTACCTGGCGTGTTGCCAATGAAAGCAAGAGTCGTGCCCTGGCGATATCCGGTTCGGCTTTGAGAATAGGGCACTCCTGGTAGAATCGGTGAAAAACTTCAGCCAGGGAGTGCAGGTATTCGACCATTTTTTGCGGTTCAAGCAGACGGAGGCTTGTTTTGATCATATCCGGATAATCAAGCAGGGCAAATCCCAGTTGCAGTTCTGCCGGTGAGTCGAGCTGTTGCAGAAGATGGTGCTCATCGCTGGAGGCCGCCTCAAATCCGATTTCCTGCCGGGCCATACGCAACAGGCTGCAAATTCTTGCATGGGCGTATTGCAGATAGAAGACCGGATTGTCCTTCGACTGTTTTTTAGCCAGTTCAACGTCGAAGTTCAGATGTGAATCCTTGCCCCGCATGATAAAAAAGAGCCGGGTAGCATCTGCTCCGACATCGTCAATCAGATCGTCCAGCAGATCGGCGTTGCCCTTTCTTGTTGACATTTTGAGGGTTTGCCCGTCAACTGTTGTGGTAACAAACTGGTTGATGGCGACCTTGATTCGCCCCGTGTCGTAACCAAGAATTTTAAGGGCCTCAATCACGTCAGGGTATTCGTCAATATGGTCGGCGCCGAAAACATTGACGATTATGTCGAAGCCTCGCTCAAACTTTGTGATATGATAGGCAATATCGGGCAGGCGATAGCTCGGTTCGCCTGAAGATTTGACAAGTACCTTGTCTTTTTCCTGTCCGATTTTTGTGGTCTGAAACCAGGTTGCGCCATCGTATTCTGTGATGAATCCTTTGTTTTCAAGGGCATCAATCACGTTCTGGTTTGCGGTAATGCCCTTTTCATCGGGCTTGTAGAGGTTATGTTCATTGAAAAATGAGTCATGCCGGATGCTGAGGCGTTCAAGCGTCTTGCGAATTGAGGTGAAAATGACCTGTTCCGCACTTTTTTTGAACAACTCTATCTCCGTGTTTTCCGCAAATGCAGTTCCATGATCACGGTAAATCTCTTCAGCAATATCGCCGATATACTCACCCTGGTAATGGGTAGCAGGGAACTCGATCACCTGGCCGCAGCGCTCAAGATAACGGAGCCGTACGGATTCCCCCAGAATCTGCATCTGTCGGCCGGCATCATTGAAATAGTACTCCCTCGTAACCTCGAAGCCCTGGGTTGCAAAGAGGTTTGCAATGCAGTCGCCAAGCACGCCGCCCCGGCCACGTCCTATGGTCAGCGGCCCGGTAGGATTTGCGCTGACATATTCAACAACAGCCTTTTTCCCCTGGCCAATGCTCCCGTTTCCGTACCGGTCACCCTCAAGCAGCACCTGCTCGACTGAGTGCATGATAAAGTGCGGTGTGAGATAAAAGTTGATGAATCCAGCACCTGCAACCTCTACTTTGGCAATGGTATCCGGAGGGAAATGCAGGTGTTCGATAATGGTTTGAGCGAGTTCACGGGGATTTCTTTTGCACTCCCTGGCGGTAAGCAAGGCTATGTTTGTCGAAAAGTCGCCGAACTTCTTGTCGGCGGGCTGTTCGATCTGGATTGGTTTATCGGTCGTAATGCCTCCAGAGCAGAGGGCACTATGGATAAGAGGACGAAAAAATTCTTGCATCAGATTCGTTATAAGATGGTCATGGGTTGCTTCTCATTGAGTTTTCTCAAGAGATCATCAGGACAAAGGAGGGTAAAATCGTCGATGACCTGCAGGACATTATCGAAATGGCTGAAGGCCTCGGCGCTGTTGGTTGTGGTGAGTGCAACGCACTGCATTCCAGCTTTTCTGGCAGCCTCAACACCAGGGATGGCATCCTCAAAGACAATACATGCCGATGGAGGTACCTCCAGAAGAGTGGCGACACGTAAAAAAATATCTGGCTGAGGCTTGCCGTGACGCACCTGAAAAGGATCAACAATGGCCTGGAACTTGTCACTCATTTCAAGGATTCCGAGGACGTAGTCGATGTTTTTCGGGCCTGCACCGGTGCCGATTCCAAGCTTGACACCCCGCTGGCTTGCATCATCAAGAAATTGTCCGAGACCAGGCATCGCTTTGATGCGGTCGCGCGACATGACCCGATAAAGAAAATCCTTCAGCTCGGTAAGCCGTTCAGCTTCCCGTTCACTGATCTCCGGGTCGAGAAAGTAACGGAGTACGTCAAGGCCTTTCATGCCTGCCGTTTCCACCAGGTATCGTTCGGCGTCAAGTCCTTGAAGGCCGAAATCCCGGAAGAGTTCGACCCATGAGTCTGCATGGAATTGCATGTTATCGGTCAGCACTCCATCCATGTCAAAAATAAAAGCCTGTTTTTTGTTCAGCATGGGGGTTTAACGATGGTTGCTGCAGGTTGTTTCGCCAAGCTTCATGGCAGCCCTTACCTCCTGCATGGTCTGGCGGGCGATGACTTTTGCTTTTATTTCGCCTTCAAAAAGAATCTCTTTTACAAGCTCCATGTTGGCTTCATAATAACGGCGTTTTTCAATCAGGGGGGACAGTTCCTGTGAAATATTGCAGGCACAGAGTTTTTTGCAATCCACACAGCCAAGAGAGCCTGCGCGACAATCGTTCTCTATAGTGCCGAGTTGTTCCTGCGTGGCAAATTTTTTGTGGTAACTGAAGACGGTGCAGACTTCAGGATGCCCCGGATCATTTTTTCGGATTTTTTGTGTATCGGTTACTGCCGTGCGCATTTTTTTCATCACCTCTTCTGGTCCGTCTGAAAGGAGAATCGTGTTGCCGAGAGACTTTGACATTTTTGCCTTTCCATCGAGACCGACCAAGCGGGAGAATTTCGTTATTTTAGGTTCCGGTTCAGCAAAGACCTCTCCCAGAACGGGATGCGGATAGTGATTGTTGAATTTGCGTGCGATCTCCCGGGTAATCTCTACATGAGGTATCTGGTCTTCGCCCACAGGAACCACATTGCCCTTATAGAGCAGGATATCGGCTGCCTGCAGAACAGGGTAACCCAGATGGCCATAAATCAGTGAATCCATATTGAGGTCACGTATCTGCTCCTTCAGTGTCGGGTTCCGTTCCAGACGCGACGAGGTGATCAGCATGGCAAAAAGCAGAAAGAGCTCGGCATGTTCCTTGACCTGCGACTGGCGGAAAAGAGGGCTTTTTTCGGGATCAATGCCTGCTGCGAGCCAGTCGATCACCATGTCAAGCGTGTGCGTGTAGATTTCGCTGGTATCAAGCGAGGTCGTCAGGTTGTGATAATCGGCAATGAGGAAGCAGGCCTCGTAAACCCTTGAACCCTTTTCGTCAAGCAGATTCTGTTGCTCAACCCAGCTTTCAAGGGCACCGGTGAAATGACCAAGATGGAGTTTGCCAGTAGGGCGCATTCCGCTTAAAATTCGTTGTGTTCCCATAAAAATAATTGTTGCCGCAGTAACCCGGCAGCGAGCGCGGCTGTTTCAGGCTGGGTCGTGGTTCAGTAAGGCTCCAAATGCTTCTGAAGTTATAACAGTTGACAGAAAGATAAAAGGCCTTTGTTTGTTTTTTGTTTTCACGATACGATAAACTATATTATGCAACTTGTGTTTCGGTTTCCTGGCAGATAAGGAATTCGAAAACCCCCTATATTAGAGAGTAAGTCCTATACAACGTTCAGTTACCCAACCATGTCAGATCCGGAAGGAAGCAGCATCCGGTAATTTGAGTGTGTGATATAGTAAGCTTACTCTCTTTTTTTATTGTACACTTTTAATTACGTCGGGAGATTGTTATGCCGTCAGCATTCACCAAAGATGAGCTACTGAGCGCGCCGGTTCGGCATATTGATATCAAGCAACTGAATATTGTTCCCCTGATTGACCAGATGAGCGACACCGCATTTCAGGCACGCAACCTGGCAAGAGCGGCCACCATTCTGGATCTGATGCAGCAGGACAAGGAATGCGCCGTCATCCTCACCCTTGCCGGTTCGCTGATCAGCGCCGGGTTGAAGCAGGTAATTATCGACATGATCGACAACAATATGGTTGATGCCATTGTCTCCACTGGCGCAAACATTGTTGATCAGGACTTTTTTGAAGCCCTTGGATTCCATCACTACAAGGGAACCCCGTTTATCGATGATGCCATTCTCCGCGAGCTGCATATCGACCGTATTTACGACACCTTTATTGACGAAGATGATCTTCGCGTCTGTGATGATACAACCGCGATCATTGCCAACGCCATGCAGCCCGGCACCTACTCGTCCCGCGAATTTATTGTCGAAATGGCCAAATATATTGAGGCAAACAACCTTGACAGAAACTCCATCGTCTACAAGGCTTATGAAAAGGGCGTGCCGATTTTTTGCCCCGCCTTTTCGGATTGCTCTGCCGGGTTCGGGCTGGTCCATCACCAGTGGAATAATCCTGAACAGCATGTTGCAATCGATTCGGTGAAGGATTTTCGTGAACTGACCAGAATCAAGATCGAGAACGACAAAACCGGCATTTTCATGATTGGTGGAGGCGTTCCGAAAAACTTTACCCAGGATATAGTTGTTGCTGCCGAAGTGCTCGGCCACGACGAAGTCTCCATGCACACATACGCAGTACAGATCACCGTTGCCGATGAGCGTGACGGCGCACTTTCCGGTTCAACCCTCAAGGAGGCCAGTTCATGGGGCAAGGTTGACACCGTTCACGAACAGATGGTCTTTTCCGAGGCAACCATTGCCCTGCCGCTCATTGCCGGCTATGCCTGGCACAAACGCAATCGGGAAGGACGTCAGCCAAAAAACTTTAATGCCACGCTTGATGGTAAACAGGTAACCGTTTGAGGAGAGAGAATGAAATTTTTTATTGACACCGCAAATCTCGACGAAATCCTTGCAGCCGCCGAACTCGGCGTGCTTGATGGCGTGACCACCAACCCCTCGCTTATCGCGAAAATCGTTGGTGATGCGTCGAACTTCACCTACAATGACTTCAAGGCGCACATCGCCCGGATATGCGAGATCGTTGACGGCCCGGTCAGTGCCGAGGTTACCTGCCTCAAGGCCGAGGAGATGATCGCCGAGGGCGAAGATCTCGCCGCGATTCACGAGAACGTGGTGGTGAAGTGTCCGCTCACCATCGACGGACTGAAGGCCATCAAACACTTCTCTGCAAACGGCATCCGCACCAACGCGACGCTCGTCTTCTCGCCAAACCAGGCGCTGCTTGCCGCCAAAGCCGGAGCAGACTACGTGAGCCCCTTTGTCGGTCGCCTTGACGACATCAGCACCGACGGCATGGCGCTGGTCAAGCAGATTCTCACCATTTATGATAATTACGGATACCCGACCGAAGTCATCGTGGCCAGTGTGCGCACTCCCCTGCACGTTATTGATGCCGCCATGATGGGAGCTGACATTGCCACCATTCCCTACAGTGTTATCAAGCAGTTGGTGAACCACCCGCTCACCGACGCAGGGCTGAAGAAGTTCATGGATGATGCAGCAGTGATGAAAAAGTAGCAGCTTTAGGCGCTTTTCACCTTCCTCTTTTAGCCGGATATGCGTTGTTGCACATCCGGCTTTTTTTTCTTCTGTGTAAAGGATGCATTCGTCAATAGACTGGTGGCATACTGCTACTGTAGCCACTCCAATTTCATGTAGGACTCGTATGTGCCGGATTTTGCGTTCGGTGTTGCTCTGCTGATACCCATTGGCAGGGCGGTTGCCTTGGGTGTCATGATCCTGTAGTTACACTGTTGTTGTGGCGTAATATGTTTTTGGACTTGAGATTACGTTTATTACCTTGATACAGGTGGTTGATGATTTCGAACAGTTACGGTTTTTGACTGTCATTCGAACCGTTCAGGAGCGTGTTGGCCGTAATGATGTACGCAGAACCATCTTTTAAACCGGAGCTTATCTGGAGTTTTTTGCTCTGTTGACGGGCCAAAAAAACGTTTTTATGCCGATCCATATAAGACGCTGAAATAAAATGCACAAGTAGGTTTAAATGATTTATAAAAATTCGGTTAATGGTATCCGTGGTGGTTTGAAATTGACGTCTTATATTGATTGCAACTCAACAATTCGCGGTATAGGCGGATCCATCTAATTATTGTTATGCCTATGATTTGCCGTACGCATGCCAGCGGCTTGTCGAGGAAAGTGACAAAAATTTGACAATCGCTTCAATTACAAACGTGGCAACATCTCTACTGAGTTCTCATAATTTCAAAGGATGACAATGGATAGCCGAATCGCAATCGTGGCCGTGGTCGCCATTTCGTTAGCAAGCGTGTGTATGGCAGAAACAAAGCCCGCGCCGAAAAAGCAACATTCAGTCGCAGCGAAACAGGAGCTACCTCCAAAGGTGGTTCCACTAAAGTTCTCGATGGCTATGATTGAGGACGACCGCATTGATCCAAGATATGCGGGCTTGCCTATTGCAGACGTTGTTGATGCTGTCGAAAAGTTGTCGGGCCAGAAAAAAGGCGAGTTTGAATCGACTGCTGAGTTCAATGCCCGAAAAGCAGCCGCTCTAGCTGGAAAGTTTCTGGGCGATTCGACTGTAGAAGACCCTTTCGCATTTGTTATTCCAGTTACCAAGGTGCCGCCCTACCTGGGCGGCCTAAGATACGAATTCAATGCAGATACCAGTGAATTGCGCCTATTTGCGCTGGCCAAGCTTTCGTCAATGAATGGTATTGGCGCACCCGACTATCAAACATCGAGGCGTTCGAGTAGTGGCTTGGATCAATTCGATCTATATTTCAAAGTAAATTCGACCAATACATACCAAGCCAGCAACGCTTATGGCGCTACGGTCACTGTAGAAGAAACTGTTTCAACTAGTTTAGGGATAGCAGCAAATAGGATTCCGTTCTTAACCTACAAGCGGGAAAGTTACTATTATTCGAATCCGACTCCATCAATGCAGATTAATATGGAGAATACGAAGGCCGCGAAGGAATTGCCAACGTTGAAAGCTCTTGTTGTCATGAAACTCGCCGACCCATATATCGCATATGACTTCATGCACTCTAAACCGACGAGGGACATGCCGACGGAAACGACGAGCCAAGGAAAGTATCTTACTGGAGACGTTTTGGGCGTCGTGTTCTATTCCGGTTTAACAGGTGAGGTCTTTGCCCGTCTTCCCGATGGCTTCGGTAAGCTTGGGCCAAGAACAGAAGCAAAGTCCGATGGTCAGTGAGAACATAGGCATAACCCTGCGCTCAACCGGACCTGCGCGAAAAGCCGCGCAGGCCGGTTAGCTCCACGTTTGTCATCCCAACCAAAGGAGGGCTTTTCATTGCAATACCTATTTCTGACCATTTTCTTTTTTTTCAGCCTTGTTCCCAACTTCGCGTTTTGCGACCAAGTAATTCAATACGAACCTATTGTTGTTGAATTGTCAGGCACTGTACATCAAGGTAAATTTCGGCATCCAAATGGTCAGTGGGTTCATTATTCTTTCATAAAACTCAAAGTGCCTGTGGGAATCAAAGCTGACCAAGGAAATGAAATAAACTGTGATGAAACCGACATTTCAGAAATTCAATTGTATTCAAACTCAGAAAGAATCGGTCGTAGATTAAAAGCAAAAGCAGGAAGAAGTGTAATCGTAACAGGCACTGTTTTCCACGAGCACACAGCTTGGCATATGAGACCACTCGTTATGATGGTCTCACAAGTTTTGTAGTGCACGCCTTACGGTTCAATCAACTCGTACTGGCTTGCTGTGCGCTGAATTTGCACAGGCACCAGTCGTCAGTTGGACGATTTGTCATGCAGCATCGCTCCGGCATCGCACCAACGGGTATCAGTTCTCGAAGGATGTAAGCATCTTGTGTCAACGGTTTTCACGGGGGGAGGCCGCTTTGGTCTGTTTCGGGCAGATGTGTTTTGATCGGCTGAGATTGTTGGTTATACTGAAAAGTAAATTGTTTTTGACAAGGCAAGCACTGTTTAAGCGTTAATGTATTACGAAATAAGAGCGATCGAGGTTCTTTTGCTCTTTTTTAACTGGAGGACTTTTTGCGGGTTAGACGGAACCCTTGGGAAGGGTAAGATCGCTTTGAATTTCATTCGTTGAGAGTAACGGTGGGTATTTTTCTACGTTGTTGCTATAACTACTGATAGCGTTTTTTTTGTACTGACGATTTTTCGTTGTGGTTCTTCATGTGTTCAATCTATACTCGGAATATGAAAACAGTACCTGTCGCCGAAGTCCGGTCAAATCTCTCATCACTCCTGAAGGAAGTCGAATCAGGAAATGAAATCGGTATTTCGTTTGGTCGCACGCGACATACGATTGCGGTCATTGTTCCAATTGCTGAGTACAAAAGAATCAAAGAGAGAAAACTCGGTTCCTTGGCAGGAAAGGTACAAGTTGAGTTCCGGGACGATTGGAAAATGTCGGACGAGGAATTCTTGAATTCATGAAGATATTGCTTGATCGAGGAGCTGATCTCCTTTCACCGACTTCCCATCGAGCATCGAGACCCGTTTGATCGAATCATGATTTGGCAATGTATTAGCCAAAACATCCTTTTTTTGTCTGTTGATGGTGCCGCACCAAACTATGAGAAGCATGGGTTAATGATAGCCGACCGTAAATGAATCGAAAATTCAGGTAAAGTTCTGATACGCAGAAAAGATGGGCACATATTTGCCTTGATTCCTGAAAATATTGCGGCATCTCCATTAGATGTCCCAACTATTAAAGCTCAAATATCGACAAAGGAGATTGTCGATTTTGTCCGTGCAGGAAGGGAAAGGTAGGACTTTCTTGCTGCCGTCAATAACTGGTCTGGGACCTTGAATATCAGCCCTGAAGCGGCAGGCCGTACCAGACCTCTTGTTTTGTTTGTGTTATGGTTACCGTGAAATAACCTCAACCTTGACTTTTGCTGTCCCTTTTTCGAAGAATCCCAGTTTTTTGGCAGCTTCCGCGCTTAGATCGATAACGCGATTATCGACAAATGGCCCGCGATCATTGACTCGGACAACCATTGATGCATGGGTATCGAGATTGGTTACTTTTACCAGAGAGGGTAGAGGCAGATATTTGTGTGCGGCGCTTGGCCGTGACGGGTCGAAAATTTCTCCGTAGGCGGTTAACTGCCCGCTATGCTGGTCGAGGGTCTCCTGACCGTACCATGACGCGGTGCCGGTCTCTTCGTACGAGAGCGCCTCTTCGTAGCTCATGGGCACATAGACCCGACCGTTGATAACGTATGGAGTGTTCTTGATTTTACCCAGCCGGTAAGCTTCTTCAGGTGAAAGAACCCTGTGCTCGCTCCATGGAGCACGTGTTGACGTACACGAACTGAGTGTCAGGGGAAACAGCAAACATCCGGCCAGCAGTACCTTGCGTATTGTTGTGTTCATTTGAATTGATTTTGCCTCAAAATAGCTATTTTGAAACAATATCCTTTAATAACTTCTCCTTGGGGTATTCCCTGTTTCAGAGGATGTTCTGCGGTAAACTGTTTTTCAAAAGGAGGACTATGACGAGATGCAATCATGGATGAACAACACCAGGTGCGAAGCCCTTTAGGCATTCTTGTCATTCACGGTTTTACGGCAACGCTTGACAGTGTAAAGTTGTTGTCACTCTCTTTACAGAAGCTTGGCATTCCACTCAGCGTGCCTCTTCTGACCGGACATGGTGCTTCGTCGCCAGAAGCGCTCCGTGGCGTGAAGTGGGAGCGGTGGATGGCCGATGCTGAAGATGCGCTTCAAAAGCTCACGCTTGAGGCGGAGCGGATCATTGTGATCGGTCACAGTATGGGAGCTCTTCTCTCCTTGAACCTCGCCGTCAGGTATCGGGAGAAGATTGATTCTCTGGTGCTTGCTACACCGGCAATCAAACTTGTTTCGGTGCTCGCTCCAGGCCGTCCACTCCATTTTGCGGCGCCACTTCTTGGCAGAATCATAAGGAATTGGGAGTTGAAGAGTGATTTTGCCGAAGCGGAATGCAAAACCTGCACTCCTCATTATTCGTGGGTACCGACAGACGCGATTATCTCTTTTTTCGACCTGATCAAAAAAAGCACGCCACTGCTTGGCCGTGTCAATGTCCCTGTTATGATCATCCATAACCGCAGGGAAAATACGGTGCGACCGGAAAGTGCAATGATACTTTACAACAGTATTGCTACACCTCTTTCAGAAAAGTCTATCCTGTGGCTGGAGCGTTCCGGGCACCAGATTTTTTGCGATTGCGAAAAGGAAAAAGCAGTGCAGTCGATTCTCGACTATGTCATCAGCCGGATTGAGCGAAAAAAGGTGCACGAGTGATGAGGTTTGTTGATCTGAGTCATACCATTGAGGCTGCGATGCCCTGTTATCCCGGCACTCCCGCCCCGATCTTTCACTCTCTTGCCTCCATTGGGGAGCAGGGGTTTGCCGAGCAGCTTATGACCATCTCCTCCCATACCGGCACCCATGTCGATCTTCCTTCGCACATCCTTCCGGCTGGCAGCTCGCTTGATGCGTTTACGGTTGAGCGGTTTGCCGGAAAGGGGGTCGCGATTGATCTGCGAGGTCTGACCGGGGGGATTATTACGGTCGAAGCACTTCTTCCTTTCCGGGCTCTCATCCAGAAAAGTGAGTTTCTGCTGCTTTGTTCCGGGTGGAGCCAACACTGGGGGTCACCTTTTTATTACGAAGGATTCCCGGTACTCTCCCCCGAAGCAGCCCGGTGGCTGACCGGTTTTCATCTTAAAGGAGTCGGTGTTGATATGATTTCTGTCGATGCACCTGAATCTGCTGATTTTCCTGTTCACAAAATATTACTGCAACAAGAAATCTTTATCATCGAAAATCTTGTCTGTCCGCCAGCTCTATTGCATTCTCCGTTCATCTTTTGCGGCATTCCACTCAACATTGTCGGGGCTGAAGCCTCACCCGTCAGAGCGGTTGCTTTGATTGAAAGGTGACGATAATGGGTGATTTTTTTATTGGAAGTTCAAAAAGAGGAACTTACCTTATGACCCTCAGGATAAAATCCGCAGTTCTTTCCCATTGAAATAACCATAGTATGAACATCATGCTCATGTTTTCGTCTATTACCAAAAAAGTACTTATGGCGCTTGCCGGGCTTTTTCTGGTTACATTTTTGTGTGTGCATCTCGGCATCAATCTCATGCTGCTGAAAGATGATGGGGGTCGTATGTTCACAGAAGCCGCAACCTTCATGGGCACCAACTCCCTTATCAAAGTATTCGAGATCGTCCTCTTCGCCGGATTTCTCCTTCATATCATTTTCGGAGTGCTGGTCTCCTTCCAGAATCGTGCTGCCCGACCAATTGCATACACCTGCGGCAACAGCTCTGATACCTCTTTCTTTTCGAAGTACATGTTCCATACCGGTATCATTGTCTTCATCTTCCTCTTTCTCCATTTTATTGATTTCTACTTTATCAAGATCGGCCTTGTAGCACCACCTCCCGGCATAGCAAGCCACGATTTCTATCACCGCACGCTGCTTTTGTTTTCAACTCCCTGGTACTCACTCCTCTATATTATCTCCTTTGTTTTTCTTGGCATTCATCTGAACCATGCCATGCAATCGGCTTTTCAGACTCTTGGCTGGAACCACAGCAAGTATACCGATGCTGTAAAGTTTATCGGTTCGGCCTACTCGGTCTTTATTGTCCTCGGTTTCAGTCTTGTTCCGATTTATATTTATCTATTTAAATAATTTATTAACAACCAAGGACTGTGTTTTTTACCAAAAACAACACTCACAATACTTTTCAATGACACGCCTCAACGCCAGAATCCCTGAAGGGCCGGTGGCTGAAAAATGGACTGCCTACAAATCGGGCTGCAAGCTGGTAAACCCCAACAACAAACGCAAACTTGATATCATTGTCGTCGGTACCGGTCTTGCCGGAGCCTCGGCTGCTGCATCGCTCGGGCAGCTCGGTTACAATGTCAAGGTATTCTGCTACCAGGATACACCGCGTCGTGCACACAGTATTGCTGCGCAGGGAGGAATCAATGCAGCAAAAAATTATCCAAACGACGGAGACAGCGCTTATCGTCTCTTTTACGACACCATCAAGGGTGGCGATTATCGTGCTCGCGAAGCAAACGTTTATCGTCTTGCTGAAGTCAGCAACCAGATTATCGACCTTTGTGTGGCGCAGGGTGTGCCGTTTGCCCGGGAGTATGGTGGTCTGCTGACCAACCGCTCTTTCGGGGGAGCACAGGTATCGAGGACTTTTTATGCGAGGGGACAGACCGGACAGCAGCTCTTGATTGGTGCCTACGGAGCTCTCAGCCGTCAGATTGCGGCAGGTAATGTCACCCTGTTTAACCGTCGCGATGTGCTTGATATGGTGCTGATTGACGGAAAAGCGCGGGGCGTCATTGCCCGAAACCTGGTGACCGGCGAGATAGAGCGTCATGCAGCCCATGCTGTTGTACTGGCAAGCGGCGGATACGGGAATGTCTTTTTTCTCTCCACCAATGCCATGGGTTCCAATGTGACACCGGCCTGGAGCGCCTTCAGGAAAGGGGCGATGTTTGCCAACCCGGCCTTTACCCAGATTCACCCGACCTGTATTCCTGTTCATGGTGATGCGCAGTCAAAGCTCACGCTGATGAGCGAAAGCCTGCGGAATGATGGACGGATATGGGTTCCGGCCAAGAAAAAAGATGTTGAAAGACTGAGAAACAAAGAGATCAAGCCGTCCGATATTGCTGAAGCGGATCGTGACTACTATCTGGAGCGTCGTTATCCTGCTTTCGGTAATCTTGTACCAAGGGATGTGGCTTCAAGGGCGGCCAAAGAGCGTTGCGATGCTGGTTTCGGCGTCGGCACTACCGGAATGGCTGTTTTTCTCGACTTTGCCGATGCCATCAAACGCAAGGGGCATGACGCCATTGACTCTCTTTACGGTAACCTGTTCCAGATGTACGAGCAGATTGTTGCAGAAAGTCCCTATGAAATGCCGATGATGATCTATCCGGCAGTGCATTACACCATGGGAGGCCTCTGGGTTGATTATGATCTTATGACCACCATTCCCGGCCTTTATGCTATCGGAGAGTGCAATTTTTCTGATCATGGAGCAAACCGCCTCGGCGCGTCAGCACTTATGCAGGGCCTTGCTGACGGCTATTTCATTCTTCCCTATACCATCGGAAACTATCTGGCGACTGAAATTCATACGCCACGGTTCGATACAGCCTCGTCCGAATTTACTCTTGCAGCAAATGGAGTAACCGATCGCCTGAAGCAGATCAAAAACAGCTCAGGCAAGGAGTCGGTCGATCATTTCCATCGTCGTCTTGGCAAGATCATGTGGGAGTATTGCGGCATGGCCCGAAACGATGCAGGTCTTACCGAAGCACTCTACCAGCTTACTGAACTGCGTCAGGAATTTGCACGAGGGGTGCGCATTCCCGGTGGAGTGGACGAATACAATCCGGAACTCGAAAAAGCATGTCGGGTGGCCGATTTTATTGAGCTCGGCCAGCTTATGGTGCGCGATGCCCAGCAGCGAAAGGAGTCGTGCGGGGGCCATTTCAGGGAGGAGTATCAAACCAGCGAGGGCGAAGCATTGCGCAATGACGAGAAGTTTGCTTTTGTTGGCGCATGGGAACACAAGGGGCGTGATGCTGCTGCTGAGCTGCACCGTGAGGAACTTCAATTCAATGAGATCAAGCTCTCCCAGCGGAGCTATAAATAACCGGTGATTATGAACTTTACGCTGAAAATCTGGCGACAGAGCAACGCTACGGTCAAAGGGGAGATGGTTTCCTATGATATTTCAGGAGTTTCGCCTGACAGCTCCTTTTTTGAAATGCTCGATTCCCTCAATCAAAGGCTTATCATGACCGGCGGCGATCCTGTTGCCTTTGATCATGACTGTCGGGAGGGTATTTGCGGCACATGCAGTCTGTATATTAACGGACGTCCTCACGGGCCGGTCAAGGGAGTTACGACGTGCCAGCTTCACATGCGCTCGTTTACTGATGGCGATACCATCCATATTGAACCATGGAGGGCAAAAGCCTTTCCCATCATTCGCGATCTCATTGTTGATCGCAGTGCATTTGATAAAATCATACAGGCAGGCGGCTACGTATCGGTGAATACCGGCGGAGTTCCTGACGCCAATACCATTGCGGTGCCAAAGGAGAAGTCGGATGCCGCCTTTGATGCCGCAACCTGCATCGGGTGTGGTGCCTGCGTGGCGGCATGCTCCAATGCAGCAGCCATGCTTTTTGTCGGCGCAAAGGTCTCACATCTTGTCCTGCTTCCCCAGGGACGGGTTGAGGCCGCCAAACGGGTGCAGAAGATGGTTGCCACTATGGACAAGCTTGGTTTTGGCAGTTGCAGCAATACCTATGCCTGCGAGGCTGAGTGTCCAAAAGGAATTTCTGTGGTCAATATTGCCCGCATGAACCGCCAGTTTCTCGCCGCGAAACTCTTTGCCGATAAGGAACGGATGATCAAGGAATCCCTCTGAGAGAGAACGGGGTTTCTTGCTGCCTCATCGGGCTCTCATCCCCTGCACAGGATCGCTGTTCATCACTGCGGTTCCTGTGCTTGCAGCCTTGCTTGTTGACGTACTGAAGGGGTCTTGCTGCGTCAAAAGTAAAAGCTCTGTAATGACATAATAATTTTTGCTTACATTGCAAGGTAAGTGGCCACGCAAACTTTTGTTGGGAGTTGAGCTTGTTGAGGGAGCGCGGTCGTTGAATCATCAAGGATCTCTTTTACCATTCAGAAACATTTTCACAGAAGGAGCTTGGCAGCCATGAAAAAATACACGGGTATCTGGATTGACCACAAGGAAGCTGTTCTGGTTTCAATTGAAGGTGATCAAACGGTTGTTCAACACGTGGAGTCTGGTGCAGAAAGTAATCTCAAGCCTGCCGGAGGCTGGAAAGCTGGGGGAACCGTTGTGGCGCAGGCTGTCTTCAATGAACACACTGCGGAGGAGCGGCGAAAACACCAGTATCACGCATTTTTCGTCAAGGTAATTGAGTTGCTCGGCGATTCCTCGAAGATTGCTGTTTTTGGCCCTGGGGAGGCAAAACTTGAATTTGCCAAAGAGATCGAAAAGGTCAATGATCTGCATACAAAAGTAACGGGAGTTGAAGCCTGTGAGCGGTTGACAGAAAATCAACTGATTGCAAAAGTGAAGACACTCTTTATTGCCCGAAAGTAAACTGTGGAGTAATGCTTCGGTCGGGTGGTGCGACGATCTCTGCCTGACCGATCTGGAGGTCGTCGTGGATGGCTTCAGTCACTGCCAGTTGAAATTGATGTTTTGGAAGTCAAAGAATAAATGTATAGCTGTATGGCATAGTGATCAAAAATTATGCAAAAAACAGAGCGGTTCGGGACGCTGCCGTCTGACTTGTTTTGGTGGCGGTGATTTTTTTCTCTTTTGTCCCGGGCAGTTCAACCTTTGAATTTATGGAAATACTCTTTCTTTTGGTTTTGATTGTTGTCAACGGACTTTTTGCCATGTCGGAAATTGCGTTGGTAACGGCAAAGCGCTCCCGTCTGTCAAGACTTGCCGAGGATGGTGAAAAAGCTGCCGCCGTTGCCATGAAGCTTGGTCGTGAACCTTCAAGTTTTCTTTCGACCATACAGATAGGCATTACTTCTATTGGCATTCTTAACGGTATTGTCGGAGAAGGGGCTCTTGCCAGTCCCTTTGCTATCTGGTTGCAATCGTTTGGCATGGACGCGGAAATAAGTCATATTATTTCCACGGTTGTTGTTGTGCTTACCATTACCTACGTCACCATTGTTATTGGCGAACTGGTTCCAAAACGGCTGGGTATGTTCAATCCGGAAGGAATTGCCTGTATGGTTGCACGCCCCATGCTTGCGCTTGCAACCTTGACCCGTCCGTTTGGCAGGCTGCTTACGGCCTCCACCGATGCCGTTCTTCGTCTGACGGGAAACCACCCCCACATCATGCCAAGCGTTACGGAGGAAGAGATTCATGCCATGCTTGTGGAGGGCTCTGAAGCCGGTGTGATTGAGCAGCATGAACATGAGATGGTGCGAAATGTTTTCCGTCTCGATGACCGTCAACTTGGTTCCCTGATGGTTCCACGGGCAGACATCGTTTCTCTTGACGTTTCCCGGCCGCTTGAAGAGAATATCGACAGGGTGACAGCATCGGAACACTCCCGTTTTCCTGTCTGCAATGGTGGTCTTCAATCACTGCTTGGCGTTGTCAATGCCAAACAGCTTCTCTCGAAAACGCTGAAAGGGGGGCTTACGGAGTTTACCTCGCAGTTGCAGCCTTGCGTCTATGTCCCCGAAACGCTTACAGGCATGGAACTGCTCGACCATTTCAGAACCTCAGGCACCCAGATGGTTTTTGTTGTGGACGAGTATGGTGAAATTCAGGGGTTGGTTACCCTTCAGGATATGCTTGAGGCTGTCACCGGAGAATTTGTTCCCCGCAATCTTGAGGATTCATGGGCTGTGGAACGCCAGGACGGTTCCTGGCTCCTTGACGGTCTTATTCCTGTGCCCGAACTGAAAGACACCCTTGAGCTGAAATCTGTGCCCGAAGAGGATAAAGGGCTCTATCATACACTCAGTGGATTGATCATGTGGTTGCTTGGGCGTATGCCGAGGACTGGAGATATTGTGACCTGGGAAGAGTGGAGTCTCGAAATTGTTGACCTGGATGGACAGAGGATCGATAAAGTGCTTGCATTGAGGTTGTCTGCTCTTCCCAATCCGGCATCAACTCATGCCGCAGATTCTTCCGCGACGGTGTGAGAGGTTTTCCCCGCTTTTGCCTACATTATGGCAGTGGAGTTTTATTGGAATCTTTTCATTATCGTAGACAATTATAAAAGATGCCTCTATCATCAAAAGTCCGTTCTGCCGGGATTCTCCTGGCACTCCTTGCCGTCAGTGCAACCATCACCTCCTGCCAGAAAAAGATTGAAGATGTGCTGGTTGAAAAAGCGATTGAGCAGTCTACAGGCAAGAAGGTTGCCGTCAATTCCGGCGGCAACAACATAACGATACAGTCCGAAGGGCAGAAAATTGAAATTCAGGGAAACAACGGAGTCTGGCCGGCAGATATGCCTGCTGACGTACCGAAGTTTTCCTGGGGCAAGATAAAGGCAGTTACCCGCGCAGAAACGCCGGAAGGAAAGAACTGGAGCGTTGTCTGCGAGAACGTTTCCGGGAATATTGTCAAGGAGTTCGAGAGCCAGCTTAAAAGCAATGGTTTCAAAAATATTTCAACCATTGTGACTTCCGGTGAAAGCTCGGGGGGGGTTGTTTCAGGAGAAAAAGAGAAGCTTAAAGTTGTGCTCATGACTGGCAACGGCACCGCGTCACTCTCTGTCGTTCAGGAGCCTTGAGAACCACCATAAAGAGTCAGGACAGGAAACCCTTATGATACAACAGGAAGCTGATTGTCTGTTTTGCCGTATTGTGCGGGGGGAGATACCCGCTTCGGTCGTTTATCGCAATGATCATGTTGTTGCTTTCCGTGACATCACGCCTGTAGCTCCGGAGCATGTGCTGATCATTCCTGTCAAGCATATCGCATCGCTCAACGATCTTTGCCCGGAAGATGAAGCTGTTGCTGGTCATATTCTTCTGGCCGCCGGAGTCGTGGCAGAGATCATCGGCATCAGGGAGTCCGGTTACAGGCTTGTTTTTAATACCGGCAAGGATGCCCTGCAGAGCGTTCTGCATATCCACGCCCATCTGATTGGTGGAGAACGGATGGGTTGGCCTCCCTTTCCCGGGGTAGCGGCGGTACACGGGTAACTTCTTTTTCCGGGATGCAATTTTTTGTTGTTGGTATGCATTAAATAGGATATTATTCGTCCTGTTTGTTTTTTTATTGTTTTGAGGGAGATTATGCGATGCGGTTATCCGAATTGAAGGTGGGAGACAAGGCTGAAGTGACGGCCTTGAAGGCGGAGAGTGTCATAAGGCGCAGGATTATGGATATGGGGTTGATAAAGGGGACAAAATTCAAGGTGCTCAGGGTAGCTCCGCTCGGTGATCCGATTGAGATTTTTTTCAAGGGGCTCTATCTTGCCATGAGAAAAACCGAGGCAGAGGGGGTTATGGTGTGTAAAGTCGGGGAGCCGGGAGATGCGCCTTCCTTTTCCTGTTGCGAGTCGTGAGCAAGGAGATGGAGATCACGGTTGCGCTTGCAGGGAATCCGAACTGCGGTAAATCCTCTCTTTTCAATGCACTGACCGGTGCTCACCAGAAAGTCGGAAATTTTTCGGGAGTGACCGTTGAGAAGCATGAGGGCTATCTTGCGTACAAGGGGTACCAGATCAGGGTGGTTGATTTGCCCGGAATTTACTCCCTAACCCCCTACTCGCCAGAGGAGATTGTTACAAGGGAGTATCTGATCAAGGAACCTCCCGATGTTGTTGTCAACGTTGTCGAAGGGCCAAACCTTGAGCGGAACCTTCTTTTGACAACGCAGCTCATGGAACTCGAAGTTGATTTCTTTGTTGCCCTCAATATGATCGACGAGGTTGAAGAAAAGGGCATTGTTATCGAGATCAAGCAGTTGCAGAAGCTTCTCGGCTGCCACATTGTCCCGACATCAGCCAAAAAGGGTATTGGACTCGATTCCCTGCTCGATCATATTATTCGACTTTCCCGAAAGGATATCGAGATCCATAAAAACAAGCTTTTTTTTCGCCCTGAACTTGAAGCTGCGGTTGAAAAAATTACCACGTTTCTTCTCCATCAGAGGGAACTCAGCGGCTTCAATGCGCGGTGGCTTGCCATCAAGCTGCTGGAGAACGACCGGGAAGTGTATAACGAAGTCCGGCGCTATCCTGTCTGGGTAAAAGTTGAACTTGCCCTTCAGGATGCCCTCCGCGAGGCTGAACGGCTGCATGATTCGGAGCCTGAAATCCTCATAACCGAAGACCGTCACGCCTTTATTCGGGGGGCCATGCAGGAGTGTGTCCGTTTCCCTGGAGGAGTCAAGGCGACGCCAACCGACTATATCGACATGGTGGTGCTCAACCGGGTGCTTGGGCTGCCGATTTTTTTACTGGTGGTCTGGGCCATATTTCAGTTGACCTTTACCCTTGCTTCGCCGATTATGGGCGCCCTTGGCCTCTTTTTCAGCTTTATCGCCTCCGTGATTGCCCCGCTTCTGCCGAATGAAACGCTTCGTTCTATCGTCATTGACGGCATTATTGCCGGTGTTGGTGGTGTCCTGCTCTTTTTGCCAAATATCGTTCTGCTCTTCATCGGACTCTCCTTTCTTGAGGCTTCCGGTTACATGGCCCGTGCCGCATTTGTGATTGATCGGCTGATGCACCGTTTTGGTCTCCATGGCAAATCCTTCATTCCCATGATAACAGGATTCGGCTGCTCCATTCCGGCCATCATGGCTACACGGACGCTCAAAAGCCCAACCGACCGGCTTGTCACCATCATGATTATTCCCTTCATGAGTTGCGGGGCCAAACTACCGGTCTATGTATTGCTGACCGCCGCTTTTTTTTCGCCCGATGTGGCGGCCAACGTCATGTTCGGCATCTATCTTCTCGGAATTGTGGTTGGCCTCTGGACCGCCTGGCTTTTGAAGTCAACCGTTCTGAAAAGCGATTCAGAGCCTTTTGTTATGGAGCTGCCGCCCTATCGCTGGCCAACACTTGCCTCAGTCCTGTTCCAGGCAAAGGTGAAAGCGTTGATGTATCTAAAAAAAGCGGGAACACTAATTCTCGGTGCGGTCATCATCATCTGGGCGGTAAGCAATTATCCCCGTTCCGGGGCACTTCAGGCAAAACTTTCGGCAGAAACTGCGCGTATCGCTGCGAGCAGCATGGGTGAGGGCGAAAAAAAGGCTGGACAAAGAGCGCTTGACTTGCGCATAAGGTCGGAACAGCTCGAGTACTCTCTGGCAGGAAGGGCAGGCAAAGTGCTTGAACCCCTTATCAGGCCACTTGGCTTTGACTGGCGGATAGGCATTGCCCTTGTAACGGGCCTGGCCGCGAAGGAGGTCGTTGTTTCCACTCTTGCCACCATCTACTCCATAGGGCAAAGCGATGGCGCTCCGGTGGAGCTGAAAACGATTCTCCGGCACGATCCCGCATTCAGCAGGGCAACGGCTCTGAGCCTCATGGTCTTTGTACTGCTCTATATCCCCTGCGTGGCGGCTATCGGCGTCATGAAAAAAGAGGTCGGTCGCTGGCGCCCGGTGCTGCTCTATTCGGCCTATTCACTCTCTGTGGCCTGGCTGCTCTCTTTTGTTGTTTACAACATAGCCCTTTTTATGGGGTGACTTCTGCAATCTCTTCAACGGGAGAGGCAATCAGCCCGGCCTCTTCCGCTTTCAGTATGATATCATCAACCGCCATGGTCATCGATACCGCTTTCCCATCAATCATCGTCAGCATGACCGCAGGGTGAGCATGCTGGTGCTCAGTCATAATTGCCTCCCAGTGACTTTGGGCGCTCTTCTCAAGGGTGCTCCACGCGAGGCGTCCCTTGCACTTGGGGAATTTTGAGCAGCCAAGCCACAACCCCCGTTTTCCGCTTCTGAGGTAGAGCGGGGAGCTGCATTTTGGGCAGAGAATGGTCGTCACGACCGGCGGGGTCTTCAATGGCTCAATGTGGCGCTGTTTGCTCAGATTGAGCAGCGTATTGCACTTGGGATAGTTGGAACAGGCAAGAAAAGCGCCGAATCTTCCGCTGCGCAAGAGCATGTGCCCTTCCTTGCAGGAGGGGCAGAGGATTGCTGTATCAACCGGTTTTGCCTTGTTGCTGCTTATCGCCTTGATATTTTTGCACTTGGGATAGCATGAGCAGCCGAAAAATTTTCCATTTGCCGTCCATTTGACAACCATCAGCCCCTCACCGCACTTTTCACAGCGCTCTGGTTCGCTGTTCTGGGGTACAATAGGATTGGATTTGCGCAGGCTCAATACCGCTTCAAGAGGCTTGTAGAAACTGTCAAGCACTTTTTCATATTCATCCTCTCCGCTTGCCACTTTGTCGAGTTCATTCTCCATGAAGGCGGTGAAGTCAACATTGAAGAGATCAGGAAAATTGGCAACAAGAATCAGTGAGACGTCCTTGCCAAGTTCCGTGGGCAGAATCTTTTTCTTCTCCAGCTCCACATAGCGCCGATCCTGCAGTGTCGAAAAAATGGAAGCATAGGTGGATGGCCGTCCAATACCAAAATGGTCGAGATCCTTGACCAGTGTCGCCTCACTGTAGCGCGCCGGAGGGCGGGTAAAGCTCTGTTTCTGGTCAAGATCAGCAAGAGCAAGAGGGTCGCTGACCGACAGGTGTTCCGGCAGTTTAACCGTCAACTCCTTTTCCACATCCTCCTTCGTAGAGGTCTGCGCCTCGTAATCAAGCTCTTTCTGGTCATCATAGACCCGCATAAAGCCTGCAAAAAGGAGCCTGCTGCCCGTTGCCCTGAAGAGGAACTTTTCAGCACTGTCCTCCACATCAACCCGCGTCTGTTCGATTTTTGCGGGAGCCATCATGGCGGCAAGAAAGCGCTTCCAGATCAGCTCATACAATTTAAACTGATCGGCTGAGAGGAAGGGTTTGAGCTGCTCCGGCTTTTTAAAAATCGATGTCGGCCGGACTGCTTCATGCGCATCCTGTGCATTTTTGCCAGGTTTTGCTGCTCCGCCAAAACCGATATACTCTTTGCCGAACTGCTTATTGATATAGCCTCTTACCTCGACGACCGCCTCTTCACCGATGCGCGTTGAATCGGTCCTCATATAGGTGATCAGACCTGCCGTACCCTCGGCGCCAAGGTCAATACCCTCATAGAGCTGTTGTGCAACGCGCATGGTTTTCTGCGATCCGAAGCCGAGCTGGTTCGATGCCGCCTGCTGGAGGAGAGATGTCGTAAACGGAAGGGGAGGCTTGCGCTGCTGCAGGCGAGGAGCGATTTCCCGTACCGCAAAATTTCCCTTTCTGATGCGTGCCGCAATGGCCTCAGCCTGCTGCTGATTGGATATCTCCGGCTTGTCACCCTCCAGGCGCACAAGCCTTGCCCTGAAAGACTCCTGCTCCGGTGTGGTGAAATCAGCCGCAATCGACCAGTACTCCTCTATCTGGAAGCGGGTGATCTCTGCCTCACGCTCGCAGATCAGCCGCAGTGCGACGGATTGTACCCTGCCGGCAGAAAGTCCGCGCAGCACCACATTCCACAAAAAGGGGCTGATCTTGTAGCCCACAATTTTATCAAGCCCCTGACGGGTTTGCTGGGAGCGCACAAGGCAGTCGTCGATCTGCCGTGGAGCCTGGATGGCCGCAATGATCGCATTTTTGGTGATTTCATTAAAAAGCACCCGGGATACCGGTTTGTTTGTTACACCGATTTCCTTTGAGATATGCCATGCAATGGCCTCTCCTTCGCGGTCAGGGTCAGTCGCTATGAGAATTTCATTGGCTTCAGCCGCAAGTTTTTTTAACTGATGGACAACCTTTTCTTTCCCTGGAATAATTTCATACCTCGGCTCGTAATGATGGTCAAAATCAAGACCAATCTCCTTTTTCGGCAGATCCTTGATATGGCCAACAGAAGCGAAAACCGTATACTTGTCTCCGAGGTATTTATTTATCGTTCTTGCCTTTGAGGGGGATTCGACGACAATCAGGGTCCTGTTTCTGGCAGAGAGTGTTGCAGGTTTTGAGGCCATTGATCAGTACCGGTATTAAGAGCATTACAAGTAAAATTTTGAAAAAGATAGGTGTTGAAGAGCAAAAAACAAATTTTACCATTTTTCACCCCTCGATTTTGCCTGCCGGTATCATTTTGGAATCGATCATTTTCGGCGGTAAAAAGTGGCAGCGGAGGGAGATGAGAGATATTTTATTATTATTCTTTCAGGCCGACATGGTATCAGGGAAAAATAACGATTCGAAATTCATGCTTCACTTTTTGCGTTCTCTCCGTTCCGGTTTGGCCGTTCTGATGCTGCTGACGCTTTCCGTCAGCACTCTTTCAGCTCTTCCATCTTTGCAGTCCGGACAGTCCGGACAGGGTTCTGTTTCTCTCCATGTGATCACAGGAGAGGATCAGGGTTATACCATGAAGGTGGCGGGCCAGAAAAGGGAGGGCATCGTGATGATTGATCTTGAATCCATGGTGCGGGCCTTGAGGATGAGTTACCGTAATGAGCAGGGCGGACTTGTTGTTGAGGAATCTTTCGGGATGCCCGGCACGATCTGTACGATCATGGGCGGCAATAATTTTGTTCGTGTTATTTCCAGAAATCCTGAACTTCCGCAAAGGATTCTCCAACTATCCTCAGCTCCTTTACTGATTCAATCACGGCTCTTGCTGCCGGTCAGTCAGTTATGCCGGCTCTTCAGCGTCTGGCTGGACCGGGATGTGGTCTACAACCACACCTCTGGCCAGATACGCGTCCGGCTTGACAGAAAAAGTCTCGGGGAGTCGGACGCAACAATCGGGGAGGTCAGCCAGGAAGGGGGCTCTGATGCAGAGAGCTCCAGCACGCAGGCTGAAGGCAGGACGGTGATTAGCGGAATTGAGGTCAAGAACCGATCGAACGGAGCGGTTATCACTTTTTCAGCTTCCGGTATTGCTGCCCAGGCATCACTCGTTACGCTCAACAAAGAGGGGGTCACCTATTTTTCCCTTGAAAAAGCCTCTTGTGATATGAGCGCATTAACAAAAGTGTACCGTGGAGGTGTGGTCAGCTCAATCACCCCCAAACAGGTTGCCAGAGCAGGGCTACAGTTTACCATAGCACTCGACAATCGAGCGTTTGTCATCAATTCTGTTGAATTTCAGCGTGACAACAAACACAACCGTTATGTGATCTCTATCCGCAGTGATGCCGGAACGGACGCAATTCGCAAAAAGGACAAAGAACGGCAGATTGCACAGGTTATCAGCCACGATATTGAAAAGTGGAGGCTTGATACCATTGTGCTTGATGCAGGTCATGGAGGAAAGGATCCCGGGGCTACAGGCGGAAACGGCACCAATGAAAAAGATGTCGCACTCAACATCGTTCGTGATCTCGGTCGGTTTATCACCGGGAAGTGGCCTGATGTGCGGGTCATCTACACAAGAAAGGATGACGCCTTTATTCCTCTGCTTCAACGGGGAAAAATAGCAAACCAGAGCGGAGGAAAACTCTTTATCAGTGTTCACTGCAATGCGAATTTGAACCATAGTGTTCGCGGTTCCGAAGTCTATATTCTTGGAGCGCATAAAACAAAGCAGGCTCTTGACGTTGCTCTGTTTGAAAACTCGGTTATACGCCAGGAGGCCGACTACACCCTTGCGTACAAAGGTTTTACTGAAGAGTATCTCATCATGAGCAGCATGGCCCAGAGTGCATTTGCCAGGCAGTCCACCTTGCTTGCCCAGCATATCCTCAACCCGGACTATCGGCAGCCGGTCAATAAAAAAGGCGGAGTGCACCAGGCAGGTTTTATGGTGTTATGGAGTCCTTCCATGCCGAGTGCGCTTGTTGAAGTGGGTTACCTCTCCAATCCAGGCGAAGAGAAGATTCTTCGTGATCGTCAGGAGCAGAAAAAAATCGCATACACTATTTTTCAGGGAGTGCAGGCCTATCGCAAGAACTACGAAACCTCCAGCATGGCCGCAATGGAGCGCTGAAACGCTTCTTTTCCGAGCGAACGGAATCAAGGCAAAAACGCTTTTTCTTGTTGCAAAGTTGTAAACCTCGCGCTACATTCGGGTTCACATATTCCTGGAAACGCGGCGATAGTTTGCCTTTTCTCTATTTTGCTCCCAGTCATGAACGACATTACCGCCCGAATTTTGAGCCAGATGATCACCGATGCGGATTTTGTATCAGGTGAAGCGCTTTGCCGGGAATTTGGCATTACCAGAAGTGCCGTTTGGAAGCATATCAGCCTGTTGCGCAGCGAAGGGTATTCAATTGATGCGGTAACAGGCAGAGGGTACCGGCTATCAGCTCTGACCGGTCGTCCTGTAGAGGCCGAGGTGCGCCCATCTCTCACTACCCGCCGGTTTGGCCGAAAGATTGCTTATCACTCTGTTACAGCCTCGACCAATATTCTTGCGAAGGCTCTTGCCGTTGAGGGTGCCGTGGAGGGCTGCGTGGTCGTGGCCGATTCCCAGACTGGTGGTCGTGGCCGAATGGGGCGTACCTGGCTCTCGCCTTCGGGCGTCAATCTCTATTTTTCCCTGATTCTGCGGCCGGGAATACCTTCCATTCGTGTCCCGCAACTGACACTGCTTGTGGCGGCGGCTATTCATCAGGCCTTGAGCGCCCTCTCTGTCGATTTTGCGGCGATGATCAAGTGGCCGAATGACATTTTGGCCAATGGAAAAAAGTTGTGCGGGGTGTTGTGCGAAATGCAGTCCGAGCCTGATTGTACACACTTTGTCGTCGTTGGAATCGGTATCAATGTCAACCAGTCAGCTTTTCAGCCCCCCCTGCATGAGAGCGCAACCTCACTTTTTCTCGAAACAGGGCAACTCTCTTCGAGACCGGAGCTTCTGGCCTCAGTGCTGAATTATTTCGAACCGCTCTATGACTCCTGGCTATTGGAGGATGATCTCGGCTTTATCCTTCCCTATCTCGAAACCCATTCGTTCCTGCAATCGAAAGCGGTGATGGTCGACCAGTTAAAACGAAGCGTAAGCGGAACGGTGAGAGGGATTTCACGTTTTGGAGAGCTGGAGCTTGAGAGTGCAGAGGGAGAGATTATCCTTGTTTCGTCGGGAGAGGCCCATTTACGAAGCTGCCCATCATCATATAACCCCTGATTTTTATGGATCAACCAACGCTTCATCCTCAAATTGCTGCAGCATACCGTGTTCTTGAGACCGGTGAACCGATCAGCCATGCCGAAGCCCTGCTGCTTGCAGAGTTGCCCGGTGAGCTGGCACTTGATTTGGCTTCGCTGGCCAACAAAGTCAAAAACCGCTACGGAAGCGGCCCTGAAGCGCTTCATGCCTGCTCCATCATGAATGCCAAATCGGGGGTATGCGGCGAAAACTGCCGCTTTTGCGCACAGTCGCGCCACAATCGGGCCGATATTGAGGTCTATGATCTGGTCGATGAAGAATCCGTACTGATTGAAGCGCGGAACTGTTTCTCCGCCGGAGTCACCCACTTCGGAATCGTGACCAGTGGCTACGGTTATAAACGGATCAATCCGGAGTTTCAGCGGGTGCTCGACATGATTGACCGCCTCCATGCAGAGCTGCCGGAACTGAGTGTCTGTGCCTCGCTTGGCATGTTGGGCGCAGAACCTGCGGAAGCACTTGCGGCGCACGGCATCGCTCACTACAATATAAACATTCAGGTTGCGCCCGACAGGTACAGCGAGCTTATTGCCGATACGCATGGCGTCGAAGAGCGGATTGAGACCATCAAATTGTTGAGAAAGAACAATATCTCCGTCTGCTGCGGCGGCATTATGGGTGTTGGCGAAACCATGCATGATCGCATTTCCATGATTTTTGCCCTTCAGGTACTTGATGTTTCTGTCATACCGCTCAACGTGCTGGTACCGATCGACGGTACTCCTCTGGCAGGAAAAGAGCCGGTTTCTGTGGCAGAAATTGTAAAAACCTTTGCTATCTGCCGTCTGGCTCATCCGAATAAAATCATCAAGTTTGCCGCTGGCAGGGAGACCATCATGAAAGATTTCCAGGGACTTTTGATGCTGTCGGGTGCAAACGGTTATCTTACAGGTGGTTACCTGACCACACGGGGACGCGATATCGCCGATGACGACCGTTTTGCCCGCCAGATTGCAACGTTTAACTGAGGACGCCGCCGTCATGCAGTTTCAGGAAAGGATCAGTCGGGAGCTCGAAGAGCTTCGCGACCTCGACCGGTACCGGATACTTCCCGATATCACGGCCCGGGATGGCAACCATATTGCGGTGGGTGGTCAGCCTCTTCTGAACCTCTCATCAAACGACTATCTCGGCCTTGGCGACGACCGGGAACTGCTTGCCGGTTACGCCGAAGAGTTCAGGGAGAGGCACTATGCCATGACCAGCTCCTCCTCCCGTCTTCTGACCGGCAACCATCCGCTTTACGACCAGTTGGAGCGTGCCCTTGCCGCGCTCTACGGGCGTGAAGCCGCGCTGGTCTTCAACAGCGGCTATCATGCCAACATCGGTATCATTCCGGCGCTCTGCGGTCGTCACGATCTGGTGCTCAGTGACCGGAAAAACCACGCAAGCATCATTGACGGCATGAAAATTGCTGAAGCTCCTTACCAGCGCTACCGCCACCTCGACTACGATCACCTTGAAGAGCTGCTTGCCGCTGCCGCCGACCGTTACCGGCAGATATTCATTGTCACCGAATCGGTCTTCAGCATGGACGGAGACCTTGCCGACCTCTCCCGCCTTGTTGCCCTGAAAGAGAAGTATGGAGCTCTGCTTGTTGTCGATGAAGCGCACGGTGTCGGAGTCTTCGGAGTGCGCGGTCTCGGCCTCTGTGAAACGGCCGGTGTGGTGCAGCAGATTGATATCATCACCGGGACATTCGGCAAAGCGCTTGCCTCAACGGGAGCCTACGCTGTGATGAGCAGCCTCTTCAGGGAGTACCTGATCAATACCATGCGCTCCTTCATTTTTACCACAGCACTGCCACCCGCCATACTCGGCTGGAGTCTGCTCACTCTTGAGCGGCAGACATCCATGTATCGGGAGCGGCAGGCGCTTTTGCAGCTTGCTGCAAAGCTCCGCAGTGAACTGATTGCCTGCTCACTCGACGTTCCGGGTGAAAGCCATATTGTCCCGGTGATTACCGGCAGCAATGCGCTCGCCGTTACCCTCTCTGCCCGTCTTCGGGAGGCTGGCTTTCTCTGTTTGCCGGTGCGTCCGCCTACCGTCCCGGAAAAGAGCGCCCGAATCCGCATTTCGCTTCGCTCGACGCTGCAATGGGCAGATATTGCGCGCATTCCTGAACTCATCGGGAGGATAACGACCGCATGAAAACAGCGTGGCTCAGAAAAGAGGGAGCTGAAGAGCTTTTGCTTTTTTTTAACGGGTGGGGCATGGATCGCCGTATTGGCGACCATCTTCTTGCCGAGTCGCTTTCTGACGGGTTTGATGCGGATTTGCTCCTCTGTTACGACTACCGAACCCTGGAGACAGAGCCGGGCTTTATGAGGGAGGCAAGCCGGTATGGCCGCATAACGGTTATCGCCTGGTCATTTGGTGTCTGGGCAGCGCAGCATGTTGAGCTACCCCCGATAGAGCGCGCAATTGCCATCAACGGCACCCTGCATCCGGTCAATGCCGAGAGAGGGATCAACCCCCAGGTTTTTGAGGCAACCCTCGCCACCTGGTCAGAAAAGAGCCGAAACCGCTTCAACCGAAGGATGTGTGGCTCCGGCGAAGCACTCGCCCTTTTTTCCTCCATGTTGCCCGACCGCAGCACGGCGGATCAACAGCAAGAACTGGAGCAATTGCAGGAGCACTTTCTGGCGGATAGCCCGCCATGCGGCACCGCATGGCGCTATGACCATGCCATTATTGGCGGACGTGATCTTGTTTTTCCGGCAGAGCAGCAGTACCGCGCATGGAAAGGCCTTCCTCAAACCGTGATAGCCGATATGCCCCACTTTCCCTTTTTTCATTTCAGGAACCTGCAGGAGGTGCTTGCATGCATCCGTTGATCGACAAACAACTGGTTCGCGACCGTTTTCGCCGTACGCTTTTCAGTTACGGTCGCCATGCTGTGGTGCAGAAAGCGATGGCCCGGGAACTTGCAGAGATCATCTGCGAGCAGGAGCCCGCACGATCGTTTGAGCGGATCCTCGAAGTAGGCTCAGGCTCAGGCGCACTTATGGCTGAGATGCTCGCTCGCTGCACAGTCAAGAGCTATTATGCCAATGACCTTGTCGCAGAGAGCCGCACCTCTCTCCAGGGGGTTCTTGACCGCTTTGCTGTCGGGGAGTTCTACTTTCTTGCCGGGGACATCGAGAGCCTGGAGCTTTTGCCCTCATCGCTCGACCTTGTTGTTTCCAGTGCTACACTGCAATGGCTCAATGACCTCGACGGATTTTTTCGAAAAGTTTCCCTTCATCTCAAGCCAGGCGGGATGCTCGCCTTCACCACCTTCGGCCCCTCTAACATGCGAGAAATATTGGCCATTGAGGGGGTCGGCCTCAGCTATCACTCCCTCGGTGAGCTTGAACTTCTTGCCGGACGTTATTTTGAGATGAGCGTCAGCCGTGAAGAGACGCTGCGCATGGAATTCAGCTCACCAGAAGCGATGCTGCACCATATCCGCTCTACCGGTGTCAACGGGCTGCTTCGCCGTTCATGGACAAAAAGCCGTTACCTCAATTTTATCAAAGAGTACCGGCGACTCTTTTCCACTGACAATGGCGTCTACCTGACCTACCATCCCCTTTATTGCTGCATGAAAAAGAGAATCTCATGAGCGGAACTGTTCTTGCTGTTGCCGGTATCGATACCGGAATCGGAAAAACATACACGACCGGCCTGCTCGCCAAAGCACTGCTTCAGCAAGGCAAAAAGGTCATTACACAGAAAATTGTCCAGACGGGCTGTGAAGGGATAGCGGAAGATATCCTTGAACACCGTCGCCTGATGGGGATTGGAGTGCAGGATGCCGACCGGGAGGGGCTCACCTGCCCTTCTGTTTTTTGCTATCCTGCCTCCCCGCACCTTTCCGCCCGTCTGGAAGGCACTGAGGTCGATCTTCACCGAATCAGCAGCTCTACCCTTGCCCTGCAGCAACGTTACGACCTGGTGCTTCTTGAGGGGGTTGGCGGGCTCCTTGTCCCTCTCACCGCAGATCTTCTTTTTGCCGACTATATCCGCGACGCGGGATACAGCCTTCTTCTGGTGACGAGTCCACGGCTTGGCAGCATCAACCACACCCTTCTCTCCATCGAGGCCTGTCGGCACAGGGGAATCGTTATCCAGGGAGTTATCTACAACTCTTTTCAGAACATCGACAAGCTGATTGCCGATGATACCCGTGAGGTTATCCGTCATTATCTCGAAAAGGCGGGATATGATGCCCCGATCATCGGCCTGCGTGAAGGGCTGCTCGATTTGGACGCTGCCGCACGGCTCTCTTTATCATAACATCTTATAGCCTCTATCGGTATGGCCATACACCCAGCCCCCGTTGATCTTGATTTTGACCGCCGGCATCTCTGGCATCCCTACACCTCCATAACGGCACCTCTGCCGGTCTATCCGGTTTGCGGTGCCAGTGGCGTCTTTCTTGAGCTTGAGGATGGCCGTCGGCTTGTTGACGGCATGTCCTCCTGGTGGGCCGCCATCCATGGCTACAACCACCCCGTGCTCAATCAGGCGTTAGTCACGCAGCTTCAGCGGATGAGCCATGTCATGTTCGGAGGTCTCACCCATGAACCAGCAGTTTCCCTTGCAAAACAGTTGGTGTCACTGACCCCCGAGCCGCTGCAAAAGCTCTTTTTCAGCGATTCCGGCTCAGTTGCCGTTGAAGTGGCCATCAAAATGGCTTTTCAGTACTGGGCAGCTCTTGGTGAACCCCTGAAAAACCGCCTGCTGACTGTCCGCTCCGGCTACCATGGCGACACCTTTGCCGCCATGTCGGTCTGCGATCCGGTAACCGGTATGCACTCCCTCTTCAAAGGGGTGATGCCGGAGCACTACTTTGCCGAAGCTCCAGCCCCCCGGTTTAATGATCCCTGCACCGAAGAAGATATGGCTGATCTGCGCCGGAAGCTTGAAGAGCATCAACGGGAAATTGCCGCAGTGATTATCGAGCCGGTGGTTCAGGGCGCGGGGGGAATGCGCTTTTACTCCCCGCACTATCTCTGTCGCCTCCGCGAACTCTGCGACGATTATGATGTGCTGCTTATTTTCGACGAAATCGCCACCGGTTTCGGGCGCACAGGAAAAATGTTTGCGCTTGAACATGCTGACGTGGTGCCCGATATCCTCTGTGTCGGCAAAGCGCTTACCGGCGGCTACATGACCCTTGCCGCAACACTGACAACAGATAAGCTTGCCGAAGCGATCTGTTCCGGCAATCCGGGGCTCTTCATGCACGGGCCAACCTTTATGGCAAACCCTCTCGCCTGTGCTGTCGCATCTGCAAGTATTAGTCTTCTTTGCAGTTACGACTGGCAGACAGCGGTGCAGCGGCTCGAAGAGGGGCTTCGTCAGGGGCTGGAACCCTGCCGGGATGCAGCCAATGTGGCCGATGTGCGTGTGCTTGGTGCCATTGGGGTGGTCGAACTGCACCACCCGGTCGATATGGCCCTCATCCAGAAAAAATTTGTAGAAAAAGGGGTGTGGGTTCGTCCCTTTGGAAAACTGGTCTATCTTATGCCACCTTATGTCATACGCGACGAAGAGCTCACCCAATTAACCGCAGCAGTTTGCGATATTGTGGAGTCGATGCCGTAACTTTTTGTTCCGCATCCTTTCATGATGCATGATATCCCCTTATATTCGATTCTTGAAAGATTAAAACGCAAAAAAAAAGCTATGAGAGCAAAGCCCTGGATTCGCCACTATGACAAGGGAGTTCCCCACACACTTCATCCATACCCGGAAGAGACACTGGTCGATGTTCTCCGGAGGAGTGCAGAGGAGCAGCCCCGGTATCCAGCGATGTACTTCAAGGGAAGAGCGCTTTCATATCTCGAACTGGAGCGTCAAAGCGATGCGCTTGCCGGAGCCCTGCTCTCGCTTGGTTTGGGCAAGGGAGACCGGGTCGCCCTCATCATGCCCAACTCACCGCAACTGATTATCAGTGAGTTCGGAGTCTGGAAAGCTGGCGCGATTGCGGTGTCCATGAATCCACTCTACACCGTCAACGAGCTTGAACATGCCCTCAATGAATGCGGTGCGGAGACGGTCATTGTGCTCACCCCCTTCTATGAAAAAATCAAGGCAGCCCAAACCGTTTCGCGCCTGAAAAGGGTGATTGTAACCAGCATCAAGGAGTATCTTTCACCGCTCAACAGCACCCTCTTCAGGCTCCTCAAAGAGAAAAAGGATGGTCACAAGGTTCAACTGCACAAAGGAGACTATTGGCTGAGCACTCTTCTTGCTGCCCAATCAGGAAAAAAATTTACACCGGTTGCCATCAATCATGATGAGCCAGCCATTTTTCTCTTTTCCGGCGGGACGACCGGCAACCCCAAATGCGTTGTCATCTCCCATCAGGCGATGGTGATGACCGGCATGCAGATCGCAAGCTGGTTCAGTGTCATTCTTGAAAAAGGAAAAGATATTATCCTGCTCAACATGCCTCTCTTTCACGTCTACGCCCAGGTTGGCATTTTGACCGCCGCATTGATTGAGCGCTACCCTGTGGCACTGGTGCCCAATCCACGCGATATTGACGACCTGCTGCACACCATTAAAACCCTGAAAGCCGCAGTACTTCCCGGTGTGCCCACTCTCTTTACCGCAATGCTCAACCATCCCAAAGTCAAGCGTGACCACTCAATGCTCAAATCGCTCAAACTGAGTGTTTCGGGCGCAGCACCGCTCATGCTCGAAACTAAAAAACGTTTTGAAGAGTTGACGGGAGGTCGAATTATCGACGCCTACAGTCTTACCGAAGCAGCACTTGCCTCAGTTTTTACCCCGATTTTGGGCACCTACAAGCATGGTTCGGTAGGCGTTCCCGTGCCCGATGTCGAGATACGGATTGTTGACTCGGAAACCGGCTTTGAAACCCTTGCCGAGCTTGAAATAGGGGAAATCACCATGCGTGCCCCCCAGCTCATGAAAGAGTACTGGCAGAATCCGATGGAGACCGCACTTGTGCTCCGTGACGGCTGGCTTTATACCGGCGATCTCGGCTATCTCGATGAAGATGGCTACCTCTTTATTGTTGACCGCAAAAAAGATGTCATCAAACCCGGCGGATTCCAGGTCTGGCCCCGCGATGTTGAAGAGGCCATAGCCGTGCACCCCGCAGTCCTCGAAGTCGGCGTAGCCGGAGTACCCGATCCCTACCAGGGAGAGGCGGTCAAGGCATGGGTTGTCCTGCGTCCGGGCCACCATCTTACCGTCGAGGAACTCCGGGAACACTGCCGCAAAGACCTGACAGCCTACAAAGTCCCGAAATATGTCGAATTTATCCCGGCTCTGCCAAAATCAACCGTAGGCAAAGTGCTTCGCCGCAAGCTTGTGGAGGCTCATGTGGCCGAGGCTGTGGCTTGAGCCGCTCTCTATCCTTCTTCCGCCAGTTGGCGCACTTCCGCAGGATCAAGTTTTGCGCACTCTCCAGCCAGTCTGGTGTGCTCAATGCGCTCTCCAAGCCACACTTTGATCACCGACTGGCGCGATACCCCGAGACGTGTCGCCTCTTTATCGAGTGAGTCGATCATCCAGAGAGGAAAGTCAACATTTACTCTCTTATGCTCTTGTTTTATCCGACGCGCCCGGCTCAGATCAAGGTAAGGGGTGATATCTGAACCCTCATCAAACGCTTTGTCAAATTCTTCTGTTTTCATAGACTTTTATCTCCTCTGGGCGGGATCTCCTTACTGAAATTATTCTTATGGCTTCACCTCTGAATGTTGCTACACCGGACCAGCATCTGCCTGAAATCTTGCCGATAACAATAAATCGAGGCTCTCCTACTGTTTTGGCTGGAATTTCAACAAGATTATTATCACTCCACAGCGCCTGAGCCTCAATAAAGTCGATGCCGTGCTTAATCTTGTTCAGCATGCTTTTTTCAGGGTCAAACTCAAACTGCATGGTATTCGATTGATGCTTTTTTTATACCAAAAATATATAAAGAAAGAGCTGAAAGAAAAAGTTGCATGCACCGGTTGCAAATTTCAGCGACAGATGCATGATTTCCGGATTGGCATTATGGTTCGCATCATCAAGATGGTCAGAAACCCCTTCCCCGCCTTACCAGAAGTTGGTGCGACTTCGGTGAACCATATCGCCGTCTCGACAGCCTCAATCTGACAGAAGAAGGTGCGAAGAGTGTTGAACTCGTGATGCCTCCAATGCTGAAGCAGCCGTGCAGTTTCAGGCGTCACCTGCCAGGTATTTGGATTCGGCAAAGCCCGCCACTTGCCCAGCTCATGGCGAACAGCATTAATCAGCGAAGTCTGCTCATACTGCTGCGCCTCAGTCGAAAGCCCTTTGCCCTCGTCAAAGATAATCTGCTGCTGCTCCGTCAACCCTTTGCGCTTCTTCGGCTTTGGAATCGGGGATATGAACTCAGCCCGTCTTCTGGTTTCGATGATGCGCTGTGTTGGCTGGCCATCTTTAACAAGCTCCCAGTGGCGCTTTGTTAACTCGTAAGGCAAGTTCAGTATCGGGTGTTCAAAGAAAATGGGTTGATCAGTCATTGCATCACCACTGTTGAGAAAAGAGAGTTTACCGGGTTTTCACTCTTGGCGCTGTGAGAGCTGTTCGCACGGGCCTGCGTGTTAAGGGCTCAACTTGTACGTACGCTTCGGGCTCTGTTAAGACACGGTAAATATATGGGGTTTGAGAGTATTCGCTCATGGTGGTGTAGTGTAGTGTAGCCTGAGATTGCAAGTATTTGCTTTTGCGCACTTCATGAATAAATACGGGCGATTGCGTTCTTAATTTGACGTGATTCCTGTCTGAAAAATCTTTGGCACCATGTTGTCCTCAGAGTATTGATGCAGGCAATGCTTACATTTAACATTCACCCCATTTATGTTTAATCGTATTTCTTGAGATCAGCCAACAGTTTTTCAACAGCTTTTGTCGTATATGGCATTGCCAACGCTTTTGCTGTTAGAGCACTTTTCAGGGGTTCTGTGAAATTTACTTTTGGGGGGCAAACAAGTCCCATTCCGTAAAGAGAGAAGTATGCGCTGACAACGCTGATACTGTTATTTTCAAGTGAGGTGTATATCTCATTACGGTAAATGTCGAGACCTCTGAGCCGACCTTTCATGATTACAACGAGATCAGATTTTTTTGCCGGACAGATAAACCATAACAGACCAGCCAAACCATAGAGAGCTATTTTATCACTTTTGCCAGATACTTTTTTCGACAGTGCTGTTTTCAGTAAACCTGTTGTTTTATCTGACAACGATTTGGGCAAGTATTTGGTTGAACTATCCGTCGAAAGGTGATAGCCCGCCTGCCAAATTTTCCAGAGAAAATGGAACAACAATTCAGGCGCAGCTTTGTTCCAATTAACTTTTAATGCGTGATCACGGGCTTGGCAAAGCAGAGTGTCTGCATTATGTGGATCAAAATCGTTGTGACAAAGGTGTTCAATAACCTGATTCAGAAATCCAAATGTATAGTCTTTCGGCCATTTATGTGCTGAGGGAAGAATATTCCATATCTGCGCATTGAGAACATCATGTCGGGATATGGCGTGTCGCCATAATATCGAAAAAGCACTCGTAGCTTCTTTAAAGTCAAGGCCATGCAGCTTTTCAATTGAAATTTCATCCAGAACAAGCTCCAGTTTTTCTCGAAGAGCAGCAATTGTTGCTTCTTCACTCTCATAGTTTGCTGCGTTCAATTCAAACCAGGTGCGCCCCTTCAGATAACGATAACCATCAGTTTCCACAATGGTGCGCAACTGACTTCGGATGCTAACAGGATAATGCTGAACATCGCCTGATAAAAATTTGATCAGATTTCCTGGCATTCCGCGAAAAACAAGTTGCGGCCATTCATCAATGGTAAATCGGGAAATTTCTTCTTGAAGTTTCTTAAGATAGCTCTCTGGAAGCTCTCTGCTGATATTCATCAGGCTGTTCAACGTGCCCGCACCGGCAATAAGTAGGGCAAAAAGTTCCGGAGAAAGTTGAGTCAGTAACGCATCAAGCAGGTGATGGTAATAACAGTTTAGATAATGCAGCGTAGGGTGTAGTGATTCTATAGAGCGCTGCTGTTCAATAGTTTTGCCAACCAGCTTATCAATATCTTGAGCATTCAATGAATCAATAAGCTCTGCGGCTCGCGAGGGCGTTGAATGCTTGAGCAAATTGAACAGCTCAAAGATAGTCCCATTGTTGATGATGAGCTGGAGGAGGTGTTTAGCGGTGACCTTTTTTTCAAGCGCCTCGAGCAGGTTCTGTTTTTTGCCCTCAATAATCATGGTTTTCTTTTCAAGATCACGCAACGTCAGATCAAGCGTCCCAACAGAGCGATTGGTTTTCTCAACGAGTGTATCAATATGTTGAGCAGTCAAAGAATCAATTAGCTCAGCGGCTCTTGTCGGCGTTGAATGCTGTAGAAATCTAAACAGCTCAAAAATAGTCCCATTGTTGATGATGAGCAGGAGGAGGTGTTTTGCTGTGATCTTTTTTTCAAGCGCCTCAAGCAGGTTCAGTTCCTTGCCCTCAACCATCACATTTTTTTGTTCAAGATCATGCAACGCCAGATCAAGTGTACCAACAGAGCGATTGGTTTTCTCAACGAGTGCGTTAATATCTTGAGCATTCAAGGCATCAATAAGCTCAGCGGCTCTTGAGGGTGTTGAATGCTTGAGCAACATGAACAGCTCAAAAATCGTCCCATTGTTGATGATGAGCTGGAGGAGGTGTTTAGCGGTGACCTTTTTCTCAAGCGCCTCAAGCAGGTTCTGTTCCTTGCCCTCAATAATCACTGTTTTCTGTTCAAGATCACGCAATGTTAAATTCAGCGTACCAACAGAGCGATTGGTTTTCTCAACGAGTGCGTCAATATCTTCAGCAGTCAAGGAATCAATAAGCTCAGCGGCTCGTGAAGGTGTGGAATACTGGAGCAATCTGAACAGCTCAGGTATGGAGAAATTTTGTCTTATTTTTTCAATAACTCTGTTTACAACCCAAGAGCATTCAATGGCAGAAAGATGAGCTGCTGAGGATTTGCTGATTCTAAGCAGTCCAGATTGAAAATCAATAATCTCTTCCTCACTCCAGGCCTCTTCTTTGCTGAACAGATAGGAAAGTCTGCTGCAAATCGAATCATGAATCTCTCTCATTACCTGAGGGGTCACCCCTGAAGCTTTTACCAACAGAAGTCTGAGAATAGAAAGGTTAACAATAGATTGATCCGGGATCAGAATAGCCCTGAAATCCGAACTACTGAGAAATTCAGAAATAATGTGACCAGTACTTAAATCAGGAAAGCTTAGTTGTGAAGTGGATAGATTAAGAAAAAACGGATTGAGTTGTGATACTGAAGAGTTTGTCAGGTATTTGAAGTATTGGATAAGTTCCTGTGTGACTTGATGGTTCAAGTCATATTCCTGAACAGTTCCGGTTATTTTATCACTTATTACATAAAACAACACTTCAGCAAGGGTCGAATGGGAAAATCGAACCCGTACCGGTTGATATAATATTGTTGCCAACCCCCTCTTGATCACAGTTGGCGATTCCCCCAGATAATCGGTTAGAGGTGTAATATCGAACATCGCAAGTGCACAAAGCTGTTTCATGTACTGCAAATCGGCCATAGCAGTATATTTATTCCTAATGTATAGCCGAGAGACATTCTCTTTCACCGAATTGCCGTCCAGTCGAGTCAGCTCATCTGCCGAAATAATCCCCTTGACAGTCAGTGAGGCAAGTTTGAGATTACCACCAGTGAGATTGAAGAGATGTTCCGCGTGGCGTATGGTAATGTCCTGAATATGGGGAAGACGTTTTTTCAATACCCGCAGTAAAGAGGTGCTGTCGCTCAATAAAACCTCTATAACGCTCTCTTTTTCAAGTTCCAGAAGATCCTGAAGAGCATCAGAATATATCGATTCCTCTTGTTTCGGAATTATGCGCGTCAGCAGAACAACCTTGACAGAAACTGGATGATTTTTGTTTAACACGGATCCTCTTAATCGCTGGATCAGTTCATTTGCCAGTTCTGGTGCAGAGTGACAATCATCAAGAATGAAGACCGATGGAAGATGAGCACGTTTTTTAACCGAATCTGCCAGATCGGTTATCTTGTCAAAATTGCTGATAACCGTGTAGTATATTCTTTCCGGTCTGTTTTGAAGCTGTGCCAGTAAAGAGAGAGTCGTCGTGGTTTTTCCGGAACCCGGATTGCCCTGCACCAACACCACCGGCGATGTCGAAAGTGCTGCAAGAAATTGCTCATGGAGAGTGGGCGCGACATAGAGTTTGTTCTCTTTCCAGTCCGAATAAAATTCACGAAGGGTCGGGTATTCAGATGTTGTATTCAGGCGCTCCCATTTTGAATCTGAAGGACGGCTGAGTTCAGTGCAGAATACTTTTGCTACCTGTTCAGAAAATACACCCGAAACCACAGCATACAGATGTCGTAGTTTGCTGTCAAGTGCTTCACGACCCCATAACTGGATATCAATCTTGTCTGTCTTGAGAGCTGAGTCACGTAATATTGTATATTCACTACTATGTTTTATGCCATTCAATTCTTGTCGTGAATAGTAAAAAAAATGTGTTGGAGGGGGTAAGTGTTGCTCTCCAATCCAGCGATTCAATACTTTTGAGTAGGCATTGTTGATATCCCCGGCAGTTTCGGTTATGCTTTGACGATCCTTTATGTTTTTGCATTGATAGACACATCGGGTATCATTATCCTCGTTAATGATGTCAACGCCATAGTCTGGTTGGCCGGATTTTCCATTGTAACGAGGGTTCTTTCCTTCACTGCAGAGGATTTCGTAACACAGCCGCTCAAATTGCAATCCATCGAGTTTTTCGTAAGGCAAACTGCCACTTAACGTTGGTTCTAAATTGGCATCAACCGGAAACGGATCAAGAAGCTCTTTTTGCTCCTCTATTGACAGATTATGCTTCTTCACGATCATGCTTTATTTTCCTCGAAAAAATTGTTGAAGAATGCAGTACGAGTAAGCGTAAAAATGTCCATTCGAAGGTTTGCCATTCAGCGAGTCCTCTTATGTATGGTTGGTTCCCTACGGAATTATTCACATCTGAATGTTATAACTCCAGGCCAACATCGGCCTGAAATATTGACAATAACAATACACCGCCGCTCTCCCACCGTTTTCGTTGGAATTTCAACCTGTTCATTATCATCCAACAATACTTGATCTTCATCAAAGACAAGGCGGTGTCAATAAAAATCTTCTGCACCATGTTGCCCTCTGAATATTGATGCAGGCATTGCTTACATTCTCAGTATTGCAAAAATACTGGTCAAACAGGAATTAAGCTAATGCTATTTGCCGCAGTCAGATAAAGTATCGATTCAATTACAACGTAAAAATGACATGCCGATACCTGATTTTCAGAGCATTATGCTTCCCCTGCTTAAACTCTGCCGTGATGGTCAAGAGCACACCAGCCGGGAAATGGTCGAGGCATTGGCTCGCGAGTTTGGATTAACTCCGGAAGAGTTGAAGCAAATGTTGCCAAGCGCTCAGCAACGAGTTTTTGATAATCGTGTGGCTTGGGCGAAGGCTCACATGAAAATGGCGGCTCTTCTCGAAAATGTGCGTCGGGGTGTTTTTCGAATCACGGAAAGGGGGATGGCAGTATTGGGTGAATCCCCAAAAGCAATCAACCTTGCGTTTCTCCGCAAGTTTCCAGAATATCGTTCCGTCAGAGAGCCTCATCAGAATAACCAGATCACTGAAGATTCAACATCAAAAGAGCTGGAAACAAAGACGCCCGCTGAACGCCTGGAAGATGCGTACATGGTGTTGCGTGAAAGCCTTGCGAATGAACTTCTTCTCCAGTTGAAATCATCGTCACCAGCTTTTTTTGAAAAAGTGGTGGTCGAAGTGCTGGTAAAAATGGGCTATGGTGGTTCAATAAAAGATGCCGGTGAGGCTGTCGGAAAAAGTGGGGATGAAGGTATTGACGGCATCATCAAAGAGGATCGTCTGGGTCTTGACATCATTTATATTCAGGCAAAGAGATGGGAAACGACGGTCTCCCGACCGGAAATTCAAAAGTTTGCCGGAGCTTTACAAGGCAAGCGTGCCCGAAAAGGTATTTTTATTACGACATCTGATTTTTCAAAAAGCGCTCATGAGTTTGTCAAAGCCATCGATAGCAAGATCGTTCTGATCAGTGGCCGTGAGCTGGCTGACTTCATGATTGATTTTGGTGTGGCTGTCTCCACAGATGCCGTGTATGAGCTGAAACGGCTTGATTCGGATTATTTTGAAGAGAGCTGAATTCGGCTGCTCCGTCATGCGCAGCGGGTCTGCATCAAGGCCTCTCCGGCTCTCGAAATCAGCGGGTTGAAAAAGCTGTTACCAGCCTTGCACACCATTGTTGTGACGGCGGTGAAGGAGTATCTCTATGAGTTTGATTAGCGTTTAAGAACGCAACTCTTTAAAAAAGAGTAGTTAGATGCTTTTGGTCGCGGTTGAAGGCTTTGTGTTTATGAAAGAATTTGTGCCCAAAACGGGGTATAGCTACGATAACTCTGGGACTCATTCGATTGCATTGTTATGAGTGGGATATTAAAGTTATCTGCACAAGGGAGTGGAGAGCCTCTATCTCAGCAGCAAAGTCAGGGATGTCGCCTTCGGCAGCATAAGAGACTCCTTTGACGAACAGATCATATTCGCGAGCGTATGCGTCTTTTTCAGTTTCCAATATCGTCAGCAGTTGCCGAAATTTTTCTGACATCGGTAATCCGGCGAATGAAGGATTATTTTTTGAGCGTCGGTCATCTTCCTGCATTGATGCTGCAACCAGGGTTGGAAAACTTTTATTGGCCAAGGCCAGCTCTTTCAGTAACGCCAGATCGTCCTCTTTTCCGCCTCGCACCCGGTCAGGGATACGCCATGCAAGGGCGCTTAATTTATCAGATGCGCTTTCTGCAGGGTCAATACAGGCAATACGGTGTACTTCCGGTGGCTGTTTTGTCACCGCATTCACAAACGAAGAAACAGGCAGATAACTTTGTGGGCATTGCAGGGTTCTGATGGTTATCTCAATCTGAACATGCGGGCGGAGTGCGCCGGAGCGGGAGAAGTGACTGTGAACCGTCGGCATTGAGGTCAGCAAGAACGGCGATAACTTGCGTGACAAACCAATCCTTTTCGATAAAAGAGGGATCGATGTTTTTGAGAAGAGCGACCTCCTCAAAAAGTTCTTTTTCAGGTTGCTTGTTCATAACTGACATAAGCACCTCCATATCCTATTTTCCGATGTATGCGCCCCTTGACAGCAATCAGTCTTCCAGTAGGTACCTGCGTTGTCTTTCCGGCATTATAGTCCTGTTCCAGACGGGAAGGAGCGGTTTGAATGCCAAGCCGTGCCAGTGCTTCTTTTGCCAGGAGAGGCAATGGATTGAAATTAACAATCCTCCACCACACTCAGGGCATTGTTGATCTGTGGCACCCGCTCATAGAAAAAGCCATGACGGATATCGCTCCTGAAGTTCCCGAAACTTTTAGTTGAAATTGAACAGGATGCTCCGGAGTATCATGGAGAATAAGCCCCTGAAATTGCTTTTATTATATTATTCTGGTTGTTTTTGGCGAATAAGATCTATTCGATTATCTTATTTTATCGAAAAAATAAAAATAACTGACAATGGCGCTCCATTCTTTTGCTGAAGAACAGGTCACTGACCGCATTCGTTTTGAAAATCCCTGGTGGCACAGTGGCAAGATTGAAGAGTATTACGGAAGCATGACCCCCCGCCTTTATCTTGATCTCTTTGAGCCTCTGGTGGCTAAGGTGTCGGTACGAAGAGCCGTCATACTCATGGGGCCAAGACGGGTAGGCAAAACGGTCATGCTCTATCATACCATCCAGCATCTGCTTATGGATGGGCAAAACCCGCAAAAAGTTGCGTTTCTCTCCATTGATAGCCCCATATACAGCCATATCCCGCTGGAGCAGCTTTTTCGGTTATGCACTAAAACAACCGGTCAAATTGATGCCAGGGGATGGTTTGTCTTTTTTGATGAAATACAATACCTGAAAGATTGGGAAGTTCATTTGAAATCGCTGGTTGACAGCTATCCTGAAACCCGTTTTGTCGTTTCCGGTTCAGCCGCAGCGGCCCTGAAACTGAAAAGCAGGGAGAGCGGTGCGGGTCGATTTACCGAGTTCATGCTTCCCTCGCTGACCTTCAACGAGTACATTCACCTGCTCAATCTCAATGCGCTGATTCGACCATCAACCTTTACCTGGGATGGGGGCATCACTGACTTCTATGATGCTGCCGACATCAGAAAGCTGAACGACCATTTCCTGAACTATATCAATTTTGGAGGATACCCTGAAGTTATTTTTTCGGAAGCAGTTAAGGACGATCCTGGCCGATATATCCGTTCTGATATTATTGACAAGGTCTTGTTGCGCGATCTGCCGGGGTTGTACGGCATAAAGGATGTTGCGGAGCTAAACTCACTCTTTACGGCAATAGCCTATAATTCCGGGCAGGAATTTTCTTTGGAATCACTCAGCACCTCTTCAGGGGGTGTTGACAAGAACACGCTGAAACGATACATCGAATATCTGGAAGCCGCGTTTCTTGTCAGAACAGTCAAACGCACCGATAATAACGTCAAGCACTTCCGGCGGTCAACACAGTTTAAACTGTATTTGACCAACCCCTCGCTTCGCAGCGCACTCTTTTCGCCGCTTCATGCTACCGATGACCATATCGGCGCAATGGTTGAAACTGCTGTCTTTTCCCAGTGGATGCATCGCGACTGGATAGAGCCGTGGTATGCCCGGTGGAGCAAAGGAGAGGTTGATCTTATTTGTCTTGATGAAAAAAAGTTCAAGCCACTCTGGGCGGTCGAAATCAAGTGGAGCAACCGCTACTTTGAGCATCCTGCTGAACTCAAATCACTCATCTCCTTCTGTGCCACAAACCAGCTCCAGAAGGCCGTCGTCACCACCATCGACAAGCAGGGGGTCAAAGAGGAAAATGGAGTGCAGCTTACCTTTCTCCCTGCATCGATTTACGCGTATACTGTTGGCCGAAACGCGCTGATTCAGAAGAAACAGCAACTCTTCTGAGGAGCAGAGCAATCCTCCGGGGAGCGCACGGCGGAATACAAGGCTTCGTTTTAGATTCGAATTAAGAAATCACCACCCGTCAGGCTTCGGCTTGCGGAACCCCGCCAGGTTACGATCGGGCGGTTTTTTTTATGCATTTATCTGTCCTTTGTATAAGTCAGAAATTGGAAAAATCAAATCGTAATCATTCCAGTTCAAATTTCCATCAGTCAATGAAAAACTGGAGAATTTACTTTCGTCCAAGTATTTCGTAATTGATGGATGAAGCGATTTTGATAAAAAAGGTTTGAAATCAACAAGTCTTTCATTTCCATCGTTAAATATTATCCGAATTGCATAATCGGACAAATATTTTGCAGAATCAATTCTTAACTGGTTAAATCCAGACGGTGAATCTTTATAGTCAACAATTATTCTCATTTTAGTCTTTTTGTAATTTTTTCAAACTCAACATCTTTATGATAAACAAAATAGCTAATCCATTTTTCAATTATTTTGTCGGCGTATTTCTCAAGAAAGAGCTCGAAATCTTTAAGGTCATTTCCTTTTAGTGGTCGTGCTTCTGAAATATTTATAATCTTTATTTGTCGTTATGGACGAATATGCGTTTTTTTAAAAACACAAACTTTTACCAATAAAACGACACTGATATTCTTTCATTGTACTCAATATTTTGATTAATTTACTAACTTTGTTGCCATTTGTGAAATTTTAGGGTATGTCTGGACATAGTAAATGGTCAATAATCAAGCGGAGGAAAGGGGAATGCGGAACGGGGAAAGCTGAATGACTATCGCAGAACTCCATAACCTCCTGCAACTTGAAATACAAGCCTTGCTTGCGTCGCATCACTCCGACGACCCGGCGGCTTTTGCCATGCAGTTTCATGGTCGCACGGAGTTGCCGGTACGGGCAATGGCTGAACAGCTTGCCTGCCGCCAGAAGGCTGTAAAAAAACTACCGACGCTTTCGCAGCACAACTTGCTCTATACGCCATTGGCGCTTGAGCAATCCTCCGGTGAGCGCACTGCGGCATACAAGGCTTCGCTTATGTCGGGCAAAAGGGCGCTCGATTTGACGGGCGGTCTTGGTATCGATTCGATGTTTCTGGCTCGGACTTTTCAGGAGGTGGTTTACTGCGAACGAGATTCTGTGCTTTGCGCAGTGGTTGAGCATAACCTGAAGGTGAGCGAAGTTGCCAATGTCGAGGTAAAAAACGGCGACAGCATCAGCCTGCTTGCGGAGTACCCGGATGACTCTTTCGACTGGATTTTTGTTGATCCGGCCCGCCGTGAGGAGGGGCGTCGCTCCATAGCGCTGGAGGCGGCAAGTCCGGATGTGGTGGCCTCTCATGATCTGCTGCTCCGCCATGCAGAGAGGGTCTGCATCAAGGCCTCTCCGGCACTTGAAATCAGCGGGTTGAAAAAGCTGTTGCCTGCCCTGCACACGATTGTTGTGGTCTCGGTTGACCGTGAATGCAAGGAGATTCTGCTGCTGCTTGAGCGCTCCTCCCCTGCGGATGGGCCCGTGCAGGTAAAAGCGGTCTGCCTGAACGCTGAATCGGAGGAGATAACTGAAGTTGCGGGGGGAAATGGTGAGGCGCCGAGAGTGGTTGCGACGGCAGTGAAGGAGTATCTCTATGAGCCTGATCCGGCCATTATCAAGGCGAGGCTTTCGGCGGTGGTTGCGCGGGATTCCGGCCTCCAATTTTTGAACAAGAGTGTTGATTACCTCACCGCTGACCACAAAATTGAGGCTTTTCCCGGCAGGAGATTCCGCGTGGTTGAGTGTGTTCCATACAAGCCAAAAAGCTTCAGGGCTTTTCTTGAGCGCCATGCCATTGCAGGGGCAAGCATCCAGCGGCGCGATTTTCCCCTTTCAGCGGAAGAGCTTCGGAAAAAATACCGGATCCTTGAGAGCGAGAGGGCCTTTCTCTTTTTTACCAGGGATGCGGCGGGCCATCCGCTCTGCATCTACGCGCTCAGATGTTTCCCCGGAGAGGAAGCGGCTCCCACCGGGCAAGGCCGAAGCGCAAGCACTGGATGATGACAGGGGATTTCTCCGACGCCAAGGAGGCGCATCTCCTCTCTGATCTAAAAAATCGGATAAGTTTTTGTTTTCTGCATTATTGGTGATAGATTTTACATAGTTAATCGACTTTTTCCCGATTAACTGTATGAAATGTGACCTATCGACCATGAGAAATCTTGGGTCGAACGTGAAAGATCCATTTCCGCGCTGCTGACTAAAGCTGTAGTGCAACACCCAGCCGTTTCTGTTTTATTATTGTCAATATTTGTCATAAATTGACAACAGGGTATCCGTTGTGATATTTTCCCTGACCAAGAGTATAAATGACAAAGCCATGCCAATTAATGTTAACCTGACGCCGTTCCTTGAAGAGATGGTTCGGCAAAAAGTAAAATCCGGTCTCTATACATCGGCAAGTGAGGTGGTCCGTGAGGCATTGCGCCTTATGACGGAGCAGGACTCTCTTCGCAAAGCAAAGCTTGACCAGTTGCAGAAGGATATTCAGGACGGTATGGAGAGTGGCACTGCCAGCGCTTGGGATGCTGAAGAGATAAAGAGAAGTGTTCGAAAAAGAGGAACCGTCACAAAGGCAGGTTAAGGAGATGCCGATAATCATTAAATGACCCCTCGTTTTTGAGGATATTGTCGAAGACAGTGAAAACCGTGCAGATGCTTTTATTGATTCCATCGACCGGAAACTCCATGAGTTGGCAGACTCACCCCATATTGGCCGTTCACGGGCTGAGCTTTTGGCGGGGTTATCAAGTTTTCCATTTGGCCGGTATATCATTTTCTATCTCATCATTCCTGGCGGTATAGAGATTGTGAGGGTGTTGAACGGGGCCCGTGATATTGATCCCCAGTTTCGCCCGCAAGAGTGATCAAGCATAAAATTCATTTTTGTAATAATTTAGAGTAAAAGAATTTGGGTTTGCTTCGGAAGAGGCAAGAATCTCCGGTGAGCTGATTCTACAATTTCGGGGGATGGGCAAAAGGAAAACCGTGTTTTCGTACTGCATCTACGCCCTCAGACATTTCCCTGAAGACGAAGCAGCTCCCTCTGCGCAAGGCCGAAGCGGAGCCCTTGGATGCTGACGCGGAGCTCGCCAACGCCAAGCAGGCTCCGATCTGGTCTGATCTAAAAAATCGGATGAGTTTTTGTTCTTTTATCGTTTCGGTACTATATTTCGTAAAGTTAATCGACTTTTTCCCGATTAACTGAATGAAATATGATCTATCGACCATGAGAATTGAAAACCAGCTCATAAGATTTGGCAGTGTTCCTCTGACGCATGGAACACTTTTATCCGTTCTTCAAGGGTATCGCTCGCCGAACGACAAAATAGCTCAATTGATTGCTGATGGCGTGCTCCTCTCTGTAAAAAGGGGGCTCTATGTTGTTGCGCCAGCGCTCACCTCCTCACTGGTTTCCATGCCGTTGGTGGCAAACCATCTCTATGGGCCATCCTATGTCTCTCTGGAGTATGCGCTTTATTTTTATGGGCTTATTCCTGAACGGGTGGTCGAAGTGACATCGGTAACGACCAGGCAAACGAAGCGCTATGATTTGCCTTTTGGCCGCTTTTCTTATAAGCACTCTCCCCTGAAACTCTATTCTGTCGGTATTACCCGGATTATCCTCTCTGATCAAACCGGGTTTTTAATAGCATCTCCGGAAAAGGCGTTGTGTGATACGCTGATTTTTACAAAAAAGTTAGCGGTCAACTCGGTTCATGAGTTACGAGAATGTTTGTTTGACGATTTACGCATTGATGAAGAACTCCTGCGAGGTTTTGATATCCGGGTGATTGAAGCCTGCATGAATGCTGGTGGTAAAGTTAAAATTTTAAAGATGTTCGCGCAAATTGTGCGTTCTTGTCAAGAGTGATGGTGCCTATGATGAGTGTTTTGGAGCAGATGCTTGCCAAATATGACGCAACAAGTGCAGAGGGCGCCAGCAATGGATTGCGTGAGGTGATGCAGGAAATTGCTTTGGCCGGGCTTTATCGTGGAGGATTTTTTGATCGGGCGGCTTTTTATGGCGGGACTTGCTTGCGAATCTTTTACGGGCTGCCAAGATTTTCAGAGGATTTGGATTTTTCCTTGTTGCAGCAAGAAACTGGCTTTTCGCTGGAGCCCTATTTCAAAGCAGTGAAAGAGGAATTTACCGCTCTCGGTCTGGATGTTTCCATCGCAGTTAAAGAAAAAACGGTGCAGCGGGGCATAGAGTCTGCTTTTCTGAAAAACAATACCCAGGTTTTTGATTTAGCCGTACAGTGGAATAAAACTATCAAAATAAAATTTGAGGTTGATACGCTTCCTCCTCCCGGTTTTGGCACTGAAGAGAAGTTGCTGCTGGAGCCATTTTCCTTTTACGCAAAGTGTTTCGTTTTACCGGATTTGTTTGCCGGAAAAATGCATGCCTTGCTTTTCAGGCGCTGGAAACATCGTATCAAGGGACGTGATTGGTTTGATTTTGAATGGTATGTGAAAAAAGGGGTGCCGCTCAACCTTTCACATTTTGCCCAGCGTGCCATGCAGAGTGGCCACATCGAAACTCTGCCGCTTTCTGAAGAGGAGTTTCGGGTACTTTTAACCCAAAAGATCGGCTCTCTGGATGTACCATTGGCGGTGGATGATATTTCGAGATTTGTGCAGGATGTAAAACCGCTGCAAATTTGGTCAAAAGAATATTTCATGCAGTTGGCTGACAGGATGAAAATTATTGAAGATTAATCCCCACAACACGACACGAAAGGCGGAACCCTAAATGATCAAATTTTTTTAGACCACAACCGCGCTTTACTCGAAAACGAAGAAACTCCACGAAGCGTAGTTGCCAAAGGTTGCGATAAGTGCTACCTTGCGCTAAAAGGAGATTTGGTCATGGCACAGACAAAAGGTGTTAAATTGGATGACAACACTCTGCAACGGCTTGCCGATTTGGCTCGTATCCGAGACCGATCGTCGCACTGGCTTATATGCAGGGCAATCGAAACATTTCTGGAGCGCGAAGAAAATTACGAGCGAGAAAAACGCGAGGATATGGAACGTTGGGAGCGTTATCAACTAACCGGCGTGGCGATACCCCATGAAAAAGCGGCAGAATGGCTTGAAAATCTGGCGCAAGGTAAGGTGACGACTTGCCCGAAATAAAATGGCTACCGGAGGCATTAGCGGATGTTGAGCGGCTTCACGCCTTCCTCCACGAAAAAAGCCCCGTTGCGGCTGCTCGGGCAGCGCGTGCCATTCTGGACGGTGCCGGTTTTCTGAAATCAATACCAGACATTGGACGACCAATGGACGATGATACTGGCAGACGCGAATTGGTTGTACCTTTTGGTGCTGGGGCTTATGTTCTTCGCCACACGCGGGACGAAAACGACACTGTTGTTCTTATTCGTGTCTGGCACAGCAAAGAAAAGAGATCGTAGAACCATTTTAAAATTAATGGTAACGGTATTTTGTCGCAAACCTCAACCTCTATGGTTCCTCGGCAAAAGGCAAACAGGGCGCCCGCTCTGCATCTACACCCTCAAGTGTTTCCCTGAAGACGAAGCAGCTCCCTCTGGGCAAGGCCGAAGCGCAGCCCCTGAATGCTGACACGGATTTCGCCGACGCCAAGCAGGCGCATGAACTGGTGGAGGATGAGCATACCCATGGTGATGACGTCGGCCCTTCCTTCGGGGATGCCAAGCTCGATGATTTGCTCAAGGGTGCTCGTTTTGAGACGGTCGAGAAAGGCGTGCACCTCCTCGTAGGTGAGAGGGTAGTTGTGCACCTTCAGGGCATCAAAGTGTTTCAGCCCTTGATCAACCTGGGCGATGGTAGTGATGGTGCCAGCAACGCCGTAGACGTGCTCTCTGGAGGCAAAAAAGGGGATGATGTTTGCTGTAAGGAGCAGGTCGATGCAGCTTTTGGCAGCCTCAATTTCACTTGCCGACGGGGGAAGTGTGGTAAAAAAGCGCTCGGTGAGCCTTACTGAACCGATGTCAAGGCTGACGCTCTCCGTGATGGCGCCAGGTGATCCCATAGAGATCTCCGTACTGCCGCCACCAATGTCGATGACGGTGAAGAGTTCGGGAATTTCGCTCATACCGGCAACAGCACCGCTGAAGGTGAGGTCAGCCTCCTCTTTGCCGGAGATGCACTCAATAGTTATTCCCGCAGCACGCTCAACCGCCTCTATCACCTCCGTGCGGTTTTTGGCATCTCTCAGGGCGCTGGTGCCTGCGGCAATGATGGTGTCGGCCGCGTGCTCATCGCTAAGCTGGCGATAGTCAATCATGCAGTCGATGAGGCGCTGCAAGCCTTGCTGGTCAATCACTTTGTCGGCATCCACATTCTTGCCAAGCCGCACAATGGTCTGCTTGTGGTAGACCGGCAGGATGGTGCCCGTAGCCGGATCAAGGTCGGCAATGAGAAGCAGGGCGGTGTTGGTGCCGATGTCGATGCATGAAACCCGTTTTGTCATACCGGTTTGATAAAGCTCGAAAGCCATTCATCTTCATAAATAGTCTGCACTGCGGTATAGCCAAGCCGCTTGAGCAGTTTATTCAGCCACGGTTCGTCATAAACAAGAATGCCTGAGAGCAGAACCGGCGCCGCAGGAGCGTATTTGCGGATGACGGGCAGAATCCGGTCGATGACGTTTTTGTTGATGTTGGCCAGAATGAGGTCGTACCCCTCTTTGAGGTTGACGATAAGATCCTCTTCGGCGTCAAGGAGTTCGACCTTGATGTCATCGGCGTGGTTTTCTGCAATGTTTTCGATGGCGTTTTCGGCGGCCCAGGAGTTGTTGTCGAAGGCGAGGATGGGGCGGTTGTTGCCGAGCTTGCGGGCGGCTATGGCAAGGACGCCGGTACCGGTGCCGATGTCCATCATTTTTTTCTCTTTCAGGTCGAGATGCTCCATTTGGCGCAGCATCAGGCGTGTTGTGGCGTGGTAGCCGGTGCCGAACGACATTTTCGGGTTTATTTCGATGACGATCTGGCCGGGTTTTGGCTTGACGTCGCTGCTTTTCTGGATAATCAGAAGGCGGTCGGAAATTTCGATGGGTTGCAGGGTTGCCTCCCAATCGGCATTCCAGTTCCGGTCGGCGATGAAGGTTGCGGTGTAGAGGGGAAGCGTGCCCGCCCTTTCCTGCAGCATGGTGTGGAGGCTCTGCTTTTTCTCCTCGTTCCATTCGGTTTCGGGCAGGTAGGCGAGGAGCTGCTGATCCTCTTCGAGAAAGGAGTCGATGCCTTCAGCGGCAAGCAGGCCGATGTAGAGCTCATGGAGGTCTGGGGCTATTGCAAAAGCCAGTTCGATAAAGTGGTGTGTTCCGGGTTGAGGCATAAAATGGGTCGGGCAGTTATTTAAATGGTTTGTACCTCAATATACTGATTTCCCCCGGCAAAATTGAGATGGATGCCACGCAGTGTGCTTACTCGGTTGTGATGAGGCGCGAGGCAAAAGCGTAATGGCTTTCGTAGTAGTGTTCGTAGAGGTGGCTGAGCTTGACGCCGTTCCGTGCCGCATGGGCAAAGCTCTCGTGGCCGGTAACGATGCCGACGTGGTCGATGGTGCTCCCTGCGTTGCTGAAAAAAACAAGGTCACCGGGGAGCAGGCTGTTTTTCGGTACAATGGCTCCGAGTTCGGCAAGTTCACTGGCGGTGCGTGGCAAAATCATACGGAAGTTTTTTCCATAAAGGTAGAGTACCAGCCCTGAGCAGTCGAACCCATCCGGTGAGGCTCCGCCGTAGCGATACCGGGTGCCGAGGGATTCGTCTATGGATGAAAAGAGCTGGTCGAGCGACTGCGGCGTCACCTTCAGCGGCAGGGCGCAGGTGAGGGCGGAGCTGCGGCCTTCCGGGCGGCAGGAGATATGCGATTTTCTGTTTTTTAAACTATATTTGCTCTCCATACGGTATCCTGCCGAGCCGCTCCAGTAGCTCTGGCAACCGGTAAAGCTGAGTACCACTCCTATTATGGTGCAGAGGATCAGGGCCTTGCGGCATTGCAGGCTTTGTGATGAAGGAGGGCGGGATTGTTGCTGCATGAGAGTCATTGTTCTGTTTTTTAAAAAGAGAAACCAATGTCGGGCTTCCGGTGAAAAGAAGCGGGCGAAATAACTCAAGAGTCAAGATACTACATTTAATTATTCGAGTGAAGATATGGCGGTGATGAAATTCGGAGGAACTTCCGTGGGGACAGCCCAGGCCATACGGCAGGCGATCTCCATTGTGGCGAGGGAAGAGCAGACGCGGGTGCCTCTTGTGGTGCTGAGTGCGTGCAGTGGCATTACCAACAAACTGGTGCGCATTGCTGATGCCTCCGGGCGCAGTGCTCTTGATGAGGCGATGGCTCTGGCTGGTGAGGTACGCCATTTCCATCTCGATCTGCTCGATGAGCTGATCAAGGATGGGGAGCTGAAGGTGGAACTTGCGGCCAAAATAGAGGAGCTTGCCGGTCGGCTTGAAATGCTGATCAAGGGTGTTGATATTGTTGGCGAGTTGACGGAGCGTTCGAGGGATATGTTTTGCTCCTTCGGTGAGCTCTTTTCTACCACCGTCTTTGCGGCGGCCATGAAGGAGCTGGGGCACAAGGCAGCGTGGGTGGATGTTCGGACGGTGATGATTACTGATGACAATTTCGGGATAGCCCGTCCCTTGCAGGAGGTGTGCGAAGCGCGCGTGAGCCGCATTATCCGCCCGCTGCTTGATGGCGGCACAACCGTTGTGACGCAGGGTTATATTGGTTCAACGCTGGATGGCCGGACGACGACGCTTGGTCGGGGTGGTTCCGACTTTTCGGCGGCGCTGCTTGGTTCATGGCTCAATGAGGAGTCGATAGAGATCTGGACGGATGTTGATGGCGTCATGACCTGCGATCCGCGTATGGTGCCCGAAGCGAGGAGCATCAGGGTGATGACCTTCTCGGAGGCGGCGGAGCTTGCCTATCTTGGCGCAAAGGTGCTTCATCCCGATACCATTGCTCCGGCTGTGCAGAAAAATATTCCGGTCTATGTGCTCAATTCATTGCATCCTGATGCCAAAGGCACTATTATTACCAATGATCCCGAGCGGCTTTCGGGGATGAGTTATGAGGGGCTGGTGAAGTCGATTGCGGTCAAGAAGGGGCAGTGCATTATCAATGTGCGCTCAAACCGGATGTTCGGTCGGCACGGCTTCATGAAGGAGTTGTTTGATGTGTATGCCCGTTACGGCGTCTCGGTTGAGATGATTGCCACCAGCGAGGTTTCGGTTTCGCTGACGGTTGATGAAAAGAGCTTCAGTGATGAGCTTATCGGGGAGCTGAAGGGGCTTGGCGAGGTTGATATTGAGCATGGTGTGGCAACCATCAGCGTTGTCGGTGATAATCTCCGCATGTCGCGCGGGGTTGCAGGCAGAATTTTCAGCGCCTTGAAGGATGTCAATCTTCGGATGATTTCACAGGGTGCTTCGGAGATCAATGTCGGCTTTGTGGTTGAGGAGCCCGAGGTGGTCACAGCGGTCAACAATCTGCACCGGGAGTTTTTCTCCAACTGGCAGGATGAGGGTATTTTTGAAACACCGGCAGGGAGCCGGTAGCGCATAAAGCAGTTTAATTGGCTATAAAAAAAGGTACTGTACACATGGACTATAAAAAAGCTGGAGTTGATATTGGTGCGGGTGAAGAGTTTGTCCGCATGATTAAGCCCCAGGTTCGCCAGACATTTACCCCCGGCGTCATTACTGATATTGGCGCGTTCGGCGGTTTTTTTCTGCCTGATTTTTCTGCATACAAAAAACCGGTGCTGGTCAGCAGCATTGACGGTGTCGGAACAAAACTGAAGATTGCCATTGAGCTTGGCCAGTATGAGACGGTTGGTTCCTGTCTGGTCAACCATTGTGTGAACGATATTCTGGTCTGCGGCGCAAAACCGCTCTTTTTTCTCGATTACTATGCCTGCGGAAAATTGACTCCCGCCATTGCGGCGGCGGTGGTGACCGGTATGGTCAATGCCTGCCGTGAAAATGGCTGTGCCTTGATTGGCGGCGAAACGGCGGAGATGCCGGGCCTTTATCAGGAGCGGGATTTTGACCTTGCAGGCTCCATTGTCGGGGTTGTGGATCATGAAAAAATCATCAATGGATCGGCCATCCGGGAGGGCGATGTGCTCATCGGACTTCCGTCGAATGGCTTGCATACCAACGGCTACTCGCTTGCGAGGAAAGTGCTTGAGGGGAGAATGCAGGAGAGGGTTCCTGGCCTTGATGGCACCATTGGCGAGGAGCTGCTGAAGGTGCATCGCTCCTATCTCTCTCTGATTGAGCCCTTTTTTGGTTCGCCCGATATCAGGGGGCTTTCGCACATTACCGGTGGCGGCCTGATGGGCAACACCATGCGCATTGTGCCTGAGGGGCTGAGGCTTGATGTTGCGTGGGACTCGTGGCCGGAACCGCTGATTTTTGATATCATTCGTCAGGCAGGGGGTGTGCCTGAAGAGGATATGCGGAGAACCTTTAATCTTGGGTTGGGGTTGGTGATGGTTGTGGAAAAAAGTACAGTTGAGCGGGTGTTCGCAACCTTGAAATCCAGACAGGAAAATGCATACATTATAGGGGTTGTCTCCAAAGTTTGATCTTCTTTATTTCTTGAAACAGAGCAATATTCAGGGGTGCTTATGCTGACGTTACTGGCCATTTTGGCGGTGAGCTACATCATCGGATCTATTCCTACCAGCCTTGTGGCAGGAAAGCTGCTCAAGGGGATTGATATCCGGAACTTTGGCAGCGGCAATGCCGGGGGCACCAATGCCTTCAGGGTGCTTGGCTGGAAGCCCGGCCTTATTGTAACCCTGATTGATATTGTCAAGGGCGTTGTTGCGGCGGTCTCGGTTGTTGCCTTTTTTCGCCACCACCCGATTGGCGCCTTTCCTGACATGAATGAGGTTGCCTTGCGCCTGCTTGCGGGAATGAGCGCGGTGATTGGCCATGTCTTTACGCTCTTTGCAGGATTCAAGGGGGGCAAGGGTGTCAGTACGGCCGCCGGTATGCTGATCGGGATTGCCCCAGTAAGCATGTTGATGGTTGTTGGTATTTTTCTTTTGACGGTCTATCTTTCGCGCCACGTATCTGTTGCTTCGATGCTTGCGGCCATTGCCTTTCCGCTGATTATTGCCATCCGCAAATATATTTTTGAGCTTGGCGCCGGCCTCGATTACTATGTAGGGCTCTTCGGGCAACCGTTCTCCATTCACGACAGTCTCGATTATCACCTCATGATTTTCGGGCTTGTTGTTGCGCTTGGAATTCTCTATACGCACCGTACCAACATCAGAAGATTGCTTTCTGGTACTGAAAGTCGTATTACCTTTGGAAAAAAGCATTGAGCTACTGATACATTTATGAATATTGCTGTACTGGGGGCGGGAAGCTGGGGTACTACCCTTGCGGTGCTGCTTGCGAAAAAAGGGCATGAGGTTCGCCTCTGGGCACATCGCCCCGAATTTGCCGGCACGCTCAGCCTTGAACGTGAAAACCGCCGTTATCTCAAGGGAGTTCCTTTTCCTGCGAGCTTGCAGATAGCCCCCCATTTGCAGGATCTGCTCTCCTGGTCGGAGATGATTGTTACTGCTGTGCCGTCGCAGGCGTTGCGTGAGACCATCCTCGGCTTTCGTGATCTTGATTTGAGTGGAAAAGTTCTGGTTAATGTGGCCAAGGGGATTGAGATCGGGACGGGCAAGCGGATGTCGGAGGTGCTGCTTGAAGTGCTTCCCGGCCTGCTTTCATCCCAGGTTGCGGCGCTCTACGGCCCGAGCCATGCCGAGGAGGTCTCAAAGGAGCAGCCCACCACCGTGGTCGCCTCCTCTTCCTCGCTTGCTACGGCTGAACAGGTGCAGGAGGTTTTTCATACAAGCATGTTCCGCGTCTATGTCAATACCGATATCATCGGGGTTGAAATTGCCGGGTCGGTCAAGAATGTCATTGCCATTGCGGCGGGAATCTCTGACGGCATAGGATTCGGCGACAATGCCAAGGCGGCAATCATTACCCGCGGGATGGCTGAAATTTCAAGACTCTGCATCAAGCTTGGCGGCGAAGCCCTTACCATCTCGGGTCTTGCCGGGATTGGCGACCTTGTGGTTACCTGCCTGAGCCGTCACAGCCGAAACCGCTATGTTGGTGAGGAGATCGGGCGGGGTCGCTCGCTTGATGAGGTTATCAGCCAGATGAACATGATTGCCGAAGGTGTTCACAGCTCAAGGTCGGTTTATGAGCTGAGCTGCTCTGTCGGCGTTGATATGCCCATCACTCGGGCTGTCTACGAGATGCTCTTTCAGCAAAAGCCGGTTCAGCAGGCAATTCTCGATCTTATGACCCGCGACCCGAAACAGGAGCGCGACTGAGCCTCTACTGGTGTTTTTTGGGAAAGTCGTACCAGATCAGTTTGCCGCCATCAGGATTTGCACTCTTCCACGATTCGATATCGAGCTCAATTTTGACCACTCCGCAGGTTGCCACATTTTCGATGTAACTCCCGGCAAGCAGGTTCGAAAACTCTGTCAGCGTCGGGTTGTGGCCGAAAAGCATGGATGACTCGCAGGTGTCGGGGATTTGCTGGACAATTTTAAGCAGATCGAGTACTCCTCCCCGGTAGATTTCAATGCGTTGCAGGATCTTCTCTTCCGGGAAGCCGAGCGTTTCGCTGAAGAGCTCCGCTGTGGTGAGGGCCCTTGTTGCGGGGCTCGAAATGACAACTTCCGGGAGAATTCCTTTTTGCTTCAGCCGTGCCGCCATGACGGGGGCATTTTTCATGCCACGAGCGTTCAGCGTCCGGTCGAAATCGCCGGTATTGGCGTTTCCCCAGTCTGATTTGGCGTGACGGACAAGGTAGATAGTTTTCATGTTCGGTTGATGTGGTAACGTTGTTTGAGTTCCATGATTCTCTGGTATGAACGGTTGATGCGTTCCTCGGTAATAATCTTTTTTTGCAGCAGCGAGTGGATGATTGCTGTTGCTTTTGAGGCAATTTCCGGGTCGTAAGAGGTGTTGTTTCCAAAGAGCAGTATATCGACACCCGCCTCAATGGCCAACTGGATGGCTGTTTCAAGGCCGTAATGGTCGGCAATTGCCTTCATCTGCATGTCGTCGCTCACAATCACTCCAGTGAAGCCGAGTTTTCCGCGGAGTACTCCGTCGAGAATTGCCTTCGACAGTGTTGCCGGATAGAGCGGGTCGAGCTTGCCATTGAAGACATGTGCGGTCATGATGGGGTCACGGTAGCCGGCGGCAATGAGGACACGGTAGGGCTCCAGCTCTTTTTCCGTCCAGCTTTCGGTGATGTCGGTAAAGTCGCGATGGGTGTCGGTGGTTGAGCTGCCGTGGCCGGGGAAGTGTTTCAGCGTCTCAATAATGCCCTCCTCACGGTATGCGCTGCAAGTGAGGTTGATGTTGCTGATGACGACGGCGGGGTCGGCTGAAAAGCTGCGGCCAAGTTTGCCGATGACCGGATTGTCAGGGTTGACGTTCAGGTCGGCCACGGGGGCAAGATTGAGGTTGATGTGCATCGCCTTCAGCGTTCGGGCGCACTGCAGGGCTGCGGCGCGGGTGCTGTCCGGATTGTTGAGCACTCCAAGATGGTCGGCTGACGTGCTGGGAGGAAATCCCCTTGCCGGTTTGAGGCGGTTGACCTTTCCCCCCTCCTGGTCGATGGCAATCAGGAGCGGGATCTTGCTCATCTTTTGCAACTCCTGCGTCAGGCGGGCGAGCTGCTCCGGGCTGCTGATGTTCCTTGATGGAGAGTGCGAGGGGACGTCGTAGTCGAAGAGCACCACTCCGCCGATATGGCGCTCACAAATGTCCGCCGCGATTTGGGGAGTCTCGGCAAGGCTGACTCCCCGGAAGCCGATCATGAGCATTTGTCCGATTTTAACGGAGAGGCTGTCGGCTTTTTTTGTGGCTTGTGCGGGCAGGCAAAGAAGGGTGAGGAGCAGCACTGTCGCCAGCACACGCGATGGGTTTTTATTCGGCATCAGGAGACCGCTTTCATGATGCTCAGTTCGCCATCGGCCATGTCGATGGCCACCTCTTCTCCCTCCCCGATTTCACCCGAAAGAATAAGTGCTGAAACACGGTTGGTGATTTTGCGCTGCATCACCCGTTTGAGTGGCCGGGCGCCGAACGCCGGATCGAAGCCAGCATTGGCAAACCATTGTATGGCCGCTTCAGAGATGGTGAGGTTGATGCGCTGCCGCAATGCCGTCGCCTTGATGCGGTCAAACTGGATCAACACAATTTTTTTCAAATCTTCCCTTGTCAGCGGCGTGAAGAGGATAACCTCGTCAATGCGGTTGAGAAACTCGGGCTTTACCTTCTGCTTCAGGAGCAGGAAGAGCTTTTCCTGAAGGCCGGAGAGCATGACATCGCGGTTCACTCCCTCAAGCTTCTCCATTTCCGACTGGATGAGCTGGGCGCCGATGTTGCTCGTCATGATGATGATGGTGTTTTTGAAGTTCACCGTCCGTCCCTTGCTGTCGGTCAGGCGTCCGTCATCGAGAATCTGTAAAAGGATGTTGAAGACGTCGGGGTGCGCTTTCTCGATTTCGTCGAGCAGCACAACGGCAAAGGGTTTGCGGCGCACCGCTTCGGTGAGCTGACCCCCCTCTTCATAGCCGACGTATCCGGGAGGGGCACCCACCAGACGGCTGACGGTATGCGACTCCATGTATTCGCTCATGTCGATGCGTATCATCGCCTCTTCGTCGTCAAAAAGATAGTCGGCCAGGGTGCGGGCAAGCTCGGTTTTTCCGACACCTGTCGGCCCAAGGAAGATAAAGGAGCCGATTGGCCGCTTGTCGTCACCCATGCCTGCCCGGGAGCGCTTGACCGCTTCGCTGACCGCCGTGACGGCCTCCTCCTGCCCGATCACCCGTTTGTGCAACTCCTCTTCGATAAGCAGCAGCTTCTGGCGGTCCGACTGGAGCATCTTGCTGAGGGGGATGCCGGTCCATTTTGAGACAATATCGGCAATGTCTTCGGCGTCGATCTCCTCTTTCATGATCAGGTCGCCGGAGGCCTTTTTCGCTTCGATTTTCTGGCGGTTCTCTTCGATCTGCCGTTCAATGGCGACTGTTTTTCCATAACGGATTTCGGCCACCTTGCCGTAGTCGCCCTGCCGCTCAAACTCCTCGGCCTGCACACGGAGCTCCTCGAGCTGCGATTTCAGGTTGCGTGATGACTGAATCAGCTCCTTCTCGCTCTCCCATTTTGCCTTGATGACGGTCTGTTCCTCGATGAGGTTTGCGAGCTGTTTTTCTATCTCCTCAAGCCGTTGTTTCGTGTCGGCGATGCTCATACTGTTTCGCGTTTGATTACGGAGTGTGAATAAGAATTATTGTTGTAAATTTAAGCACTAAAACATTAAAGTCATCATCGGCACCCATGCAATGCTAAAAAAAAGTAACGGATAATAACGTGGAAAAGTTCTCAATTGGCGCACTCTCTGTTCCTGACGACAGCACTCCGCTGTTTATAGCGGGTCCCTGTGTGATCGAAAGCCGGACCATGGCTATGCAGACAGCCGAAGAGTTGCAGCGCATAAGCCGTCAGGAGGGCGTTCGTTTTATTTTCAAGGGCTCTTACCGAAAAGCAAACCGAACATCCGGCTCCTCTTTTACCGGTATCGGCGATGTCGAGGCGCTCGAAGTGCTTGCCGAAATTCGCCAGGGCTATGACATGCCGGTGATTACCGATGTGCATGAAACAAAGGATGTTACTCTTGCAGCCCGCTATGTTGATGTGCTGCAGATCCCGGCATTTCTCTGCCGTCAGACGGAGCTTCTGGTGGCTGCCGGAGAGAGCGGTCTTGCGGTTAATATCAAGAAGGGGCAGTTTATGGCTCCTGAGGACATGGTCCTCGCCGCAGACAAGGTTGTCCAGACCGGCAACCGGCGGGTCATGCTGACCGAAAGGGGATCAAGCTTCGGCTATCACAACCTTGTTGTTGATTTCAGGGGGCTGGCCAAAATGGCGGAATCAGGCTATCCGGTGCTCTATGATGCGACCCACAGTCTGCAACTGCCGGGGGCAGGCCAGGGGGTTTCAGGCGGAGAGCGGCAGTATGTGATGCCTCTGGCCCGTGCAGCGGTTGCCGCTGGTGTTGATGGCCTCTTTTTTGAGATTCATCCCGATCCGCCCAAAGCGCTCTCGGATGCCACCACACAGATTGCTCTGGCCGATTTCGGCACGATGGTCAAACAACTGCTCCACCTTTACCGGTGTGTGCACACTCTTCATTCACTTTAAAATATTATACGCTCTTGGAAGGGTTTCAATATTTCGGTATGCAGCCATCGCAAGCTGATCCAACGTCAAGAATAGATCTCGCCCTCAAAGCTGTCCGGGCGCTTTTGTTTCCCGTTGACGGGGTTCTGAACGGCAGCCGCATTACCTTTGACTCCAACGGAGGGGAGCTCTGTTCAATTTCGGTCCGCGATGCTGTTGCCATCAAGGAGGCGCTGAAGCAGGGTGTGCATATTGCCGTCCTCTCGGAACGGGATGCAGAAGGGTACCGCCCCCTGCTTGAGGCGCTCGGCGTGCAGGATCTCTACCTCAACGGTGAAAACCTCCTTTACTCCTACGAAGCCTTTCTCCAGCGGCACGATCTGGCCGATGAGGAGTGCGCCTATATCGGCGATGATATCGGTGACATCGGGGTGCTTGCAAAAGTCGGCCTGCCCGCAACCGCCATTGACGGAGCGGATTATCTCCGGAACCGTGTCGGCTATATTTCGGGCTATGAGGGTGGAAAAGGGTGTGTGCGGGAGCTGGTCGAGATGATTCTCATGAAGCAGGGTAAATGGCCCTATATCGAGAGTGGAGTCGAGGAGGAGTAGCCTCCTCTACGGCTCCTCATGAAGTAACTCAGGCGTTCGGGCAGGGTTCATGAGCCGTGCGGTTTCTGCCAGTGAAAGTATGCCGACAATGTTGGTGCCGTGGTTCGGTTCCACATGCACATCTCCCCGGTAGCTTTTCCCCTCTTCGAGAGCAATTTCAAGTGCGGCTATTTTGCCAAGCATGCTGTATGCCGCCGATTGCGGCGTTGAGCAGGCGACCGGCGGATTTTCTTCTCCGTGCCTATGGTACCCCTCGGGCAGCAGCCCGCTCTCCGGATAATCATGCCAGTGTGTCATTGACGCGCCGAAACTGGCCAGATGGCGGGGGAAGCGCGCTTCAGGCCGAAGCGTCATCAGGATGCTTGCCGTCAGGGCATTACCGAGAGCGTGAGCCAGAATGGTGAGGGTGTCGAAGGAGGGTTTGACGATAACCTCCGGGGGGCAGCCCATCGGGGTCTTGAGGTAGGCACGCCCCCTTCCGTTGCGCTGCACCAACCCGATCTCCAGCAGATCGTTCTTTGTTTCAAGATGATTTTTTTTGCATCCCGATCGGGTGGTGATGACGCGGAGCTGCGGTACCGGCACCAGCAGGGTTTGCCCCTGCACACTGACCCGTACCATCCCTGCCATCATCTCCCCATGTTCGTCCATCGCTTCCGGTTCTTCGAGTATGATGGCGGGCTGTACAGAAATGGGCAACTGGCGGGCAAAAAAGCCGTAGCTCATGCCGCTTCGCTGGTCGAGATAGCGGGCAACAATCCGCTTGTAAAAGTTGCTGCGGTATTCGAGCCCCTCGGTTGAGGTATGCGTCAAGAGGCAGGCATTGCTGCCCCAGAGGGCGCTGCATTCAAGAAAATCCTGTGCAACACTCTCGAACTCTGTTGTTCGGCACTCCATCGTTCCCAGCTCCATGTCAATATCCTCACCCCTTGGCGGAACAACCTGTGCCGTGAGCTTGGGTACCAGTGTGTTTCGGACATCTTCCGGCAAGGGAAGCGGAGTATTGAAAGTGACCACTCCGCCGTTCATGGTGCAGATGCTCCAGGAGTGATCGGTCACAAAGATGAGGATATGTACCATGTCGCGGGCAAGTCGGCCCACAATGGCGTCGAGCCGCTCCTGTGGCAGGGAGTTTGGGGTAAGCGGCGGTGCTTCGTCGTAAATGCCGACAATAATGTTGTTGTAGAGCGTTGTGACGCGGTTGATGGCCAGCAAATTGTCGGGGAAAAAGCCCGGCGCAAGAATGACGGTACCGGGAGCAAACCGTCCGTCATTTCCCGCAGCCTGCTCTTCTGAACGCACCGCAATCCCCAAAGCGAGCATGGCGTCGGCAAGGGCGCAGCAAAAGCGTTCAAGCCGTGGCGAGAGTGCCGGTGCCGGATAGAGCACCGGCCTGAGCCTTTTGCACATCTCATCAATCCCCAGCGGAGTATCGAGAGGAATTCCGAGGAGGAGGTGGAGTGAATGGGAACTGATTCTGTTACTCTTCAATGGACAAGGGATAATGGATAATGGACAACTGATAACTGACAACTCTCAACTGCCCTGCTGCCCGAAATTATGCTCGCGCCCCCAGAGCAGTTTGGTGCGCAGGACTTCACAGTAATTGCGGCTTTCATTGGCTACAAGATTGATAACGACAGCCGATTTTCTGACCGTGATGTTTTCTTGCGGTGCAAGCATTTTTCTCAGGTTGCCGTCGCAGTTCAGGGGAAAAGAGCCGTCGGGGGCATCGACCGAGACCTCGATAATTTTTTCGTCGCTGATGACGATGGGCCGGACGGTGAGCATGTGCGGGCAGATCGGCGTGATGACAAAGACGCTCGATTTTGGCGCGATGATTGGGCCTCCGGCAGACATGGAGTAGGCGGTTGAGCCGGTTGAGGTGGCAATGATAATGCCGTCAGCCCGGTAGGAGCTGAGCAGCTCGCCGTCAAGTTTTATGATGAAGGTGGGAATACGCGGATAGGCCCCTTTTTCGATGACCACGTCGTTCAGTGCCCTGAGCTGCTGCATCTCATTGCCGATACGTACCGCCACTTCGAGTTGTGAGCGGTTATGGATGGTGTAGGTATTATTCAGTACCCGCTCGATGGCCGAAAACATCTCTTCCTGGGTAAACTCCGTCAGAAAGCCGAGGTAGCCGACATTGATGCCGATAACCGGCTTTGTTGCTGCGTAGTGCGAGGTAAAGAGAAGGGTGCCATCGCCGCCAAGAGAGATGAAGGCGTCGCAGCGGGTGTTGAGCTCTTCGATCGGGGCCGAATTTTCGGTTTGCAGTTTTTCTGCCGAGAGGCTTTCAAAAATATAGTCCACCTTCCGCTCCTCAAGCCAGGTGGCGAGCTTGCGGGCAAGATCGATTGCGTTCTGCCGTGAAACGTTGACAACAATGGCGAATTTCATGGCCGGTTCATCTCTTTAAGGGTTTGGTAGAGCTGATTTGCCTCATTAAAGCGCGATTCGAGCAACGTAAGGTTGTGCTGCCGTATTTCGCCGGAGAGTTGGGCAAGTTCATGCGAAAAGCGTTCAAGTTCCCCGGCAATGTTGTCGCTGTTTGTTGCGATGATATCCCGCCAGATCTCCCATGGACTGCCTGCAAGTCTTGCAAGGGTGGCAAAACCGGGGCCTGATTTACTGATCGACTCCCGGCAGTGGGTCATCAGCAGTGTCGAGAGCAGTTGGGGCAGATGGCTCACTTTTGCGATGATGCGGTCATGCTCGTCCGGGGTCATTGAGAGCGTTGTGCAGCCAGCCGATTCAAGCAGGGCGACGAGAAAGGCGCCTTTGTCGCCCGCAAGCAGATTGTTTTCGTCACAGAGGATAATGCGACGCCCTTGCAGCAGCTCTTCATGGCTTTCGCGGTAACCCTGCTGCTCCTTGCCCGCCATCGGGTGCATACCGAGAAAGGGGAGGCCGAGCTCGCGAGCTCTCCGGGCGATGAGCGATTTTGTGCTTGAGACGTCGCTCACCAGCGTTGATGTGGGGGCCAGATGGCTGATCTCGTCGAGCAGGGCGATATTGACCTCGACCGGGGCCGAAAGAATAATCAGGTCCGCCGTATAGAGGGTGGTTTTGTCGGACGTAAAGAGGTCAAGGCCAAGTTTTTCAACGCTTTCACGGTCGCTGGCGGTAAAGTTCGGGTCGAACCCCTGAAAGAGAATGGCGCTCTCAAGGGCAAGCGGAGAGCGCTTCATGGCACGCAGCAGCGACATGCCAATCAGCCCGAGGCCGATAAATGAGATGCTCCTGATAGGTGACTTCACAGCCGGTGTCGGTTAGTTTTGCTTGTTTGCCCTGCTTCCGGGGGCATCGATTGGCACTCCATCCTTGCAGAGAGGGCACTCTTCAGGAGTATAGCTTATTACCTCCATTGAAAGGAGCGAAAAATGGTCGTCAGCAAGCTTCACTTTTCCGTTGCTGCGGTCAACCACTGAGCCGACCCCCACAAGTGAGGCTCCGGTACTCTTGATCAGCTCAATGACCTCGGCAACCGATCCGCCGGTGGTGATGACATCCTCAATAACCAGAACCCGCTCGTTGGGCTCGAGGGTGAAGCCTCGGCGGATGGTCATGGCTCCCTCCTTGCGCTCGGCAAAGATGGTTTTGACTCCGAGCTGGCGTCCAACCTCCGTTCCGACTACAATTCCGCCAATGGCGGGAGAGATAACCGTTTCGATCCCCTTGCCCCTGAAGTGGCCAGCAATTTCGCTGCAAATTGCCGTCAGGTGTTCCGGGTGCTGCAGCACCTTGGCGCACTGAAAATAGGCATTGCTGTGGCGACCGGAAGTTAACCTGAAATGGCCATCAAGCAGGGCGCCGGTTGTTTTGAAAACATCAAGCATGGCTGAAGGAGTGATAAAAAGGGTTGCTGAAAACGATAAAGATAAAGAAGCCGCCCCCAAAAGCTAAAGGAAAAACATTTGAGCGGTTGCGCTTCTCCCTTGCGCGGCACCTTATTGTCCTCTCTCATGGCTTTCAAGGTACTGGCTGAGCAGGACGCAGGCTGCCGCACTGTCGAGCCGCCCCTTCTGCTGCCGTACCTTTCTCGATTTTCCCGATGCGACGAGGATGCTGCGAGCATCCCTTGAGGAGTGGTGCTCATCGACGGTTTCAATCTTCAGTTGGGGGAACTCATGGTGCAGTGTTTCGATAAAACGGTCAAGAACTCCGGTCATGGCATTTTTCCCGCCACCTTCACTGAGCGGGTATCCGACAATGAGGAGATCAATATCATCCTTTCTGATCATCTCCTCAAGCGTCACGGAAAGTCCGGCGCGGTCAAAGGTGCCGACCGGTTGGGCGAAGAGCCAGAGGGGATCGCTCTGGGCCACTCCGATGCGTTTTGTTCCGTAGTCGATGGAGACAACCCTTTTTTTTTGAGTCAGGCTCATGGCCACGCCCTTTCTCTTGATTGAATGAGTTGTGAAATATTGTTGCATGAAGCGGTTTCCGAATCGGTAAAATATAGCAACTTTATCAAGTGAACCGTGCACTTTGATCACTGATATCGTTTCATCTCCAAACCTTTTTCCTGTTCTGGTTGTTTCCCTTTTTAGAGTTGGGTTTGAAAACAAAAACTATCTGAGGAGGATATGATGGGGGGATTATCGCTGTTGCTGATGACAAGTTTAATGCTTGCCGGCTGTTCGGTATTGGGAAAACGTACGGCAAGTGAGCCTTCGTACAAGGTGGTAGAGAAGGATGGGGATGTTGAGGTCAGGCAATATGGAGAGATGATTGTTGCTGAAACGGTTATTGAGGGAGCGTACGGGCAGACAGGAGCGCCGGGGTTCAGCCGTCTTGCCGGATATATTTTTGGCAAGAACCGTTCAAAAGAGAAACTGTCGATGACCGCTCCGGTGCTGCAGGAGCCTGTCAGTGAGAAACTCTCCATGACGGCACCGGTGCTTCAGGAAAAGAGGGGAAGTGCCTGGGTGATGGCATTTGTGATGCCTGAAGGATCACGGCTTGAAACGCTACCCGTACCGCTTGATCCGGCCGTAACACTCCGCTCTGTGCAGGGAAAAAAGGTTGGCGTTATCCGCTATTCCGGCTTGCATTCCGAAAGCAACCTCCGGAACTATGCCGGAAAGCTGACCGAGTGGCTTGGTAAGAGAGGGTACCGTGTTTGCTCTCAACCGCGTGCAGCAAGTTACGATCCTCCCTGGACCCTTCCATTTTTACGGCGAAACGAGGTGCATATCGATATTGAGTAAGGATTGAGATGCAAGGAGGCAGTGTGCAGATTTTTTAGTGGACTTATTATTCTTACATTTTGAGAAGAGATGAATCACGTAACTAAATGCAGATGGTATGAAGTCACACTACTACTTTATTGGAGCAACGCTCTCGATACTGCTCTCCATCTACCTTTTTATTTTCGGTACAGGTGTGAACCATGAGCTGATTGCCATTTTTATCGGGCTATGGGCACCTACCATCATCTGTATCGGAATTTTCAATACACTGCTCGGTATTCTTGATGAAATGTGTTGTGCGCACAAGCGCATTGAGGATGGTCAAACCGGCTGCCACGACCGCTGAGCCGATGTCCACAGCAGCAGCGCATTCCGGGGAGGGCAGGTTATGAAACAGGCGGGGGCGGTGATGCTTGTCGGGACAGGGGGTTTTATTGGCTCTGTGGCACGTTATATGGTGGGGCTCATTTTTGCTCCCCTGGCACCGGGCTTTCCCTTTGCTACCTTGACGGTCAACATTTTTGGCAGTTTTCTTATCGGTTTTTTGGGTGAACTGGCGGTTTCGACAACCCTTGTCTCTCCTGAAGCACGGCTTTTTCTGGTTACCGGCTTCTGTGGAGGGTTTACCACCTTTTCCGCCTATATGTTTGAGCATACAGCACTGCTCAAGGATGGTCAGCTTTTTTATGCCGGTATCTATCTTGCCGGCACTTTCGTTGGGGGGTTCGTTGCACTCTACACAGGAGCGCTTTTTGCAAAACTCTGGACATAATGGAGGTAAAGAGAGATGGAACTACAGAATCTGGAACTGCTGCGGGTTTTTGTTGGTGAGCAGGTACGCTATGGTCATCGGCCACTCTATGAAGAGATTGTGCGCGAAGCCCGCCTCTTTGGACTTGCAGGTGCCACGGCGCTGAAAGGGGTGCTCTCCTACGGTCACGACTTGCAGATCAACACTTCAAAAATCATGGATTTAGGCACAAACCTTCCCATGATTATCGAGATTGTTGATGAAACGGTGAAGATTGACAGTTTTCTGCCAATTATTCAGCAATTGGTGAGGGACGCGTCAGGACGGGTGATGATTACAAGGGAACAGGTACGTGTGGGCATTATGGAATGAGGGGGTTTGTTCCCCCCCATTCATAACAGGCTGAGCTTACTTGCCGGAAGCGACAAGGGCGTTATAGTTTGCCTTGATGGTCTTTTCAAGATCCTCGTCGGTGTGCATGAAGCTGATGAACATCGCTTCGAACTGCGACGGGGCAAGGTAGATGCCCTGGTCGAGCATGGAGTGGAAGTATTTTCCGTGCTTTTTCGTATCAGCCGTGACGGCGGTCGAGTAGTTCACTACCGGCGTATCCGTAAAGAAGAGGCATGACATGGATCCGACACGGTTCTGCACATAGTTCAGACCGAGTTTTTTCAGGTTGTCGCTGAAGCCGGTTTCAAGGATCACGGCTTTTCTTTCGAGTTCCGGATAGGGGTTCTCGTCAATGAGGATTTTAAGGGTTTCAAGACCTGCGGTCAGTGCCAGCGGGTTTCCTGAAAGGGTGCCTGCCTGGTAGACATCGCCGAGCGGAGCAACACGCTCCATGATTTCACGTTTGCCGCCGAATGCGCCAACCGGAAGACCACCGCCGATGATCTTGCCCATGGTGGTAAGATCAGGTGTAACACCGTAGAGGCTCTGTGCACCGCCAAGTGCTACGCGGAAACCGCACATCACTTCATCAAAAATCAGGACAATGCCTTCCTGATCGCAGAGTTCGCGAAGCGCGGCAAGGAAGCCGGGTTTCGCCGGGATAACCCCGGTGTTGCCTGCTACAGGCTCGATGATGATGGCCGCAATCTGACCCTTGTTCTCGTTGACCAGAAGCTTTACCGAATCGATATCGTTATAGGTGGCGTTGAGCGTGTCCATCGCGGTGCCTTTGGTAACACCGGGACTGTCGGGAGCGCCAAGCGTCAGTGCGCCGGAACCTGCCTTGATGAGGAAGCTGTCGCCGTGGCCGTGGTAGCACCCTTCAAATTTGATGATTTTGTCGCGGCCTGTGTAGCCTCGTGCAAGGCGGACGGCCGACATGGTTGCTTCGGTGCCGCTATTGACCATGCGCACCATTTCAAGCGAGGGAACAATTTTGCAGAGGAGCTCGGCAATTTCGATCTCCATCTCAATCGGGGTGCCGAAGCTGGTACCGATATTTTTCAGTGTATACTCAAGCGCTGCCGTGATTCTGGGGTGCATGCTGCCAAGAATGAAGGGGCCCCACGAGCCGACATAGTCGAGGTAAGTGTTGCCATCAACGTCGGTGAGGTATGCTCCCGACCCTTTGGCCATGTAGACTGGAGTTCCGCCAACGGATTTGAATGCTCGAACCGGAGAGTTCACGCCGCCGGGAATAAACTTCTTTGCTTTCTCAAAGAGTTCAGCAGATTTGGTGAGTTGAGGCATGTCGGACTATGCTGTTTTATTGATTGGAGAGGACGTTATAAGAGTAATAAAAGGCTTGCTCAAGATAGAAATAGTCCGCAAGATATAAAACCCCAAAAAGAGCCTGTGCGCCTATTTCAGGAGTATTTGTGAGATGATGGTCAGGTTTTTGCGCCCCCGGGCATGTTCCAGATGGAGGGAGCAATACTCCTGAAGCAAATTCCAGATCGTTTCAATCTCTCCCGGGTCAGCATTGATGGTATTGCCGGAGGGAAGGCGCGTTGCGGCAAGCGTACTCATCAACATGGCGAGTCGTACCGGAATGAGCCGCTTTTTTGCCATTCCCGGATCGGCAGCGGAGGGCAACGCAAGCCCGCCGGGGTTCATCACAAAATAGAGTTCCGTCAGATTTTGCGCCTTGACGGCAGGCAGCAGATCCTCTCCGCTGAAGACGCATCGTCGAAGGGAGGGCTGAAAACCAAGCAGAGAGACAAAGCGTAACAGGAACCAGGCATAGAGCTGCTCGAAATTAAGATTGGTATGATAGAGCTGCTCAAGGGTTCCTGCCAGCAGGGTAAAGAGCGGCAGGTTTTTCTCCCCGCTTTGGGTTGTATGGCGAACAAAGTCGATGATGCGGTAGAGGATGGCGAAGCGCTCCAGATCCGGCTCGGGAACCATCGGGCTTAAAACAAGGTTACCATCACTGACGAGCTGAATATCGCGGTTGCTTTTTTTATACAGAACCAGATCGAGCACATTGCCTGCGTTGAAGAGGCAGGAGAGCTTGTTTTTAGGGTTGCGTCCACCCTTGATGATTACCGACATTTTTCCGAAATCTCGGGTGTAGATAGAGCAGATTTTCGACTGGTCGCGGTATTTTATCTCCCGCAATATCACAGCCCGGGTTTTGACGATCACGGCACAGGGTTTTATATTCCGGCAAATATCACTATATACGAAAACGGCGCATTTTTGCAGCCCACGAACTTTTTAAACAACCGGGTGACGGAGAAGAGTAACCGTCAGCAAGCGATTAATCAAGGAGAAATAGAGAGATGCCAACCTATCAGTATCGTTGTAAAAACTGCGGAAATGAGCTTGAAATAGTCCAGAAGATGAGTGATGCCTCTCTGACGATCTGCCCGAAATGTGAAACAGAGAGCTTTGAGCGGGTCATCAGCGCCAGCGGCGGATTTGTGCTGAAAGGCTCCGGCTTTTACAAAAATGACTACGGCAGCGGCAAGCCTGCACCAGCCGCAGCAGCTCCAAGCCCTTGCTCAACCGGAGCCTGCTCGGGCGGAACCTGCCCCATGGCCAAATAGAGCCAAGTACTGCGCCGTACAGCGACTACTTCCTGATTTATGACACGGCTTCAGCAACGGCATATTTTTTGAAAAGTCTTCCTCTCAAGGGAGGCTTTTCTGCTGTCTGAACGGATTCTCCCGCTCTCTCCAGGCAAACTTTGAAAGATTGACGCCTTTGTCCCCCCTGAAGCTTTCGGGGTACTGCTTCCCCTCAACATTGCCTGTCACCTTGACCCAGTTCAGATTGCCATTCGAAAAAAAGAGCCGGATCATATCCCCGCTCGAATAGTTGATGCCCGATGGCTGCTGCTTCTCATTGTAGAGGTGATAGAGACTCTCTGCCTGGCCGGTGACGGTTATTCCCGCTATTTGCGACCCATTGATGATCCGGATGATCATTTTTTTGCCGCTGAACTGGTCATAGACGATCGGAGAGCGGGAAAGGGTATCGGCAGAGGCAAAAAAAGCGTTGTTGTGCACCTGTATTTCATCAATGTTCTGCTTTTTGCTACTCACGGACTCCGTGAAGTGGAGCAAAATAATATCTCCGCTCATCTGCTGCTGCTGGTGCCAGGCAATTGCATCGTCGTAAAGCCAGACCTGGCCTTTCGCCTTGTTGATCACCGCGCGGCGTGACTTGCCGAAGAGGGAGTTGTCGAGCATTCGGCCCCGGACGTTGCCGTTTATTTCGCCAGCCTGTTTGTCTGTGAAGTAGACACCACTGTCGCCATAGATTGCAAAGGCGGTGTCGGTAATGATGATGTTGCCGCCAATCACAATTTTGTGCTCCTGCTCGTAACTGGTTGCACGGTCGCATCGGAGGGTCAGGGTGCCGTCCTGAAACTCCACATTGCCGATAACCGAGCGGTAGCGTCCACCTTCGCTCTCACTGCCTTCTATGGTATCGGCATGCTGGAGAATAATTTTCTTTTGTTCCGCCTGGAGTGTATTATGAATCGGAACAGTGACTGATGCTGCCAGAAAAAGCAGCAGAAAAGCGGTGAAGAGTGGTCGTGAAAAAACTTTTCTCATTGCATCCTGTGTGGTTTTTCCTGACACCGGGGACAGTGTCATGGGTGGTTCGTTTAAAGCCGGAGCTGTTCCTGAAAGAACGTTCTCTCTAATGTAACAAAGCTTTGTTTTGACTGTGAAAAAATTACTTTTGGCCGCCGGCAGCAAGCCTGGCACCCTTCTGCTTGCCCCACTTTATAAAGCCCTGAAAAAAAAGGGAGCATATCAGTCCGTCGTGATACTGGCCGCCCCTCAGGGCGCAGAGCCGATCATCCGCGAACTGGCTGCAAGCTTTGGCATTGGCGAAGCAAGCCACACCATTACCCTTCAGGATGGTACACCGGTTGAGCAGCTTGCCGCTGCCATGACCGGCATGGAAAAGATCATGCTCATCGAAAAACCTGACCTTGTGCTGGTCTGCGGCAGCGACAATGCAGCATTTGGAGCCGCAGTAACTGCCGCAAAGCTCGGCCTTCCCATTGCCGCAGTCGATTCGGGGCTGCGAAGTTACGAGCGTTCTGATGCCGAAGAGGTCAACCGCGTGGTTATTGACGCCATGGCCGACTTCCATTTTGTCAGCGAACACAGCGGTGAATATAACCTCATCAACGAAGGTGTTGCCGATGAAAAGGTCTTCTTTGCAGGCAATCTTCTCATCGACAGCCTCGTCGGCCTGATGGAAGAGGCGAATAATTCCGATATACCACCGGTTCCTGACGCCAAACCCAAAAAATATGCCCTGCTGCTTCTCAATCCTGCTGGCCGTTTCTCCGCGAAAGAGCCGCTCGAAATGATGCAGCGGCTTCTCAAAGAGATTTCCGGCAACGTCACCGTCGTCATACCACTTGTTGCCGGGCTTGATGCTCTGTTACAGCAGCATGGCATGGTTGAGCTTTTTGGCGAAATGGAGGGAGTGAAGATGATTGAGCCCCCGCAGCACGCCACGTTGTTGAAGCTGCTCCGCGATTCACTGCTGCTCCTTACCGACATCGAAGAGATGCAGTCGGAAGCCACCGTCATGAACGTGCCCTGCCTCACCATCATGGATACATCCGCCCGTCCTGCCACCATCGAAATTGGCACCAACGCCCTTGTCAGCCTTGATGAGGAGGATATCAAAAGTCGCATCCACGACATTCTCCATCCCGGCACGCACAAGCACATAACCAGCCGATCAAAAATTCCCGAAAAATGGGACGGAGCCGCCGCCGGGCGCATTATTGCGGTGCTTGACCGGGTGGTGTAGATGTATCTGCTTGTCAGTGTGCATTTCCTGGAGGGTTAATTTTACCGTACCTTGTCTCTTGGCAGGATGTTTCGCAAGCGTATCTGTTGTTTTCAAAATAAATTATCCAGGGTGTACATAATGCCAATTATCTCAATGTTTTACGGTATTATCATCCGTCTTTATCTCCTTGATAACAAGCAGCATCATTTGCCGCATATCCATGCAAAATATGGTGAGTTTGAGGCGACTGTCGGTATTCAGGATGGCGAGATTCTTATCGGAGAGTTACCGCGCAAACAGTTGCGTTTGGTGCAGGCTTGGATTGAGTTGCGTCGCGATGAATTGGTCGCTGACTGGGAATTAGCCGTCAATGGTGAGGCCCCTTATAAAATTAACCCATTATGAGGTGACTATGTACTGGGATGTAAAAAATGTAAAGCCTTTGTCAGATTATCGGATTTACATCGAAACCGCAGGTGGGCAAAAAGGAATTTTTGATCTCAAGCCCTATCTTGATCATGGGGTTTTCTCCGAACTGCGTGATATCAGCTATTTCAATCAGGTCAGCATACTCTTTGGTGCGGTCACATGGCCAAATGAGCAGGATATTGCTCCTGAGACATTGCTTGCCGAAATGCAGCCTGTTGACAAACCAATATGATCCCTCTCCATGGGTGAGTATTTGCAGCATCAGGCAGCCCGTTCTTTTTTTATGAACAACAGGAATCAGACTCTTCTTGACTAACTAACCATTGATCAGCAAAGGACTCATTTATAATCATGGCAAGAACCAAGTCACCAAAAGACATAAAAGAAGAACCCATAGAAAAGCAGCTCTGGAAAGCCGCCGACAAGCTGCGCAAAAACATTGACGCCGCTGAATACAAGCACATCGTCCTTGGGCTCATGTTCCTCAAATACATTTCCGATTCTTTCGAGGAGATGTACGCCATACTTCAGTCAGGGGAAGGGGAGTATGCCGGAGCCGACCCGGAAGACAAAGACGAGTACAAAGGTGAAAACATTTTCTTTGTGCCTCAGCAAGCTCGCTGGTCATTTTTGCTCACGAGTGCTCGCCAGTCAGATATCGGCATCCTTGTCGATGAGGCGATGGATATTATTGAAAAAGAGAACCCCATGCTCAAGGGCGTCCTACCCAAGGTCTATGCACGCCAAAACCTTGATCCGGCAAGCCTTGGAGGTCTGATTGACCTCATGAGCAATATCGCCCTCGGTGACGCCAAGTCACGGAGCCGCGACGTGCTCGGTCACGTCTTCGAATACTTCCTCGGTGAATTCGCTCTCGCCGAAGGCAAGCAGGGTGGGCAGTTCTACACCCCGCGCAGCATAGTCGAACTCCTTGTCTCCATGCTTGAGCCCTATAAAGGCAGGGTTTTGGATCCCTGTTGTGGTTCCGGTGGCATGTTTGTGCAGTCCGAACGATTTATCACCGAGCATCAGGGCCGCGTGAAGGATATCTCAATTTACGGTCAGGAGAGCAACCAGACCACCTGGCGTCTGGCAAAGATCAACCTCGCCATTCGCGGTATCGACAGCTCCCAGGTCAAATGGAACAACGAAGGCTCCTTTCTCAACGATGCCCATAAAGACCTCAAAGCCGATTACGTTATTGCCAATCCACCCTTCAACGACAGCGACTGGAGCGGTGAACAACTCCGTGGAGATGGCCGCTGGAAATACGGTATTCCACCGGCAGGCAATGCCAACTTCGCATGGCTGCAGCACTTTATCTTTCACCTTGCCCCGAACGGCATTGCCGGAGTCGTACTTGCCAAAGGCGCACTCACCAGCAAAAGCAGCGGCGAAGGCGATATCCGTAAATCCATGATAGCCGATGGAAACCTGATTGACTGTGTTGTCAACCTGCCTGCCAAACTCTTTCTGAACACACAGATTCCTGCCGCCCTCTGGTTTCTGAACCGGGCAAGGAACAATGGCCACCCGCGAAAAAACGAAATTCTCTTTATCGATGCCCGTAACCTGGGCCACCTCATCAACCGCCGCACCCGTGAACTCTCGGGTGACGACATTGACCTCATTGCCAAAACCTATCACGACTGGCGAACCGGAGAGGGTGAGTATGAGGATAACAAAGGATTCTGTGCCTCCGTGCCGTTGGAACGAGTGCAGGAACTCGACTACGTGCTTACACCGGGTCGCTACGTTGGCCTTGCAGAGGAAGAGGATGACTTTGATTTTGCTGAACGTTTTGCAACACTGAAGGCTGAGTTTGAATCGCAGTTGGTGGAAGAGGCTGAGCTGAACAAAGTGATTATCGAGAATTTGGCGAGGGTAAAAATATGAACGCGCCGCTCAACACAACAGAGTACAGGGAGTTTATCAGGGAACTCAAAATCCGCATTCAATCAGCACAACTCAAAGCTGCGGTATCGGTCAATCGGGCTATGCTTCGGTTGTACTGGGATTTGGCTGAACGCATTATTGCCCGCCAACAGGCATCGGCCTGGGGTGACGGCATTCTCGGGCAGATAAGCCATGACCTGCAATCTGAATTTCCTGATATGAAAGGGTTCTCCGTGCGTAACCTGAAATATATGCGCCAGTGGTACCAGTTCTGGTCAGGAACGAATGCAATTGCGAAGCAGGCTGCTGCGCAATTGAACCAATCTGCAATTGGGCAGCAGCCTGCTGCCCAATTAGACAACTCACTATTTGGGCAGCAGCTTGTTGCCCAAATACCTTGGGGTCACAACCTTGTCATCATCAGCAAGATCAAGGATCAGGGTGAAGCGCTCTTTTATGTACAGCAAACCATTCAGAACAATTGGTCGCGGGCTGTATTAACCCATCATATCGAAAGCCGCCTCTACCAGCGCGAAGGTAAAGCAATCACCAACTTTAAGGCAACCCTGCCATCCCCGCAATCGGATTTGGCCCAGCAAATCCTCAAAGACCCCTATAATTTCGATTTTCTTCTGTTGCGCAAAAAGCATGATGAAAAAGAGCTTGAAGATGCCTTGATTGAGCATGTTACCCGATTTTTACTGGAGCTTGGCGCAGGCTTTTCATACATTGGGCGGCAGTACAAGCTCGAAGTAGGTGGCGATGACTATTATATTGACCTCTTGTTCTACCATACACGCCTGCACTGTTATGTGGTTATTGAACTCAAGGCGGTAAAGTTCAAGCCGGAGTTTGCCGGAAAACTGAATTTTTATGTCTCTGCGGTTGATGGTATCCTGAAAACCGAACAGGATAACCCCACCATAGGCATCATTATATGCAAGTCAAAAAATGACGTGGTTGTGGAATATGCTCTCAAGGATATTCACAAGCCGATTGGTGTCAGTGAATACCTGATTACCAAAAATCTGCCCGCAGAATATCAGTCATCCCTCCCGAGTATCGAACAAATTGAAGCAGAATTGGGAGGTGGCGATGAGTGAATGGTGTGACTACAAATTAGGCGATATTGCAGAATATGTAAGCAGAGGTATTTCGCCCAAATATGTTGAGAATAACGGTATCCCTGTAATAAATCAAAAGTGTATAAGGAGGGGGACTATTTCTTTAGACCTTATTAAATATCAGAACAAAGAGAAAAAACACGCGAATGAAAAAATTGTTCATAATGAGGATATTCTAATTAATTCAACTGGTGTCGGAACCGCTGGCCGTGTTGCAATATTTAGACAAGCGGGAAAAGTTTTTGCAGATAGCCACATTTCTATTTTGAGATTAAATCGGAACATAGCACATCCTCTATTTGTTTATTATAACCTAAGAAAAAGAGAAACTGAAATTGAAGGCTACGCTGAAGGCTCAACTGGTCAAATCGAACTTAGTCGTGACAAGATAAAAGAGATAGATATTTTACTTCCGCCTCTTCCCGAACAAAAAGCCATTGCTGCCGTCCTCAGCAGCCTTGACGACAAAATCGATCTGCTGCATCGACAGAACAAAACCCTTGAATCCATGGCCGAAACCCTCTTTCGCCAGTGGTTTATAGAAGAAGCGCAGGAGGAGTGGGCAGATACAACACTTGATTGCCATAGTGAAGTCCTGAGAGGACTTAGCTATAAAGGTAGTGGGTTATCCGATTCAGGTCTGGGCATACCAATGCACAATTTGAATTCGATCTATGAAGGTGGTGGGTATAAAGAAGTCGGAATTAAGTATTACACGGCCGAATTTAAAGAACGCCACCTCGTCAGAAATGGAGAGATTATTGTTGCAAACACTGAGCAAGGACATGAGTTTAAGTTAATCGGATGCCCCGCAATTGTTCCGTCTTTTTATGGAGAAAAAGGATTATTCAGTCAACATATTTACCGGGTAATTTTAAAGGAAAATAGCTATCTCACTACAGAGTACCTTTATTACCTCCTTCTGACGCCTTATCTTAGGGAGCAAATTATATCTGCTACAAATGGCTCAACTGTTAATATGCTTGCAATAGACGGCTTACAAAGACCCAAGTTCAAATTGCCTCCCAAAGAAAAGGTTGCTGAATTTTCAGAAATTGTTATTTCATGGTGGAAAAAGAAAGACTTGAATCATTTCCAAATTCGAACACTTGAAAAACTCCGTGACACCCTTCTCCCAAAGCTGATGAGCGGCGAAGTGAGGGTAATGAGTTAATTTACACTTATGAAAATATCGAACGAACAAGCTGAATAGAGCATCAACCATTTGGCAACATGCGAAGAAACCCCTGACAACCTATGAAGGTTCAAATTTATCATTATTTGATTATTGATGTATATTTGATAAACAATGTGAATTGATATATTGTGGAACTTAATAAAGTTGTCGTATACAGAATTACCCATTTAGAGAATATTTCTCATATTCTGCAATATGGCATCACACATAAAAATTCTCAAAATAAAAATACTGACTATAAAAATATTGGAGACTTAAGCCTTATTGAAACAAGAAGCAAAAAAATAGTCCGCGTTGATAATGGTGATTATAATTCAAAAAATGTATTATCCTCAATTAAATTAGGGGATTATATTCCATTTTATTTTGGAGTTAGAATGCCAATGCTTTATGTCGCTCAACATGGAGGAAATTTTGTGGAACGAGCTACATCTCCTTCTGATATTATTTATTTAGCTTGTTCTTTAAGTAAAATAGTTTCTTTAAATATTGACTTTTTCTTCAGTGATGGTCATGCAACAGATCTGCTGACTTCATTTTATGACAAAACAAAAATAAATGAACTTGTTGATATTGTTGATTGGGAAGCTGTAAAATCCTTATATTGGGGAGGAAGTGAAAACCTGGACATTAAAAGAAAAAAACAAGCTGAATTTTTAGTTGCTATTGATTTATCTCCAGACATAATAATAGGTTTTGGTTGCTATAATGAGAAAGCCAAAAACAAATTAATTTCATTTGGAATCTCTGAAGACAAAATTAAGGTTATTCCTCAAGCGTATTATTGATACTTACGATTATGATAAAATATATTACAGGAAATATCCTTGAAAGTAATGCAGAAGCATTAATCAATACGGTTAACACTGTTGGTGTAATGGGAAAGGGTATTGCTTTACAATTCAAGAAAGCATATCATAATAATTATAAATCCTATATTGATGCTTGCAAAAGAAATGAAGTTGAGATAGGTCGATTATTTGTGGTTAAAGACTCTAACCTTAGTTCAGGCGTGAAATACATTATTAACTTTCCAACGAAGAAAGATTGGAGAAAACCATCAGAATATAGTTTTATTGTCGCTGGGTTAGATGATTTAATTCGCGTTTTAAAAGAATATAAAATACATAGTATTGCGATACCTCCATTAGGTTCAGGGAATGGCGGGTTAGAGTGGGAAAAAGTTAAAAGGATTTTAGAGCAAAAATTAAGTAATCTTGATGTTGAGATAATTGTTTATGAACCAACCCAACAGATAAAAGAGCAATTAAAAAAAGAAAGAGTAAAATTAACAGATGCAAGAGCATTGCTACTCTATATTTTATTTGATTTAGTAAAGAATGGGGAATATGTTTCTGAGTTTTCAAGTGAGAAAGTATGTTATTTTTTGCAAAGATTTGGAGCTATAAAATATTTTAATCTTGATTTTAGACCAAACTTTTATGGTCCATATTCTGGTAAAGTCCGATTTGTATTAAATGTATTAAATGGGAGCTATATAATGGGATATAGCGATATGAATAAAAAGCCTTTTGAGCCGCTAACATTGGTGTCAGATGGTTATGATATAGTAAAAAAACATGTTGAAAGTAATTCTGAATTACATAGTATCGCTAAAAGGACAATTGATTTTTTAACTGGTTTTTATTCGGATTTTGCGCTTGAACTGTTGTCATCTATTGATTTTATTACTGTAAATAAAAACTCATTTGAAAAAGAGGTGATATGTGAACAACTTGAAAATTGGAGTGATAGAAAAAGGAGTTTGTTTACAAATCCCAAATATATTGATATTTCACTACAACAATTGCAACATGCTGAATTTGCATAAAAAGCATGATTGCTCAACACACGCCATATAAATAATGAAGACATGGAGATAAAGAGGGAGTATTTGGATGCCCTGAAAAGTAAGTGTGCTGACATTATATAGTGGGATCAACGCTATCAACCAGAAATGTTAAAGAAATTTGCTGCGTAGCATCAACGTGAAATATGCCTTCTGGCTTGTGCTTATGCCTGACAAAAGGTTCTCGTAAAATAGATCGAGAAGAAAAAAATTACGTAAAGAAAACTTAATGTCATTTATTTAACATGAATAAAATTAGCAGGTTAGTGTCTCGTAAATTTTGTTTTATGAAAAGTTTTACGAGACACGAAGGCAAGTTTGCCAATTTTATTGATGTTTATGTTTACCGACAACTTGCCCCAGACCCGTTGGGGGGCGATATCGTTGTAACTCTTCTCTTAAATGTCAGTGAAGAGACATTTTTAAGTGAAAGATTAAGAGAAGGTTTAAGAGAAGGATTGAAATAACCGTATAAAATAAAAAAGGTTACAATCTCTTAAAGAAAGACAACAAGAGATCAGTAAAGAGCTTTGAAACCAGTTCAGGATGATGAACGTGACAACGAAAGCATGACACAAAAGCTGACTGAATCAGCCATAGAAGCGTTTGCCATTCATCTGTTTGAGCGGCAGGGATACAGCTCTCTCTACGGGCCGGATATTGCCCCTGACGGGACCAGTCCTGAGCGCCGCCATTACGATGATGTGTTGCTCACTGGGCGACTTGAATCGGCGCTTCGCCGCATTAACCCCCGGCATTCGCCAACGGTGCTTCAGGCTGCACTGAAAGAGGTACAGCGCATCCATTCGCCTGATCTTCTGGCCAACAATGAAGCCTTCCATCGCCTGCTTACTGAGGGTGTTGGGGTGAGCTATCAGCAGAATGGCAACGAGCGCGGCGATCTGGTGAAGCTCATTGATTTTGATACTCCCGAAAACAATGAGTTTGTGGTGGCAAATCAGTTTACGGTTATTGAGAACCACCAGAACAAACGCCCCGACATAGTGCTCTTTGTCAACGGCATCCCTCTGGTGGTGCTCGAACTGAAAAACGCTGCTGATGAAAACGCAACCATCAAGTCAGCGTTTCGCCAGAT
>CAIRXW010000016.1 GCA_903882665.1 uncultured Chlorobiaceae bacterium | reverse complement strand
GTAGATGTGGCCGCCGCCGTAGGTGCGCTGCATGGCGAAAACACGATCCACCCAGCCTTTGAGAGCGGCAGGAAGGCCGAACCACCACAGAGGAAACTGCCACACCATGAGGTCACACCACTCAAGCTTCTGGATCTCCGCTTCGATCTCTTCCGAGAAGCCATGCATTGCAGTGGCATACGCTTCCTCGGCCTGCAGTTTGAGGAAAGATGGCTCCTTGATGGTGCTGAAGTTCTTGCGGCTCGAGACAGGGTCGAACGCCATAGCATGAAGGTCGGACGTGAGAACCTCGTGTCCCGCTTGCGAAAGAGTGTCGCACGCTGTACCGAACATCGATGCGTTGAAGCTAAGAGGCTCCGGGTGCCAATAGACGATGAGTACTTTCATGAGTCCTTTCTGGTGGTTGAAGGATGAATGCCGTTGTTGGGCGGCTTTTGTTATTATGGTCGCGAGACAATACATGAAGAACAGTTGCCCAGGCGCAAGTAGAGCTTTCTCGACTAGCGGGCCAATGCCTTTTTTTTCCTGTTCGAATTATTATGCTTTCTTTTCATGGGCCTGGGCCTGGGCGACCACCTTTTGATGCGATGCGACCATCTGTTTTTTTATCATCTTGTCGAACTTTTTCCGAATGGGGGGCAGGTTAATAACCGGGGCGACGAAAGTATTCAACAGGACGGTGTTGAGTTCTGCCGGGGGAAAAGTCTTGTAAACGCCCATTCGACGGAAAGCGCGGTGGTCGGCGGCAAAGATGGGACGCAGGCGACCGTAAATATCATCGCGGAAGATGTTCATGCCTCCCACTCCGAGGAAGGTCTGCGGGCGGAGGTAGCCAGCCTCGACGTAGGCCAGTGCGCGTGCCGGCAACTGGTCGAGCAGGCGGTCGAGGTCGGCGGAAGTGCCGCTTTCATCGCTGACAACGCCAACAATATTGGCACCTTGAAACTCAAAGAAACCGCTGAAAATCTCCATCAGGTTGGGAACCTGGCTGAACGGGCCAGAGATGATAAAGGCAACCTGCTTGCCGATCAGTACCGGGGTGTGGGTATTGAAAAAGATGCGGTCAAAAAACATCTTCCAGCGTGAGGAGAGGTAGCGGTCAACCATTCGCCCGGCATAGATGATAACGTCAGCTGTCATAACGGTCGCTTTGTAAAATTCGATGAACCCGTCTTTGCCCGTGTATGCGCAGTGGTAGTTTCCGCTACATTCCAGGCAGCCCAGGCAACTGGATTTGATATCAATGTCATGAATATTGACCACGGTCACTTCGCCTGCCAAAGCGCTGCGGCAGCGCGCCACCATTTTCGCCAGATTGCTGTCGGGCTGCTGCTCATCATGCAGGATGACCACCTTCTTCCCGGCGGTGGCGACCGGGTTGGGCGAAAGCTCAGGCTGGTAAGAAAACTCGCGATGGGTCAAGGGTGGATATTGGCGCTGGGTAGGCACCTGGTTCCGGACGGCTTCCAGGAACTGCTGGCCGAACCGGGCAAGCTGCAGGCGGCCTTCTTCCTTGAGCAGGTCATGCATATCGGGCGAGAACGAGTCGACAAAACGCATTTCCAGGTCGTCGCAGATTGCATGGATGTAATGGTGAGCCGTGTGGTCAAAGAAGTGGATGGAGGTAGAGAGCGAGGCGGCGTATTTGCCGGCAAAGGCGGCCTCTGCGCCGCGTTCGAAGATCAGTTCGATGAAGCGTTTGTAGTGCGCGTGAACGATGAGGATATACAGGGGAAAGCTCCACAGGACTGCGTCAGAAGCGCGCACCTGGTCAATGACCTGGTTGAAAACGGCCTGGTCGGTTTCGAGCCGCTTGATTCTTTGAGCGATATGGATGATGTTAAACTCATGCTGCGGATAGATCCTGGCCAGGTAGGCCACCGACTGGATGGTGACGCTCAATTCTCCCTTTGGACTGCCATTGAGAACGGTGATTTTCATGGTGATTTCTTAACACGACCCCTTTAAATATCCTGCAAATATTGGAGCCAACTTTGACACGTAGATCCTTAAGACCATCAGTGCCGGCTAATGTTTTGGAATGCGATTCACCGAGCCTGAAACCAAATTCCTTCAGAAGTTAAATGGCCCTCAATGCTTTCGCCCGTAATTTCGGAGAAAGTGAGTTTATGAAATCCACTGCTGGCGGCATTACTTCAATGTATTTCATTCGGACAGTATACCATATTTGATATCTTTGCACAACATCACATCGAAAGGAACTGTAAAGAGTAGAGTTAGTCGTCATCGTCCCCGAACCGTAAAATCGCAGCTATCGGATTGAATGGATTGGAGTTATCGGGATAATGAGGGTAAAGCGTTATTATCGTTATTAAACAACGTCTCAGATGCGCAGATGCGATATCAATTTGGGATGTCACCCGGATTTCTCCGGCTTTTCAGCATAAGACAGAATATAGTCCAGGCCGGCGTAGACACTCTCTGCAGAGCGATTGAATGCTGATTTTGCGAGAATCATGGCAACCGGAGGCAGCTTCCTGACAAACGTTTGATCTCTTGACAGATACTCATGAAGAGGCAGATAGACATCGTCGCGTATTGATTTGATGTCGATAGTGACGAAGCCGGCGCTCAAAAGCTTACTGGTATAGGACGGAATCAGATAGTAGTTTTCCTGCGGAATATTGAATTTGCCGGCTACAAGACTCCATGAAATCCATTGCTCCATCCGCCTGAAGAGATTATCGGAGTTTTTTGTCGGGACAATGTCCGCTGTCACCAACCTTCCTCCCGGTCGCAACACCCGATACGCCTCCCTGAAAAAATCCTCACGGCTCCTGTAGTGAAAAGCACTTTCCAGGGAAACGACCAGATCGATAGATTCATTTGCAATCTGCATCTCTGTTGCCGAACCTTCCCTTAAATCTATCGACTTCCCGAGCCCTGCATCGGCAACATTCATCCGCGCCCGTTCCACCTGAGACCTTGTGATATTCAGCCCGATGATTTTTTCAGGTTTCATGCTCTTGGCCCAGAGGATATCCTGGTCGCCAAAGCCATACCCACAATCCAGCACGATATCACCTGCAGCCATGCCGCCCCGTTTCGCCACCAGAAGAGCAAGCGCTTCACTGGCCTCATCGATAGTATCCACATCCCGCCAGTAACCAAGATTCAGATACAGCCCGTGCTCGGTAAGAGAAGTGGTACCAATCAGATCATAGACTTCCGTCGTCTCCAATCCATGGAATGGATTGAGAAGCCAGTTCAGATATGCAAAAAAACGACCCGCTGTGTTGTCTGGCATGGTTTTTATTCTTTTCAGATGAAGAGGTCGATGTCGCTTGCGATGGCTGGCTATCCCGGCAGTTGCTGGAGAAAACGCCTGCGCAACTCTTCGGACGGCAACATGCATGCATCTTTTTTTCCGAACAGCTGATACCGGTTCTGCGCTATCAGATCGTACATCACATCCCGCAGGGGTTCGGGAACCGCCTGGAATACGGTGAGCAGATTCCATGGCATGTCGAGTCTGGAGGCGATTTCAATGGCAGCGGCACTTCGGGTAAAGGAGCGGTCACCCCTGACAAGAACGACGGTGTCAAGACGCGAAGTATTGATGCCAAAATGCTTGAGTAACGACGCTCCAAGAGGAGACTGGGCCGGCGTGAAAGAGAAATGCCCGGCGGTATCGTGCTCAAAAATAAAATTCACCGAAAATTCGCATAGATTGCACACACCGTCAAAAATAACAATGTTTTCCGGAAGAGCGGCCGAGGAGTTATCCATCTGGTTTCCATGTAACGTTCACCATTGCTTTGAAGAGTTCCTGACAGGGATCCGGATCTTTGTGGATGGTCTCAACATTCATCCACTCACTCCATCAAGTCCGGAGTTCCAGATATAAGATGTTCAGATTTTCAGGAAGATCACTGAGGTGAACAACTCGAAAACCGGGATAGTAGTTCCTGAAGTCGGCATTGTGATGGAGCGATCGACACAATGCAGTGAGCGTCCCCTTCTCCTGATACAGACTGAACAGCCTGACTTTTCAGGATACAGTTCAACGTCACTGAGTCCATGATAATGATGGCTGGCTGATCGATTATTCGGGGAGAAATGATTCTGACTGACGGGAACCAGGTTTGATATCTGTTTTTATCTCGTGTGATCGAGAAAAACATCCAGGATGATATTTGAATCAACAAGCAGACCGTTCATACAGCTTTTGTGAGCGCCATGATTTCGTCCGTAGTCATTTTGACAGTCGCAATCCCCCGAAGCTTTTTAAATTTGCGACTCGCCGGCGTTGCGTCTTTTCGTTTTACCATCACGATGCGATCCCCCCTCTTGCAGAAAATCAACTTCTGTATTCGGGGTTATCCCTAACTTTTCCCGTATGATAACAGGTATCGTCACCTGCCCTTTTGTTGTTACTTTCATTTTCCTCTCCGGTATTACGTATTACCAGCAAGAATACTGCATTCCTCCTGATAAATCAAACGACGTTCATGAATCGAGCGATTCCACCACTCCCGCACGCAATGGATTGAGATGGATAGAGCGCACGAGGGGGGACGGGATTTGCCGGGTCGGGGATTGCCGATATCCCGGCTCCTCGGAAGAGACGAGGCATAAATCGCTGTCGTGATTGGCTATCATCAACCTTCTCGTAGAGGACAAACCGTTACCCCCCAATGCTGTCGATCACCCATTGATTGATCGGCACGTTGAACGATTGCCGTGATTGCCACGTCAAGCCTGACCTTATTTTGATCTACCGCAAAACCAACAACAACAGCCTTGAACTGGTTCGCCTTGGCTCTCATAGCGAGCCAGGGCTTTAATCGAATATTATCATACTGTAGAGCCTGAGGCGCTGCTTCGAGTTTCTTGCACAATTGTACGGAATTCAGTCAAAGTCCCACATCCTCCAGTTTTTTCCTGATCCGGCTCCGCTCGTCGCTCCCAACCGTCGACAGGCGCAGTATCGGTAACCCGCATTTCGCCAACACAGCATCCTTCAGAGCATCACGTTCAGCTTGACGTGTTCCTTCACGATGGAAGGCATATCCATCAACTTCAATGACAAGCACCGGACTTTTGTCGACTTTACGGTAAACCACAAAATCGGTTTTAGTCCATGGATGGGTAGCATAGGTGGATTCTTCGGTGGTCAAGTTCTCTGTATCCCGAACGAGCATCGAAAGCGGAAATTGAAAAACAACACCGAAACACCGATAAGCTTTCTCTTGAAATACCGCCTCTATTTCGCTGAGGATAAGGTTCTCAGAATCGTACTTCGAAACTCGTTTTCGCTTTTTCAATACCGCCAACCGCACTGCCGTGTAGTCAGAATAGAGAAGATCAAAGATAGAACGAACCCTGCCAGAAATAACCTCGCAATTGTTGTACCGGATGTAACGAACAAGATCCGCGACATTGCCATTTCCCTCCGCCATCTCCTTGGAAACGACCAGCCGGAGCTTCTCCTGCGCACGGGATACGGCAACGTTCAGCAAATTCGGGTTATCGACGAATTCGTTGGCTTCGTTCGATACGGTTGTTATGACGATAACTCGCTTTTCTCTACCCTGATACTTATGCACCGTATCAATCTCAATCTCCTTCGAACCCAGAGATGCCTGCATCCGAGCCTTCTGTGCTCTGAATGGCGAAACAATGCCTATGTCGGCTTGATTGATTGAGCCCAGTTCAGGCAAAACATTCTGTATAATTTCGTCAATTTGACGCTGATTAAAGGTGCCACGCGCATGCCGACCCTCGACGGTCATGTAGGCCTTAAGAACGTCCGCCTCGCCTTGATCACGGGTCATTACAAGGAGTTCACCCCCATAGAACTTCTGGTTGCAGAACTGAATGATTTTTGGATGACACCGATAATGCTCTCGCAACAGCGTCTCGGGAATTTCAGGGAAAGCAGTTCGCACAGCAGAAAGCAAGCTGTGTCGCTCGAACCGGGCATGTTCCGGGAGATTGTATTTTAAAGCGACCTCTTTCGCTCGCTTTTCATCCTGCTCCGTCAATACATTGGGCAGTTGCATAGGATCCCCCACTATGACGAGCTTCTCTGCGCAACCCATCGCAAGAACACCGCTGAGCAAATCGACTTGACTCGCCTCGTCTACGATAACACAATCGAACAGATAGCCAGCCTTGAGCGACGTAATGATGGAAAACGTTGTACTTAGGACGACAGGATATTCATTGAGAAATTCTTGTGGCCGCTTCCGGAGATCTTCAAGAGCGAATATTTTTCGCGCCCGGTTGTTATAGGACTCCGCAAGACAGTGCTTCAGTAGTTGCATCGAAAGCTCGGTCAGCCTTTCCAGGCGCTCGTCAAAACGAAACCCCGCGAGCGAGACCTCAAGCAATTTCCGCCTCTTTTCCATATCCGCCAGCTTTCGCTGGTAATAGGCCTTTTGCAACAGGGGAATACGTTCCTCGACGCTGAACTTGAAAAAGACACTCCCTGCCATACCATACCGGAGCAGAAGTCCAATCTTCTCCAGAAAACCGGCACGATGGCTTGAAGTTCTTGTGGAACGCTTCACTTCCTGTTCAGAAACCAGCCAGGCATTCATCAGCTTTCTCGCGGATAATTCAGGTCGAAACGTCCGATCTGTCACACTCTGGTTGCGACCCTTCGTTTCCTCATAGAACATGTCAAAGTGAGCCATTTCAAGCCGAAGCGCATCAATCTGCTGAATTATGGCAGCCAACTCGTTCTTCTTTAGAAACGCGTTATCAAGCTCTTTATTCAGATGGAGAATCTCCTTGCGCACAGAAGCTTCCTGATCTGCCTGGAGTGTCGGCATCAGAACCGCTGTAGCTGTCTGCCCCTCGATGAACGCCTGTTTGTTTTGAGTGCTTCCGAGAGACGCCGCCACGAAATCCAGTTCATATTTCTTCAGCTTTTCCAGCACGTTAGCTGTAGCCGAATTGTTGTTGGAGACCACAGCGACCTGTTTCTTGAGAAGCAGCATGTTGCCTATCAAGTTCAGGATGGTTTGGGTCTTGCCAGTGCCCGGCGGCCCCTGAACCAGTGAGACGGGATACTGAATCGCCCGTTGTACCGCCATTTTCTGGCTCATATTACAGGCAAATGGGAAGATAAGGTCCAACGAAACCATAACCGGAGCAAGAGGACGAGCCTGCAAAAAACTGGAAAGGATACTACGACCCGAAACGATATTCAGGTGTTGGTATTTCATCGCTATCAACGACTTGTCTTCATTCGTCCTGAGTGCAGAGGTTTCAGCGAGTTCCCGAAAATAGGCAAGAACATCAGGGCTGCGCCCATTGGATGAGTTCATTTGTTTTACGAGTTCCAGTCTTTAACGTTTGAGTTCAGCAGAGTCGTAAAGGCTCCAGGGCGTTGATCAGTATCCTTAATAGCTTCCCCCCTCTGTAGCCAAAGTATGCACTGATAAGGGAACTGCTTTTCGCGCGTCAGCAATCAGGGTTGACTCAGGAAGCTGTTGGCTGCGAACTTGAAATCAGGCTGACTCCAAAAAAAGCAGTTCTCCTCCCTTGATGGAGTCACCAGCTATTCTTTTGTTGTTCAACACCGGCCACTCACCGGTCGCATTGCTAACCAAGTATGCTGCTCCCCTGTGCAATCTTACGCTGTTTCCCGATGAGGTATTTCCTGATAAGAGAATTCCCATAAGCCAGCATTTTCTTTAGCATGCTCAATGGTCATACTAACAAGATTCCCCTTCTCATCAACATCAATCAAGATGTTCTCACTGATCTCGCGAGTTTCAAACACCGGTTTATCAAGTAATTCAATATAAGCGGTATCGGTATCCTCAAAATATTTTACTTTCATGGCTTAGCTATCCTTGTATGATCGATCGAAAAAAGCATTATGAACGGTTTCGCCATCTTCAAGCAAAATGACCCGTAAAGCTTTCCCTGCATCTTGAATATGGGCCCATTTCTTGATTCTGCCATCAGATTGGATAACAGTTTTCCAGGGTGTTCTACAACGAAACAGATCCATTCATCTTTTATTCCTGAACGGTCTGGCCTGTTTCTTGTTAAGTTAAAATAAGATGTGGTTTTCATCCATCGACATCTGCTAACACTTTTGCATTAATTCTGTTAACCGGTTCTCTTCATCTATTAATCTTTTAATGTACGAAAGTGTGATGAAATCGCAGGGAAAATCAGATATATACGGTTTCCCCAAAAGGGCATAATAATCTGTGGTAAAGAAATAACTGATCTGGAAACAAGGCTGAGACTTTCTTGCCAGGCCGTTAGCCGTAATGCTCCCGATGCAGTCGGTCGGCGTCATGGGCGACAACATTCTTTTTTTCTTGTTCCTTGAGTACCCGTTGCGTCGGCAATGTATTCTCTAATTTTTGATCAACATTTGAGGCAACGCATTCAACGCCCTCAAACATAATCTCAATTTCTCTGAACAGCTTTCAAATATTTTTTCTTTTTTTGCTAACTTGCTATACGAGTTCCTCTTTGGTGTGCCGAAGCGCCTGACGGCTACAGCTCAAAAAATGGATCTTTTTAAACTGCTGCCGTTCATTCGCATCATGTTTCACTGAGTGTGAATTGTCCTGACATACGTGATGATGACCGGCAAAAAGATGCTGTGACTGTTCATGGGATTGTCACTTGAGTTCAGCGTTACTCATTGCCTTTGCAACGAGGAGTGACATGCCGTTCAATAGAGCCCGACATCGATAGGCGCTTCGGATGATATCGATAGCAAGCGCGAGGCGTAGAGTTCCAGGGCGCCTTGCCTCTCTTCGGGTGTTAGATGTGCGGGGCCGTAGACAACGTGCGGCGCCAATACATCGAAGCCCACGAACTGCAATATACCTCGATGAACAGGGCGCAAAACACCAAGAATGTCTCCATTGAAGCCGCCCTTGCGATAGGCCTCCTCGGGCCCTCCGGTGGTGAGGGAGAGGAGAGTTCGTCTGCCAGTGAAGAGACCCGTCTCGTAGATGTGGCCGCCGCCGTAGGTGCGCTGCATGGCGAAAACACGATCCACCCAGCCTTTGAGAGCGGCAGGAAGGCCGAACCACCACAGAGGAAACTGCCACACCATGAGGTCACACCACTCAAGCTTCTGGATCTCCGC
>CAIRXW010000015.1 GCA_903882665.1 uncultured Chlorobiaceae bacterium | reverse complement strand
GCACGGAGCGGAGCGCTTGCAGAAGCCTCTCGTTCTGCTCCACAATCATAAGAAACGGAACATGCCGACGGATTGTAACACAACTGGGTTCAATAAAAAAACAGATCCGCCCATGCATGGTCAATATAACCAGGAGAATCCGGCAACGAGAGCATTCGAGTTGATCCCGCCGTTCGGGCGGTCGGCAAGTCCTGCATGTGAAATGTGGCGGAAGCGATAACCGCCAAAAATAGCCGTTCTTTCCGATACCTTGTACTGAAGGCCGGCTCCGAGCTGATCAAGGAAGTTGAAGCCTGCATCACCCTGTTCGACACTCTTGATGCTCAGGAACATGGGAGCGAAGCTCGCTTCCGTAAAAAGAGCAACCGATACGGAAAGAGGATGAAGATAACGCAAACCGATACTGCAGCCCGTTTCAACGCCTGTTTTGGGATCAGTCATGGAATTGAGGAATGGTTCAAACACCAGTTGCAAGGTACTCTGGTGATCTTCCATGCCGACAAGGGAGTTCATGTTGAACCCTATCCGCACAAAGGCTGGATAGACGGTGAGATGGACCGGCTCTCTTTTCAATGAGCCCCAGGCATAACCGGAGCCGACACCGATTTCGTTGAGATAAACACCGGGTTTTTTTCCACTCTCCAGTGATGCGGCATTCACATCATCAAAAACAGCGCTGCTGAAAAGCACCAACAGCACAAAACAGGCAACTTTGACAATATACTTCATGGTGATCCTTGCGTTTCAGTGATTGGGGAAAACACAACTATTGTTCATTATTTACGGGATATACCCGCAATAAACAGAAGAGATCGGGTTAGGGCTGGTCTGGATTAAAAAGTTCGGCAAGAGCTTCAGGAATTTCAGGACGTCCGCGCTGGTTGAGGGCGGTTCCGATAATTTTAGCCTTCAGCACCGGTTTATGATCGACAAGACGAAAGATATCCTGATAAAAGGCAAATTTCAGGGCAGACTCACGACGCATGGTAAGGCCGACGACAAAGCTGTCGCCTGAAACAAGGGGATATTTATAATCAAGCTCGGCCCGCACCACCACCAGGTTGATTCCCTGTCGGGCATAGTCGCTGAAATCGATGCCAACCTGCTTGAGATAGAGGTGACGCACATGTTCGAGGTAGTTCTGATAGACACTGTTGTTGACGATGCCCTGCATATCACACTCATAATCGCGCACGCTCATCCCGGCGGTAAAGGCGTAGAGTCCAATATCAATTCCTTCAGCCATATCTGTTCTGCGCTTTGTTCATGAATAAAGACCGTGCCTCCGCACTATCGGCCTTAAAGCGAAATATAAAACTTATAACTGATTGAGAGGGGAAATGTTTAGAGGTCTTATGGAACTTATGACTTGATGAGTTTCATGAGAAGGAGAAAATAGTTGCTACCGGGAAGCAAAGGGAGTTGTACATGTAGCAATAACGCAGAGTATTCGAAACGAATAAGGCAAAGGCGGATTTATGAATAAAAAACACACCATGGTGGTGCCAATACTTTTTTTAAAAACGCCAACTTGTTGTAATAAAGATACTTATTTTTGTGAACTGTAGAAGATCAGCCTCGGTAATTTTGCGAAAAAAGGTCAAAAAAAAGCCCATCGTTTGAAGGATGGGCTTTTTTTTATAAAAACTCGGCGACGACCTACTCTCCCGCTTTTAGGCAGTACCATCGGCTCTCCAGGGCTTAACTACTCTGTTCGGAATGGGAAGAGGTGATCACCTGGG
>CAIRXW010000014.1 GCA_903882665.1 uncultured Chlorobiaceae bacterium | reverse complement strand
GTGGATGGAGGTAGAGAGCGAGGCGGCGTATTTGCCAGCAAAGGCGGCCTCTGCGCCGCGTTCGAAGATCAGTTCGATGAAGCGTTTGTAGTGCGCGTGAACGATGAGGATATACAGGGGAAAGCTCCACAGGACTGCGTCTGAGGCGCGCACCTGGTCAATGACCTGATTGAAAACGGCCTGGTCGGTTTCGAGCCGCTTGATTCTTTGAGCGATATGGATGATGTTAAACTCATGCTGCGGATAGATCCTGGCCAGGTAGGCCACCGACTGGATGGTGACGCTCAATTCTCCCTTTGGACTACCATTGAGAACGGTGATTTTCATGGTGATTTCTCCTTATTAATCCTGCCTGCTACTTGCCAATTAGGGTTTTGAGCGCTTTATCGGACGATGGGCTGGTATGGTTAATCAGAACCCACTACTGAAAACTAACGTGAGGCTTTACTCCCAAAACAGCTCCGACACGACGCAAAAATGCCAGACTGACGTTTCTGTACGTTCAAGCGGGATTACCGCCAAGAGCAATCAGGAAAACAAGGAAAAAAGCTGGATGCGCTTTTGTCGGCAATCATCAACCTTCTCATAGAGGACAAACCGTATTCCCTGTTGTACTTTCATTCATCTGCCAGGATACGTTCGATGGCAGACACAATTTCATCCACATCATCAGGAAGAACCTCAGAAAACCATACCTTCTGAGGGTAAATCATCACATGAGAACCGTTGCCGCAAAGCCCCATACATCCTGATGTGGAAATCCTTACCCTCCCTTTCCAACCTTTCTCGTCAACCGCTTGTTTTAATTTGGCTTTAGCAAGCAGACTGTTATTGTCTGCACACGATTTTCCATCTCCCCTACGGTCATTGGTACAAACAAAAACATGAGCGACGTAAGGCATTTCACTGTGTTTGTGCATTATGGAATATCTCCCTGATATTAATTTTTTATAAGGTAGAGCTAACCGGCGCAAGCGCATTAGCGCGAAACGTCTATGTGTAGCGGATTGTCAGGCATGGTTTCAACCGGAACCATATCTTCAATGAGAGTTTCCGGCGCAATATATTGTTCTTGCGGCCAGGTAAAAGCGCAAAAAAGAATACCTACCTGATTGAAATAATGCTCATCTGCTTTATTCTTCATAATCCGGATATTGCTCAGGATTAACTCCTGTTGACTCAACTATAATCGGATATTTTTTATTTTTTTCTTCTACGATTTTCTTTCGTGACTTCTTTATCTCAAATAACCAACTGTCTCCGAAATCGAAAAGATAGTATAACTTATATCCCGTTATTGGATATATTTCATTCAGTTTAGTTTTCTTGGGAACTGAATAAGCCTTATTTCCAGGCTTCTTGCCAACGTAAAATTCGTATAAATGATCGTCATCAAAATCTACGATCTTTTGAATATACTTGTGTAACTGTTGCAGCGAAAAGTTTTCTTTGACCTCTACGGTTTTAGACCAAGGGATGTCATTCTCATCATACGGAAACGAAATATGTAATGTGTAAACTTCCATTTGCCCCTCCTTATATAAACAGTTAACAATATTGAGATTGATCCGCCTAAACTACGGATTTTTGAATTTGAACCCATATATGACGCCAATTACAAACTGCTCAGAATGCCGTTAATCGTTTCAATATAAATCGTTTAAATATTGCGCTTGGTCTTATACTGATCGGCATAAAAACATTGCTCACAAGCCGTCAACAGGGCTGCGAACCCCGGACAGCCCATAATTTAAAACATAGGTGTAATCACATGGTCGTTCGTACATTATTATGCCCAAGAAGTTCCTGAATGACCCAAATATTATATCCGTTTTCCAGCAAATGAGTAGCTAAAAAGTGTATGGACGTATAACACAAATAACTCATTTTATCATTTTTGCAATCTATGAGTGTTTTACGGACACTGAGTGCATAAGAGCTGGCACTCAGTGTTCATAATAAATTATTTGCACTTGCAATACCACCCTTTATTACATCAGATACCCATTTGCCTTTACATTATACTTTTTTCATATAAGGAAAGTTTTTAGAAATATTATTCATTAACGATTTTGCTATTTCTTCTGCTGAACTTCCAAGTCCTGCTGCTCTATCGTTATCGTATTTCCAAAGCAAGTTTCCATCCTTCCCATTGTGCAATGTCATACTTATATCAATACGATTTGTATTTCCTCCAAAACCAAGAAATAACGTCAGTACAACAGCTCCCGTTGTTGACATCGGTTTAGATTTTCGAATAGTTCCTGAAATCACTGAATCAACACCTAATTTACTAGCTATTTTTGCTTTTGTAAATGAAGTTATATTTTCATACGAAATACCATTTTTCATTAAAATAGCATTTGTGTCATCTACATCCTGAAATTCAACAGTGTACTTCCCCTGTGTTTGTCTTTTTAAAAACTGAGCATAGATATTTTGCTGAAATATAACAGATTCTTCTTTTTCTGCTTTTTTAGCAGTTTCTATTGTAAATTCCTTTGATATACTTTTTGCATCGTAACTGACTATAAATGGCAAAATCGCAACTCTTTTATGCGAGTTAGTGATATCTGAAAAGTCAGACTTAGTATAGATATCACCACCTGAACAGGCTGTTAGAAATAATAAAATTAGTAATGCAAGTGGATTTCGTTGTTTTTTCATTCCTACCTTCTTAATTATTTAATTAATAAAAAACACATTACATGAGAATAGTTGTAACAAAAACACTTGCAATTAATCAGAAAAAAAAGATTGCACAAAAGCTCAAACATTGCCATAAAAACATATAAACACCGCATATTATACTAATTATCACATCACCAACAAAAAAACTGTAATTTTTTTCAAGTTGGTTCTTTGCTAAAACAACACTATGTTTTCTCATAAATGTTTTGAATATTTGCGGTTAACTATACAAAAACTATGCACAGCATTACAATGACATCAGATATAGCTCAATCATTGTAATGCTTACGGTTAAACCCAATCGCATATAGAGTAGAAGTAACCGAGAAACAGCCTTAATTCATGTTATGAGCGAGCTTCTCCTTATCAATATCACTGGCCCCGACAAACCGGGTCTGACGTCGAAAATAACGGCAATTCTTGCTGATGCCAGGATATCGGTGCTTGATATCGGTCAGGCGGTTATCCATAACCATCTCTCGCTGGGGATGCTGGTGGAAGTGCCCAAGGAGTCGGCCTCTTCTCTGGTACTGAAGGATCTGCTCTTTTGCGCCCATACACTCGGCATCCAGATAACTTTTACGCCGGTTTCTGACTCGGAGTATGAGGGTTGGGTGCATGAGCAGGGAAAGCACCATTATCTGCTCTCACTGCTTGCACGCAAGATTACGGCGGAGCAACTGGAGCGGGTATCGACGCTTATTGCGGAGCATGGCCTCAACATTAATGCAATCAACCGCATGTCGGGACGTATTCCCCTTGAAAACGAGCATGGGGGGCATACCAAAGCGTGCGTGGAGTTTTCGATACGGGGTACGCTGGAGTATGAAAACCGCTTTCGGGATCAGACGGTTGCCATTACGGACAGCCTTGGCGTTGATATCGCGCTTCAGGAGGACAATATTTTCCGCCGAAACCGCTGGTTGGTGGTGTTTGATATGGACTCGACGCTCATTACTTCGGAGAAATGTCCCTGGCCAAGTCGTTGACGGCAAGAGAAAGGCTGAACTTCTGGAGATTATTGCAGGAAAGGAGAGGATACTGCTGGAGCAGACCATTGCGGTGGGTGATGGTAACGCCACATATTCCACAAACTGTATAATGAAAAACCGCTTGTTGCCGGTAACGTTTCATCCTTCCTCAACCTGAACTGAACTTTTTCAATTTTGGAAACAGTTGCAGGAGCCGAGAGTGGAAATGGAGAAGGGGGATGATAGAGCCCTGTTACGAGAAAGGCAAGCTTGCTACAGATTCCTGAGCAGACGATCATACTCGTCATGGTGCCCTATCCAAAACCAGAGAATTACTTCCTCCTCAAGTATGCCCATTGCCCGGTACCCTCGACCAACGCGAACAGAATAAATGGGCTGTAGCTTTCCGACACGCTTGAAATAGAGACCATGAGCTTGAGGATTGATCTGCCACAGTTCATAAGCCCTGTCTGCACGACACTGCACCTCTTCCGGTAAAGCGTCATAGCGTTTCCAGAACTGTGACGTCGTGACTGATTTCATCCCGGCACAATACGTCCTTTATTATTAAAAGCCATTGGTGTTGTTTTACCTGCCCGATGTTCAGCCAATGCTTCAACTGCCATTTTGTCAAGCAAAGCCTGAGATTCATCCGTAGCCATAAGTGCTTCCCATTTCTCATTATCGGCTTCTATCTCCGGAACACTTTCTTGCCTGATGAGATCTTCACTCAAAATCTGAGCTTCCAGAAAACGAGCAAAGTCGACCAGTTGCTCTACCCTGCTGGATGGCAAAACACGTGCAATCTTGATCAACGTTTGTTCATAATCCCGGTTCGTGACTGTATTCATAATCTCTCCCTGATGGGATCCTGTCTGATTTGGATATCACATGAAAATGCAGTTTCTCCTGTTAGAAAGCCCGTAAAGAACAGCACAACACCAACGGGACTGGTAGGAAACCACAAAACAAGAATACAAAACGAAACTCAAAATGGCAAGCATTCATAGCGTAACCGCCACATGGCTCACCGGGAATTGGTTAAGCCAACGAACACGACAATGCGAACACAAGACGTTGGAGAGTATTGTATCCTGGAATTCAACAGGAATTTCCTCCCATATTTTGGCAGCTTCCAGCGAGAATTGTTTGAACTGGGATATAGTCATTATGGATTGTTACTTTACAATATAACGCCCGGTGTGGCAATGTTGTATGCGTGTTATATGGCCTGGAACCATCATTCGGCAAGACGCGCAATGGAAATCACCATGTTTGAGTCGCCGACTCAATTGTTACGGCCATTGTCGCCCGCAACCAAGCGAACCTTTCCTTCAGCAGGTCAAACTCTGGTCCAGAGGTTATGAACTTCGCCTTGCCCCTGATGAGACAGCCTGCACCCGGACCATGTAATCCTTTAACCTTGCTGCTCGCCAATGTGATCACCACATCAGGATTATACGCTACGTTGGCCTCTGTCTTGTGCATGTAACCAGCAGGAATCAACAAACGACCATCTTCGGACATCTTCAAATAGGCAGTCCAGGTATTGACCATATGAGGGCCCTCTTCTCCAAGGGTCGCAATGGCAACTACCCCATCGTTCTTCATCAGTTCTGGCAGAACTTCCAAAATCATTGTCTCTCTCCATTGTTTATGTGTTAACATCAAAATCAGCCGCACGTTTTTTGCGTCGGCTGCATTTTTTTGTTAGCATTATCTCATTGTATTAACTTCACGTGTTTATAATCGAGAATCTTTTTATCCATTGTCAGCAATGGACAATCATGTATACGAGCCGTTGCTACAATAATTTGATCAGCCGGATCGCGGTGGAATTCACCAGGAAGTTGTGTTGATTCTATTGCAATACGTGGCGAAAATTCAATCAGTTGAATACCGGGATAACTTAACGCCTGATTTATCCAATCATCTACATCAATTTCAAACGAAAGCCTCTTGACCTCAATTAATTTGGCCACTTCCCAACAAGAAATCACACTGACACCAAGACCATCTGTTTCATGTTCACAAATTTTATCGCAAAACACGGATGGGAGTTGACTTTCATCGAGAACCCACTTGACCCAAATGTGCGTATCAAGGATAATCATTGAAACGACTCCCAATCATCAATTGCAACGGGTTCTGTGGGATCAATGAAAGTAAATGGGAGACCTCTCAATGAATACCGATTCCCTTTCTTGCTCGACTCTTTTTGAGAGAGTGATTTTAACATGACAGTTTCTCGAAAAACCCGAATCATTTGTAGCAAATTCGGAAAATACTCCGGGGGAACCGTATTAATTTCCTTGATCAGATCCCGTTGATAAACCTTGGCTTGGGTGGGCATTTTGAGCTCTTTTTAGTGGATTAGCACTATCTTCCTGTACGTTCCTGATTCCAAACGGGAAATCGCAGCTTGTGACTTACGAGCCTGACGTGCAAGCTCTTTTTGAGTCATACCGGCAGTCTTTGGTGACATCAAATTCCTCTTCGAGAGCTTCACACTCTTTTTTGAAATCAGCATCCTTAAGATTCTCCGCAGCTTTTTTCTCGCTCTACCAAAGCGGCAAAAATGGCCGCCAGGTCATAGTTGAATCGGGCAGCATGAGCTTGCCGATGCGCTCTTACCTCTTCCACAACAGGATCATCAATCATTGTTACATACTCCTGATTCTTCTGGTGAACAGAGAATGGGGCAGATATAGCCACTTGCTTCAATGACTTTTGCACTGTATTAAAAAGTGTTGTGAAAAATTCTACTCAATACGAAGTTCGTTAAACTCCTTCTCTTTTCCAATAAGAAGCGTCGTGCGGTGTTCGATTGCTGTCGATCAGGATTGCCTGTTCAAAAGTGCTGATTCGACTTTTTTCTACAAGAAAAAAAAGCGTACTATGAAGCAAAAGAAGTGTAGTGTAGTGGAGTTATGTGCACCTCCCCTCAACTTGTAACCAGGAAGAGGTACGTATGGAAGAACGGGTTGATGGTAAGGAGAAAGGCAATATTTTCCCCTTGTTATGTATAGACAAATCGTGTAGATTGTAAACAATGTTTGAATGGGACGAAGACAAGCGGTTACGGAACCTTGAAAAGCATGGCCTTGATTTTATAGATGCGCAACTGCTTTTTGATGGACGAAAGACCATCACCGCTCCATCGAATTATCCCGTTGAAGCGCGATTTCTCACGATAGCCATCATCGGCGGGAAGTTTCATACCGTCGTCTGGACATGGCGAGAAGAGACTCGAAGAATACTATCATTCAGGAGGGCACGACATGGCGAGGAAAGAGCGTATCGTCAAGTACACGGATAAGGAATTACGCGCAATGCAGGAGCACGGCGAGAGCAAAAGTAACTGGGCGCAGGCTGCTGCTATGACGGATGAGGAGATTGAAGCGGCGATTGCTTCCGATCCCGACGAAGCAGGCATGGTGGTTGATTGGTCGAAAACCTCAGTAGAATTACCGCAACCCAAGGCCATCCTCAACATGCGCGTTGACTATGACGTGCTAAAATTTTTCCGCAATCAGGGGAAGGGCTATCAGACTAAAATAAACGCCGTATTGCGTTCTTATGTCGATCAACGAATGCACCACGACAGGGGCTAAAGACTATTGCTATTGTAAGTTCGCAACAACAAGACAGCAGAATTCACACAAAATAACCAATGCTGCATCAGAGGCGTGATCGGAAAACAAGAATCACCCAGGGTTAGCGTTGAAATGCATTACCACTTCAATCGTTGAAGAATGTTACTCTTCAACCCATGATTCATGAGAATGCAGAATCTTCCAGCCGTCTTGCTCCTTTTTCCATAGCATGGAAAAAACATGTTTGAGCTTAACGTTTTTCCCATCTTTCGGCCACATCTCACACCTCTCTTGACTCGTCAGAAAAGCCAAGTCTGGAGTCAGTGCCGTAACATGCACGTCGAATGGTTCCACCTGCTGACCATCCCTCATCGAGAAATATTTTGTTATGGTATCCACCCAGGCGCTTCGCGTTGCATACTGATCGGTGTTGACGATTGCCGACAAAAAAAACTCCTTGCTATAATACTCCTGCCATGCCTCAGCGTTTGACTGATTTATTGCAGAAATGAGCAAAGTGAATTGAGCTTCTACCTCTTTGCCAATCGTTTTATTATCAGCATCCATGAATGATTTCATCATCGAACTCTTTAATGGTGGGTTTACGACTATTTCTTTTTTAATCGTTAGTTAACGACAGAGTTCAGCAGCGGGGCCGGCTGCAAAGACTTCATGCCTCGAAAAGCCATAATGCCGGCCCTGTCTGCTGCAACGGCTGGTTCGGCTCAGAAAATCAATCCTACACCGATCATTTCTGCCTGGCCTCATGCCCAGGCAACCCGGAAGTTCGGAAACGAGCGAAACGCCAGACGTACCCCGGAGGAGCTGCCGTCGCTCCAGGGCAAGGGCGGCGTTGTCTGGCCGCCAACCCAGACGCCGCTGCCGCCGACATTCAGGTTGGGTGCGCCGAGGTGGGCGACCATGCCGCCCCCCACCCGCCAGATCAGTGCGCCGTCACCGTTATTGGCTAAACCGCTGTCATAGGCGTGATTGACACCCTGAAATGACCGCCTCTCCACCAGAAAATAGTCGCTCGTCCCACGACTCGGATGCCACAGGATGATCGGGGCGGTGGGGCGACTTGGCGTGATCTCGAGCAGCAACTCATCGCCTGGACGTGTGAGGCGGCGTCGGCGGGGTTCACACCAGCCCAATGCGAGCTTGTGCCAAGCGTCAAGGTGAACCGTGCCCTGATCGTTGCCGAAGAACGAGTAACCGCCCATTAGCGTTATTAACGAGTTCCCGGCACCGTTGTTATACATATCCTGCGTACCGAGTGAATGCGAAAGCTCGTGCGCGATCTGGTAGAACGGTGTGAGCGGGCCAGCAAATGCGACGTGCAGGGTGACGGTCTTGTTCAACGCGATGGGGCCGATCTGCCATTTTAACTGCAACGGGAGATTGTCGCGATTGGCCGGTTGCAGCGCGGCAATGTTCTCGACGATCAGAACGAGCATCTCGCTTGACGTGACGATGTCGTCGCTATCAAGATCGGCGTCGAAGAAGATGCGGGGATTGAGTAGGGCCGCCTGTTCGAGTATTCGTTGTGATCGCGCCTCCGGCCCGGGATCGTTGAGTGCGCCCATTGCGATTGGGCCGAGCAGGCCGGCGCGCTCGAGCCAGAACCGGCTTCCGGAACACTGGCGAAAGTACCCATCGAGACTCGCCGGGTTGACCGGATCCTTCGTCGAGAAGGGCGGCTGTTGCTGTCCGAACCCGAGACGCTCGTAGTACTCGATCGCGTGCAGACTAGAGAACGTCGGGAAGTTGTTGGCCGCATCGTTCGCGTATTCCGCCAGAATCACCAGCAGCCGACGAGGCCCGAGTGCCGGCTTGCCTTGTTGGCGCATCGTGCTGTGCCCGAACGTGGCGAGCGCCGGACTCCATTGAATGCCCAGCCAGCCGGTGCCAATGACATCGCCCGATCGCTGCCCCCACCCCGGTGTGCCGTTGCGCGAAACATCGACGTACCAGTGCAGGCGTCCCACCGGATCGACCCCATAGATGATTCCTTGGCCGCCGGAGAGCGCGTGGGCGTATTCATTCCAGCCCGACCCGATGCGATTGCCGGAATTGGCGGCCCAGCCGGGCGTCCCGTTGCGATGCGCGTCGCGATACCAGAGCAGGTCGCCGTTGTTCTTGATGCCATAGATGATTCCATCTGCGCCCCCGAATGCGAGGCGAAAGTCCTGCCAGCCGGAGCCGATGCGATTGCCGGAATTGGCGGCCCAGCCGGTTACCCCGTTGCGATTGGCGTCGCGATACCAGAGTAGGTCGCCGTCGTTCTTGATGCCGTAGAGGATTCCGTCGGCGCCACCGAAAACCAGGCGAAAATCCTCCCAACCGGAACCAATCAGATTGCCGGAACCTGGAGCCCAACCGGTTACCCCGTTGCGATTGGCGTCGCCATACCACAGAAGATCTCCATCCTCGGTGACGACATAGAGAGAACCTGCCTCTCCACCAGCTAAAATCTGTTTAGACATTCTTAAGCCCCCTTGAGTCTTCCGTGGTTATTGCCTAACAATATTTAGATTGATCCGCCTATACTGCGGATTTTTGAATTATAAACCATATAAGACGTCATTTTCAAACCACTCAAAACATCGCCAACCGATTTTTTATAAATCACTTAAATCTATTGTTACGTTTTATGTCAACGTCTTATATGGATCGGCATAAAAACGTTGCTCACAAGCCGTCAACAGGACTTTTTACTCCATGACCGCCTTTGTTTAAAACATGCGTATAAATCATCGTGGTGCTTACATCCTTATGCCCCATTAGTTCCTGAATAGTTCGAATATCATACCCTGCCTCAAGTAAATGAGTTGCAAAAGAGTGCCGAAATGTATGGCAAGTGGCCCGTTTTGTCAATTGTGCATGAAAAGATGCATTTTTAACCGCCTTTTGAATCAGTGACTCATCAATATGGTGCCGTCCCTCTTCGACGGTTTTCGTTGATCCATCGCTCGCCTTACCCCCAACGACAACCCACTGAAAGTATAGCGAAATAATATCATGCACTCAAATAAACACAGCGAAAAACATCTTGTAACTACTCAATAAAGCGCACGCAGTCAGTAGTGTCCAGTAAAAAATATCAACCCCCGAGAGCTATCATCACCCACCCCGAGGTACAGATGCACGCCAGTTATCGTAACCGTCACCATTTTTGCCGGTTCCACAAAACAACACTATCTTGACTGACATTTTTCCAAAAAATCGGACAGACTCATCAATGCATTACCATACAATGTTTTGTTGATATCGCCACCAGGTGCGAATAACCTTACCAAGCCACCATGAGAGAACTTCTCCTTATCAATATTACAGGCCCCGACAAACCGGGGCTGACGTCGAAAATTGCGGCCATTCTTGCTGACGCCAGAATACCGGTGCTTGATATCGGCCAGGCGGTGATTCATAACCATCTTTCGCTGGGGATGCTGGTGGAGGTACCGAAGGAGTCGGCCTCTTCGCCGGTGCTGAAGGATCTGCTCTTTTGCGCCCATACGCTTGGCATTCAGATCACCTTTACTCCGGTGACAGACTCGGAGTATGAGAAGTGGGTGCAGGAGCAGGGAAAGCACCATTATCTGCTCTCACTGCTCGCACGCAAGATTACGGCCGAGCAACTGGAACGGGTATCGACAATCATTGCGGAACATGGCCTCAATATTAATACCATCAACCGCCTTTCGGGACGCATTCCCCTTGAAAACAGCAAAGCTGGCACAAAGGCCTGCGTGGAGTTTTCGATACGGGGGACGCTTGAGAACGAAAACCGTTTTCGGGAGCAGATGGTTGCCATTACGGACAGCCTTGGTGTTGATATCGCCTTTCAGGAGGACAATATTTTTCGCCGTAACCGCCGTTTGGTTGTGTTTGATATGGACTCGACGCTTATTACCTCGGAGGTAATTGACGAACTGGCTCTTGAGGCGGGTGTGGGAGAAGAGGTGGCGGCCATTACGGAGCAGGCGATGCGGGGTGAGATTGACTTTACGGGGAGCCTGCAGCGGAGGGTCTCTTTGTTGAAGGGGCTTGACGAACGGGTGCTTGAAACAATTGCCCAACGGCTTCAGTTGACCGAGGGGGCTGAAACGCTCTTTCATAACCTGCACAATCTTGGGTTTAAAACTGCCGTCATCTCCGGCGGCTTTACCTATTTCGGTCACTACCTGCAGAAAAAGCTAAATATCGATTATGTCTATGCCAACACACTCGAAATCGAGGATGGTAAACTGACCGGAAACGTCCTTGGCCAGGTCGTTGACGGGAAAAGAAAAGCTGAACTTCTGGAGATTATTGCACGAAAGGAGAATATACGGCTGGAGCAGACCATTGCGGTGGGTGACGGCGCCAATGACCTGCCGATGCTTGGAAAGGCAGGCCTCGGTATTGCCTTCAGGGCAAAACCGATTGTGCGGGAGAGCGCAAAGCAGGCCATTTCAACGCTTGGGCTTGATGCTATCCTCTATCTGATGGGGTTCAGGGATCGTGACGACCTTTCGGTCAGTCAACATACTCCACAAACTGGTCAAAATCTTTCTTGAGGGGCAAACTGATGGCGCCGGAAGGACAGACCGGTTCGCAGCGGGTGCACTGCACAACACAGTTGTAGGGGTTTGCAACGGTCATTCTGGCCCGTTTGACCCCTTCGGGCTCTCCGAGGGCAAACACTCCCGGTTTGCAGAGCTCCTCGCAGTCGCCGCAGCCGTTGCAGAGTGTAGCGTCAAGTTCCGGAAACCAGGCAATCTCTTCGCGGGGGAGAAGAAGCTTTCGTTTTTTCTTTGCTGGCGATGCTGAACCACTCATGATGCTCTCCGTTGGTTTTATTCTTTTCGGCTCTTTTCTGGCTGGCTTGTTGTCAGTCCAGATATTCCACGAAGTGTTCAAACTCCTCCTTCGGGGGGAGAATAATGGCTCCGGAGGTACAGATGGGCACGCATCTGGTACAGAGTACTAAACATTTGTATGGATGCGCGACAATCAGTTTCGGGCGGCAGATGCCTGTGGGGTCGGGCTCGCCCAACTCGAAGACGCCGGGCTTGCAGAGTACCTTGCAGTCGCCGCAGCCGTTGCAAAGCTCCGGCTTGATCAGAGGATACCACGCAATCTCCTCCCTCGGGGCGACCAGTCGCTTCCGTTTTTTTGTTGCATTCTGTTTTGGTTGCGTCGTCCTGGTATGCAAGGCCACCGTCTCCGGTTTCTCCCACGAACCAACAGGAGCAACGAACGACTCTTCTTCCTGCTTCATCGCGCGCAACTTGAGCGCGAGGCGCAGCGAACGGACAAGCCGCAAGGCACAGCTATCGCATGAGGGCTTTGAGCATCGCCCGAAAAAGCAGTCAAGAAACAGCATAACCGATCATTTGTTGTTCATTCATGCCTGTAGCGCTCTCTTGACCGAGGCAATAAAAAGCTCACAAGCCTTGCCAATGCCGGACGCATCTTTGCCGCCAGCCGTTGCGAACTCAGGCTTGCCGCCGCCACCGCCCTGCACACACTTTGCAGCATCGCGGATCAGTTTACCGACATCGATACCGAGTTCCCGGACGGCTTTGTCGGAGGCAAAGCTGACCAGTGATACTTTTCCATCTTCCACGCTGCAAAGCAAACCAGCAGCACAAGGCAGCTTTTCACGCAAAGCAAGCGCAGCCTGGCGCAGGGTATCGCCGTCCACCCCTTCGACGACTTTTGTCATGAGCCTGCAGCCGCCGATATCGGGCGAAGAGTCAAGTTCTGCCGCAAGGGAGTTGACAAGCGCGCCTACCCTGCTCCCGCTGAGCTCTTTTTCCAGCTCTTTTTTTGCATCAATAATTTCGACAACCCTCTCCAGTACCGGTTCATCCCCTTTTGCTTTAAGCAGATGACGAATCTGCTGCATTTCGCGATACTCTTGCCACAAGAGCTTTTCCGCCGCTTTTCCGGTGAGAGCCTCGATACGCCGAACGCCCGATGCTACCGAGGATTCACTGACAATCTTGAACAGCCCGATACGGCCGATATTGTCGACATGAGTACCGCCGCAAAGTTCTACCGAGATGCCAGGCACTTCAATAACCCGTACCCGGTCGGCATACTTGTCGCCAAAAAAGGCAAGTGCACCTTTGGCAATAGCGTCATCATAGAGAACATCGGCATGTTTGAGCACCGGTTCAGCTCTGCGGATCTCTTCGTTTACCTCGGCTTCAACGGCCTCAATCTCCTCATCGTAGAGGCGGGAAAAATGGCTGAAGTCAAAACGGAGCCGTTCGGCATTGACAAATGAGCCTTTCTGCTGGACGTGCTGCCCCAGAATCCTGCGAAGTGCGCCATGCATAAGATGGGTCGCGGTATGGTTGCACTCGGCATCCTGACGCAGGTGGCGATCTACTGAGGCTTCAGCGGAAAGCTCCTTTTCATCAATCATGAGATCATCAACACTGAGGGCAGTATCAAGAATCTTGTCGAAGGCTTCGGTAATAATATGAACAATGGCATCGCCATCCTTGATGGTATCGGAGACCTGAAGACGGTAACGGCCGGACTCTATCCAGCCCCTGTCGCCCACCTGACCACCGCTTTCGGGATAAAAAGGGGTGCGGTCGAGCACCAGAAGCAGCTTGCCCTGAATCTGTTTCATGGCGGTAATGGAAACCGCCATCTCAAGCTGGTCGTAACCTGCAAAGTCGGTACGATGCACGTCGCTGAACCAGAGCCATTGCAACCCATCATCCTGTACCTGTCGCTTTTCCTTGCGGTCGGTTCTTGCACGGGTTTTCTGCTGCAACATGCAATGTTCAAAACCTTCACCGTCAACTGAAAAGCCGACATCGGAGGCCATAAGGCGGGTCAAGTCAAAGGGAAAACCGTAGGTGTCGTAGAGTTTGAAGGCATCTTCACCGGTAATGGTTGTGCTGCTGGCTGATCGTACCTTTTCGATCACTTCGTTGAATATTTCAATACCGCGGTCAAGGGTAACAATAAAGCTCTCCTCTTCGGCCTTGATGATTTTGCTGACCGTCTCCTGCTGTTTCTGCAGTTCGGGAAAGACATCACCCATTGATACGGCAAGCGTGCCGACGAGCTGATGAAGAATAGGCTCATTATAGCCAAGATTTTTCGAGTAACGGAGGGCGCGGCGGAGAATGCGGCGGAGCACGTAACCGCGACCTTCATTGGAGGGCATCGCGCCGTCGGAGAGGGCAAAGGTGAGGGTACGGGCGTGGTCGGCAATGACGCGCATGGCAATATCAAGCGGATCATCCATTGATGCGCCGTACGGGACACCGGTAATTTCGGTTATGCGGTCGAACAACGGCTTAAAAACGTCGGTGTCGTAGTTTGACCCTTTACCCTGCATCACGGCGGCAACACGCTCAAAGCCCATGCCGGTATCGACATGCTTCATCGGAAGCGGTTCGAGGGAGCCGTCACTTTGGCGGTTATATTGAATAAAGACAAGGTTCCAGAGCTCAATAACCCGGTAGTCGCCAACATTGACCAGACTGTGGCCCGAGCCATCTTCGGTAAGATCAATATGAATTTCAGAACAGGGACCGCAGGGGCCGGTTTCACCCATCTCCCAGAAATTATCCTTGTCACCAAAGCGGATAATGTGATCAGGGTCGATATCGGTCGCTGTTTTCCATATCTGAAAGCTCTCATCGTCATCTTGATAGACGGTTGCGTAGAGGCGCTCTTTCGGCAACTTCCACACATCGGTCAGCAGCTCCCAAGCCCAGGTTATGGCCTCCTGCTTGTAGTAGTCACCGAATGACCAGTTACCGAGCATTTCAAAAAAGGTGTGGTGGTAGGTATCGCGGCCAACATCTTCGAGGTCATTATGCTTGCCAGATGCCCTGATGCACTTCTGTGTATCTGCCGCCCGCAGGTATGGCCTTGTTCCCTTACCCAAAAAGACATCCTTGAACTGGTTCATGCCTGCATTGGTAAAGAGCAGGGTGGGATCATCGGCAGGAATAACGGGGGCTGAACGAACGATGGTATGATCTTTTTGAGAAAAATAATCCAAAAAAGATTGTCTGATTTCCCGGGATTTCATAGAGATTGTTCTGTTGTTACAATGCTTTCCGCCATGCCGGTCACCTGCATACGGTAACCTGTCACGGCTTTAAAGTTACTCTTTTTTAGAGCTTGTTGCCAACTTAAATTTTATTCCCTTAAGTCAGGAGGGCTCCTTCTTCAAAAGGACTCGTGGGGAAGAGTGCTGATATAATATTTTCTTTTTAAAAAAACTATATTGCGAGAGCTGAACTTCGGGTGTTGACACCCGTCTCCTTTCTATGAATTAAAACAGGAGCACTGTTATGAGTTGGGGAGTAGAACATCATCAACGGCGAAAGGATATTCTGGAACTTATGGATATTTCAGCCAGAATCATGAAGGCGAATCCCAATCATGTCAATGAAGTATCCAAAAGCACAACCGGTTGCTGGATGGAGCAGATCTATGGCATACAGCGCTGTGATTTCTGTGATTTATCTCCTGATTGTCCGATCCTCGAGGAGGAGGTATGGCAGGCCTATGTGACAAAAAACAACATTGTCATTGAGAAGAATTCCTGACGGTTAAAACAGAGAAAAATTTGTTTTAACCTCACAGAATTCTTATACTGTTTTCTTGCGGAAGACTGTGGTATTCTTTTTTTTGTCTTCTCTTTACCCTCCAATAGTACATTTCACCAGATAACAACTCAATGACCTCTCCGTGCGGCGATGTTCATTGACACGGGGATTTTCTTGCTGTTTACTAACCCTGAAAAGTAATTAACAGGAACAATGACTGATACAAAAAAGACAACCAGACAGGTCAATGTGACATCAAAAACCAGTGTTTCCGTGCTTTTTGCAGGAGATTCCGGTGATGGCATGCAGTTGACCGGCACTCAATTCGCCAATACCGTAGCGATTCACGGTACAGAGCTGAACACATTTCCGAATTTTCCTTCTGAAATCAGGGCTCCTGCCGGTACCATTGCCGGCGTCTCCGGATTTCAGCTCCAGTTCAGCAGTAAGCCTGTCTATACGCCTGGTGCCCGATTTGATGTCATGGTCGCCATGAACTCGGCGGCACTGAAGGCAAATCTGAAAAACCTCCACCGTGGCGGCATCATTATTGCTGGCACAGAAGGGTTCGATGAGAAAAATCTGAAGCTTGCGGGCTATCCCGAAGGGGCAAATCCGCTTCATGACGGCTCCCTCGACAACTATATTATTTTTCCTGTGCCGATTCTGCAACTCACCCGTGAAGCCCTTAAAGAGAGTGGCTTGAGCAGCAAGGAGATTGACCGCTGTAAAAACATGTTTGTGCTGGGCTTGCTTTACTGGCTCTACACCCTTCCGCTTGAGGGAACGATGGAGACACTCAATGCCAAATTTCAGAAGAATATCTGGATGGCTGAAGCGAACATCAAGGCGATGAAGGCAGGCTATTTCTTTGGTGATGAAACTGAACTCTTTGCAAACCTCGGACGCTTCGATATTGCACCGCAAAAACAGCACGGCATCTACCGCCGGGTTACCGGTAATGAAGCATGTGCAATCGCATTGACTGCTGCTTCAAAAAAAGCCGGCCTTGAACTGTTCCTCGGCTCATACCCGATCACACCGGCAACAGAGATTCTCCAAACCCTTGCCAAAAAGAAAAAGTATGGCGTCAAGACTTTTCAGGCTGAAGATGAAATTGCTGGCATCGTCAGCAGCATCGGTGCTGCTTATGGCGGTGCACTTGCCGCCACAAATACTTCCGGTCCTGGACTTGCGCTGAAAACCGAAGCACTCGGCCTGGCGGTCATCCTTGAGATACCATTGGTTGTCATCAATGTGCAGCGGGGCGGTCCATCAACCGGCCTTCCAACCAAGCCGGAGCAGTCTGACCTCTTCATGGCCCTCTATGGTCGCCATGGCGAAGCACCACTGCCAGTTATCGCCGCCTGCTCCCCCGTTGACTGCTTCTATGCGACTTATGAGGCTGCGAGAATTGCCGTTGAGCACATGACACCGGTCATCTGCCTCTCTGACGGCTATCTTGCACTGAGTTCAGAACCCTGGAAAGTTGAAAGTCCGGATAACCTTGCTGAGATCAAGCCCCGTTTTCAGCCTGCAAGAGAGCCGGGAGACGCTCCCTACCTGCCCTACAAACGCGATGAGCGTCAGGTTCGCTCATGGGCAATCCCGGGAACCAGGGGGCTCGAACACCGTATCGGCGGACTTGAAAAGCAGCATGAAACCGGCAATGTCTCTCATGACCCGGAAAATCATGAGCTCATGACAAAGTTGCGTGCCGAAAAAATTGCACGGATTGCTGACAGTATCCCGCTGCAGAGTATCGATAATGGTCCACTCAAGGGTGACCTGCTTGTTCTCGGATGGGGCTCAACTTATGGAGCAATTAAAACTGCGGTTGAGCAGGCTCTCGAACAGGGGTACAGTGTTGCTCATGCGCACCTGCGTTATATCCATCCGTTCCCGAAAAACCTTGCTGAAATTCTCGGCAACTATAAACAGGTGGTCATCCCCGAATTGAATAACGGGCAGCTTGTCCACATTATCCGGGATACCTTCCTGATTGCCCCTGAAAGTCTTACCAAGGTGCAGGGTGTACCGTTTAATGAGATGGAAATACTGACTAAAATCACCGATCTTTTAAAGGAGCTTCAATCATGACCGATAACGATACAACAATGAAAGTCTTGCCGGTTCTTACTGCAAAGGACTTTGCTTCCGACCAGGAACCAAAATGGTGTCCAGGATGCGGAGATCACTCCGTGTTGCAGCAACTGAAACAACTTTTGCCGGAGCTGGGTGTCGCACCGGAAAATATCGTCGTTGTCTCCGGTATAGGATGTTCATCGCGTCTCCCCTACTACCTGGCAACGTACGGCGTTCACGGTATTCACGGTCGGGCGCTGCCCATGGCAACCGGATTGAAAATTGCACGTCCGGATCTGAGCGTCTGGGTTGGAACGGGTGATGGCGATGCTCTCTCGATTGGCGGCAACCATTTCATTCATACCCTGAGAAGAAACCCCGACCTTAATGTCCTGCTTTTCAACAATGAAATTTACGGCCTTACGAAGGGTCAGTATTCTCCAACATCGAAAATCGGTTTAAGAACCGTGACCTCGCCATCCGGCGTCATCGATCACCCGTTCAATACGGCAGCCCTGACAATTGGTTCCGGCGGCACCTTCTTTGCAAGAGCGTTTGATCGTGACGGCAAATTCCTGCGTTCAATACTGCATCGCGCTGCAATGCACAGGGGAACTTCGCTGGTGGAGATTTATCAGAACTGTCCCATTTTCAATAATGCTGCTTTCGAAGCCTATGCCACTCCCGACAAGAAGGCCGATAACACCATCTATGTTGAACATGAGAAGCCTCTTGTTTTCGGAAAGGGCAAAAACCGCGGAATCATGCTTGACGGGTTCAAGCCGGTTGTTGTTGATCTCGATAAAGAGGAGTTCTCCACCAGTGACCTCTGGATTCACGATGAAAGAGATATCAACAAGGCTTCTATTCTTGCCCGCTTTGCTGATGAAGAGTCTCTTCCGAGACCTTTCGGTGTTTTCTATGCCGAGGAAAGAGTAACCTATGAAGATGCTCTTGCCGCGCAAATCAAGGATTCACAGATAAACGGATGCTGGACGCTTGAGGAATTGCTCAAGGGAGAGAATTCCTACGAAATCAAGTAAACAGGGGTACTCGGTTTGCACCAAAAAGCCGGCGCTTATGCCGGCTTTTTGCGCGTCTATACCTCTTCTTTCCAGGCGCCCATGGCTGAAAACTTTTCAATCCGGTCATGAACGAGGTTCGCTGGATCTTTCGACAGTATCGTTTTCAATTCCTCAATCAAGATGCACTTCAATGTCGCAGCCATTGCTTCCGGATCAGTGTGTGCACCTCCGAGTGGTTCAGGAACAATCCTGTCAATAATTCCTTGCGCAAGAAGATCGACTGCGGTGAGTTGCAGTGCTTCAGCCGCCTGCTCTTTATAGTTCCAGCTTCTCCAGAGAATGGATGAACAGCTTTCAGGTGAGATAACGGAATACCAGCTATTTTCAGCCATAAGAATCCGGTCACCAACGCCTATACCGATGGCTCCCCCGCTTGCCCCTTCACCGATAATCACGCAGATTACCGGAACAGTGAGCTTCGCCATTTCAAAGAGATTGCGGGCAATTGCCTCGGCAGTCCCCCGTTCCTCAGCCTCTATTCCTGGAAATGCACCCGGTGTATCAATCAGTGTAATAACCGGTTTGCGGAATTTTTCGGCAAGCTTCATCAAACGGAGCGCCTTGCGATATCCTTCAGGCTGAGCCATGCCAAAATTGCGGTAGAGATTGGACTTGGTATCACGCCCTTTCTGATGGCCAATGATCATGACTGGCTGTGAAAACCCTGTCGAGCTCTCCTCAATACAGGCAAAACCTCCAACAATGGCTTTGTCATCACTGAAATGACGGTCTCCGGAGAGTTCAAGAAACTCTTTGGTCATCAAGTGAATATAGTCAAGCGCATAGGGTCTTGCCGGGTGACGGGCAAGCTGCACTTTTTGCCAGCGGGTAAGATTTTTATAAATCGAACGGCGCAGTGCATCGACTTTCAGTTCCAGTGCCTCTATGTCGTGGTTAAGCATTTCAGTTTCGGACTGAGACTGCTCCCTCGTGCTGCTCCTGAGGCACTGACGCATTTCGCTGAGTTTGGCTTCAAGCTCAAACAGTGGCTTTTCAAAATCAAGGACAACTTTCGTGGCCATAGTGCGGCAATATGAGTGATAAAAAAAGTCCACCAAGCAAAAAGCTCATGATGGACTTTAAAAGAAAGCAACATTCAGATCGTCAGAATCTACCTCAGATCCCATCCCTCAACGCTTTCCCTGGTTTGAATTTGACAACATTTTTTGCGGCAATGGTAATCGCTTCGCCAGTCTGAGGGTTCCGCCCTGACCTTTCAGCTCTTTTTCCAACGGCAAATGTTCCGAAGCCCACAAGAGTGACATCGTCGCCATCCTTCAACGACGCTGTAACAACACCGATAAAGGCATTGAGAGCACGCTCGGCATCTACTTTGGTCAGTTTTGCCTGGTCGGCAATTTTCTCAACTAACTCAGCTTTTGACATATGAGGTATTTGCTTATTGTTATTGAAATTGAAGTATAAAAATTTCCGAATACGGTATACCCTTCATTTTTCAATTTAAACAGTAGGTGACAAACATGCAATTGCTTTTTGCCTTTATCCTTGTTTGATTTCACGGCACTTTGTATTCGTCCGACACTGTGTTATATTCAAGTTTTCGTGACAGGGGGAAACCCTGTGACTTGTATAAGACCATTTTTTATCCGGCTTATGATTTCAATCAGTAACGTGTCGAAAGGTTCAATTATCCGCTTTAAAGGAGAACCTCACAGTATCGAAAGTCTTATGCACCGCACACCGGGAAACCTGCGGGCCTTTTACCAGGCGAACATGAGAAACCTGAAATCCGGCAGGAATGTAGAGTACCGCTTCAGTGCCACAGAATCAGTTGATGTCATCATTACCGAGAGAAAACAATATCAGTATCTGTACCGGGACGGAAGTGACTTCGTCATGATGGATAATGAAACGTTTGACCAGATTAATGTACCAGAGGTGGCAATAGGCTCTTCATCCCGCTTTGTCAAGGATGGAATCATGGTAACGATTGTCTTCTCTGACGACGGCTCTATTCTTGGTGTTGAACTCCCTACATTTGTTGAAGTTGAGGTGATTGAAACCAGCCCCGCATCCAAGGATGACAGGGCGACCAGCGGAACGAAACCGGCAATAGTTGAAACTGGAACGGAGGTCAGCGTCCCGATGTTTATCCAGACTGGAAGTATTATTCGTGTCGACACCCGAACTGGCGAATATATCGAAAGAGTGAAAAAATAACTGCTTCAACACGATGTATCAAGACGAACGCTCATAAACCAAGTTAACATTATCATGGACTTTAACGAAATCAGGCAGCTCATTGACATCGTCAATAGCTCAGATCTTCAGGAAACCATCATTGAGGAGAAGGACGGATTCAAAATTATCCTGAGGCGTTCTTCTGCAGCACAGTCCACTCTTGCTCCCGTAACAGCAGTGCCTGCCCTGCAAGCCATTCCCCAGGCCTCTTATGCTGCACCGTCACCGGTAAAGAGTGAAGCGCTGTCCAATCTTGTCGAGTCACGCTCGCCAATCGTAGGAACGTTCTATCAGTCATCCTCCCCGGATTCTCCACCCTTTGTTGCCATCAACGACACCATTAAAAAAGGAGATGTTCTCTGTATTATCGAAGCCATGAAACTGATGAATGAAATTGAAGCAGAGGTTTCTGGAACAATTGTTGAGATTCTTGTTGAAAACGGACAGGCGGTCGAATATGATCAGCCACTGTTCCGGATTAAACCATAAACATTCATCAGAGAAAAACCTTGTTCAAGAAAATACTTGTTGCAAATCGCGGTGAAATTGCCTTGCGTATTATGCAGACCTGCCGCGAAATGGGAATCAGCACGGTTGCTGTATACTCTACAGTTGATGCTGAATCTATCCATGTTAAATACGCCGATGAAGCTGTCTGTATTGGACCGGCTTTATCAAGAGAGAGTTATCTTAACATTCCCCGCATCATCGCTGCAGCAGAGGTAACCAATGCTGATGCCATTCATCCAGGGTACGGATTTCTGGCTGAAAATGCTGACTTTGCTGAGGTGTGTGAGTCGGCCAACATCAAGTTTATTGGCCCGACAGCCAGAATGATCAACCAGATGGGTGACAAAAACACCGCCAAAGCCACCATGATTGCTGCAGGTGTGCCCGTTGTGCCTGGAAGTCCAGGGCTGGTGACTGATCTGAAACAGGCTATTGATACGGCAAAAAAAACAGGCTATCCGGTTATCATCAAGCCAACAGCAGGCGGCGGCGGAAAGGGAATGCGTGTCGTCACGGAGGAGAGCCAACTGGATAAGGCTCTGAACACTGCCCGCAGCGAGGCTGAGCAGGCTTTCGGCAATAGCGGTGTTTATATAGAGAAATATCTTGAGAACCCGCGTCATGTTGAAATCCAGATACTCTCTGACCAGCATGGCCACACCCTCCACCTGGGAGAGCGAGACTGCACCGTCCAGAGACGACACCAGAAGCTTATTGAGGAGACCCCTTCTCCAGCCGTTGATGATGCACTGAGAAAAAAAATGGGTGATGCCGCTGTAGCCGCTGCCAGCGCAATCAACTATGAGGGTGCCGGCACCATCGAGTTCCTGCTCGACAAACACCGTGAGTTCTACTTCATGGAGATGAATACGCGTATTCAGGTTGAGCATCCGGTCACCGAAGAGCGCTATGATGTCGATATCGTCAAGGAACAGATTCTTGCTGCTGCCGGGGAATCACTCGAAGGTCGAACCTTTACACCAAGGGGCCACTCGATTGAATGCCGCATTAATGCTGAAGATCCTGAACACATGTTCCGTCCCTCTCCGGGACAGCTTACCGTCTTCCACACGCCGGGTGGTCACGGAGTCAGGGTTGATTCACATGCTTATGCGAGTTATGTCGTGCCGTCAAACTACGACTCCATGATTGCCAAGCTTATCGTCACCGCGCATACACGGGATGAGGCCATTGCAAGAATGTCGCGTGCGCTTGATGAATTCATTGTCGTCGGGGTAAAAACCACCATTCCTTTCCATAAACAGGTGATGCACTCTCCTGTTTTTCAGAGCGGTGATTTCGATACCGGGTTTCTTGAAACCTTCAGGTTTGAAAAAAAGTAACAAAAAAAAGGGAGACGCCGGAGTCTCCCTTTTTTTTGTTTCATCTGTTCTGACCATGCAGGCTATCGCTCATTGGCAAAACCTTCGCGGGTTGCTGGTTGATCAGCAGCGCGATCATCAGCAGGAGAACTTTCCTGGCCTTCACCAGTCAGCTTAATGGTTTTGTATCTCTTTAATCCTGTACCGGCAGGAATAAGCTTGCCGACAATCACGTTTTCTTTCAGACCTGCAAGATAGTCAACCTTTCCGGCAACGGCCGCATCAGTCAACACCTTTGTGGTCTCCTGGAACGATGCTGCAGAGATCACGCTCTCAGTCTGAAGCGCAGCACTGGTGATGCCAAGCAGTACCGGATGCGATGTTGCCTGCAGGGCAGGCTCAAAGGCAATCATATTTTTGCTGTTCTTGCGAAGCTCACGATTCAGCTTGGTAATATCGCGTACCTTGTGAAGCTGACTATCCTGAATTCTTGCCGGGGCATCGCCTTTTTCGGTAATGCGTACCTTTTCAGCAATACCATGGTTTGATTCAACAAAGGCGCTCCGGTCAATCAAGTCACCAGGCAGCAGATCGGTGTCACCAGGCTCTTCGACCCTCACTTTCTGAAGCATCTGGCGCACAATAACCTCAAGATGCTTGTCGTTGATTTCGACACCCGCATTGATCTGGTAAACCTTCTGAATCTCGTTGACAAGATACTGCTGCACGGCATTGGGGCCCTGAATACGCAGGATATCCTGCGGTGAGACCGCACCATCGGTCAGCGGGTCGCCAGCCTTGACTTCATCGCCCTCATTGGCAAGTACATGTTTGCCAACCTGGACATAGTAGATCTTCTCTTCACCAAAATCGTTTTTTACCTTGACCTCCTTGCTGCTTCTGCGCTGTGAGCCAAAACTGACATAACCATCAATTTCAGTAACAATTGCCGGATCAGTAGGAATACGGGCTTCAAAAAGCTCAGTGACCTTTGGCAGACCGGCGGTAATATCACCACCGACACGATCAAGGTTTCTGGGTACTTTGGCCATAATATCGCCGGGCTCAACCTTCTGTCCATCTTCAACATAAAGATTTGACTTGATCGGGACCGGATAGGTCTTTCTCACCTCGCCGCTCGCATCAATAATCATCAACCTCGGCTCCCTTGTTTCGGTAGCTCTCAGTTTGGAACGCCAGTTGATAATGGTATGCTGGGAAAAACCGGTCTGGGGATCAACCTCTTCCTTGTAGGTTATACCCTTTTCAATATCGGCAAACTTGACGATACCAGGCAACTCAGCTATAATCTGCGTGCTGTTGGGCTCACTGCTGAACATCACCTGGTCTTTTTTGATCAGGGAGCCGTGTTTGCAATGAAGGTGAGCGCCATGCGGCACAATGTAGCGTTTCAATATCTTTCCGGATTCAGGATCGGCAATATTGATCTTGCCGTTTTTCTGAATAATGATGATCCTCAGATCGGCAACACCATCCTCATTAATGGCCGTATGCTCAACGCTTTTGATATCCTCAAACTGAATCTGACCATCATAAAAGGCCTTGGTCTCAGTTTCGGTAATACCACCCTGTGCCGCGCCACCCTGGTGGAAGGTACGGAGCGTCAACTGCGTTCCAGGTTCTCCAATAGACTGGGCCGCAATAACACCGACCGCTTCGCCGATTTCAACGAGTTGATGTACCGATAGGTTTGTTCCATAACATCTCGAACAGATGCCTATTTTGGATTCACAGGTCAGAACTGAACGGATCTCTGCCTCTTCAACACCAGCCGTCTCCTGAATCAGCTCGGCAAGTTCTTCGGTAATAATCTCTCCGGAATTGACAATAACCTTGTTGTTCAGGGTATCGTAGATTTCACGGGCCGCAACGCGTCCCTTGATTTTTTCACGGAACTTGATCTGGCCGCTGGTCTCTTCCTCAATATTTCGGTGAACATAGAGGCCTCGCGTGGTTCCACAATCATCAATGGTAACAATGACATCCTGCGCAACATCATGGAGTCGCCTGGTAAGATAACCGGCATCGGCTGTTTTCAGCGATGTATCGGAAAGACCCTTACGCGCACCATGCGTTGAAATAAAGTACTCAAGAACCGTAAGTCCCTCCTTGAGGTTCGAGATAATCGGGTTTTCAATAATTTCACCCGGCTGGCCCGACATGGATTTCTGCGGACGGGCAATAAGACCCCTCATACCGGTCAACTGACGTACCTGCTCTCTGGAACCACGGGCTCCGGAATCAAGCATCATATAAAGCGGATTAAAACCATCACGATCTTTTTTCAGCTTCTGGTATGACTCTTCAGCAACAATATTCGACGTTTTCTGCCAGACATCAACAATCTGATTGTAGCGTTCATTGTCGGTAAGGGTACCACGGTTATACTCTTTGACAACCTTGGTACTGTCTCGTTGCGCACTCTTGATATGCCTGGCTTTGGTTTCAGGCACAATGGCATCGGAAAGACCAACCGAAAGACCGCCCTTCATCGCATAATGGAAACCGACCTCCTTGATGTTGTCAAGGAATTTGGCTGTTTCGACATTACCAACCTCACTGCTCAGTCGCCCGATAAGCTCCTTTGCAACTTTCTTGTCAATAACCCGATTGATAAAGCCTATTTTTTTCGGCACATGCTGGTTAAAGATCACTCTGCCAACGGTCGTAAGCAAAATGGCCTTTTTCTCAATCTGCGATTTCAGCCAGGCCGACTTTTCCGGCGACAGACCAGCCATCGTATCAAGGACTCGCAGCGAGTCAAATTTCTGGTCAATTTCGCCGCCGTACTGGATAAAAATTTGGGCATGCAAGCCAACACGCTCTTCATTGTATGCGATAAGCACATCTTCCGGACTGTAGAATATCTGCGCCTCACCAAAATCTCCAGAGCGCGACTTGGTCAGATAATACATGCCGAGTACCATGTCCTGAGAAGGAACCGTTACCGGCTTGCCAGACTGAGGCAGAATAAGGTTATGGGACGAAAGCATGAGCAGTGAGGCTTCAAGCTGCGCTTCCTGCGACAGAGGAATATGAACAGCCATCTGGTCACCATCAAAGTCAGCGTTGAAAGCCGTACAGACCAGCGGATGAATCTGGATAGCCTTGCCTTCAATCAAGAGCGGCTGGAACGCCTGTATACCGAGGCGGTGAAGCGTTGGCGCCCGGTTAAGCAGCACCGGCCGGCCATCAATGACCTTCTCAAGAACATCCCAGACAATCGGGTCTTTTTTATCAATAAGCTTCTTGGCAGATTTAACGGACTTTGCTATACCACGATCAACAAGACGGCGGATAACAAAGGGCTGAAAGAGCTCAATAGCCATGCTTTTCGGCAGACCACACTCATGCAGCTTCAATTCCGGACCAACCACAATAACCGAACGGCCAGAGTAATCGACCCTCTTGCCCAGCAGGTTCTGACGGAATCGTCCCTGTTTGCCTTTCAGCGCATCAGAAAGCGATTTAAGTGGTCTGTTGGACTCACCGGTCTTGACCGCGTTGGCCTTGCGTGAGTTATCGAACAGGGCGTCAACCGCCTCCTGAAGCATTCTTTTCTCGTTTCTCAGAATGACCTCCGGGGCGCGAATATCAATCAGCTTTTTCAGCCGGTTGTTACGGATGATCACCCTGCGGTAGAGATCATTGAGATCCGAGGTGGCAAACCGGCCACCTTCAAGAGGCACAAGCGGACGAAGTTCCGGTGGAATAACCGGCACAACTTCCATCACCATATATTCCGGCTTGTTGCCTTCATAGACATAGGGCTCCGGAAGCTCATCCTCCGGAAAGAGCCCCTGGGGCTTTTTCCGGGTTTTCTTGTGTGGCTCATAACTCTTTCTGAAGGCTTCTACGACCTTAAGCCGTTTCAGCGCATCGGCTCTTTTCTGTTCCGAGTTGCTCTCTTTGAGCACCTTGCGCAAGTGTATCGCGGATGCATCAAGATCAATATTCTTGAGCAGCATGTGAATGGCTTCACCGCCCATTTTAGCAACAAACTTGTCCGAATCTGAATCCTCAAGATCCTGATTATCCTCATACTCCGTGATAATCTGGAAATACTGCTCTTCAGTCAAACGGTCAAGCTTCTTGATCCCCTGTTTTTCACCAGGTTCACCGGGGTTGATGACAACATAGACTTCATAATAGATGATACGCTCGAGTTCCTTGGTTGAAAGGTCAAGTAATGCGCCGATCTTGCTTGGAACTGAACGGAAAAACCAGGTATGCACCACAGGAACAGCAAGGGCAATATGGCCCATACGCTCCCTGCGGACATTCTTGGTTGTAACCTCTACACCGCAACGGTCGCATATAATCCCTTTATAGCGAACGCGCTTGTATTTACCGCAGTAACACTCCCAATCCTTTGTGGGACCAAAAATTTTTTCGCACATCAGACCGTCCCGCTCAGGTTTGAACGTGCGGTAGTTTATTGTCTCTGGCTTCAGTACCTCTCCCCTGGAATGGGCAAGAATGCTTTCAGGTGATGCAATACTAAACTTTATTCTTGAAAACTCACCTTTTAAGGGCGATGCTCCCTGTGAAAATATCATAGTCAATATTCCTGGTTAAAACGACTCTTTTGAACGTCCGTTAATGATGTACACGCGAATTAACACATTACTAAGGAACCTTGTCGTCAATACGTATCTCAAGACCCAAGCCCTGCAGTTCCCTGACAAGAACATTGAAGGATTCAGGTATTCCGGGTTCCGGCAGGTTCTGGCCTTTAACGATAGCCTCATAGGTTTTGTTACGCCCTATCACATCATCTGATTTGACCGTCAACATCTCCCTCAGGATATTGGCCGCACCATAGGCTTCAAGAGCCCAGACCTCCATTTCACCAAACCTCTGACCGCCAAACTGTGCTTTACCACCAAGCGGCTGCTGCGTGATGAGCGAGTAGGGGCCAGTGGAACGAGCATGAATCTTGTCATCGACCAAGTGACTCAGCTTGAGCATGTAAATATAACCTATGGTCACCTCGTCATCAAACCGCTCACCGGTACGTCCATCAAAAAGACTTACCTTTCCATGAGCCGGAAGACCAGCCCGTTCAAGTTCATGCTGCACTTCCTGATAGGTGGCACCATTGAAAATAGGTGTTTTGAATTTTACGCCCAGCTTTTTGGCCGCCCAGCCGAGTGACGTTTCATAAAGCTGACCAATATTCATGCGGCTCGGCACACCAAGCGGGTTAAGCACAATATCTACCGGGGTACCATCGGCCATGAACGGCATATCCTCAATCGGCAGAATTTTACCTACGACACCCTTGTTACCGTGTCGGCCGGCCATCTTGTCGCCTACCTGAATTTTTCTTTTCTGGGCTATGTAACATTTGGCAAGCTCCTCAATTCCGGGAGGAAGTTCATCACCAACATTGATTTTATATTTCTCGTTTTCCCGCTCATCAGCCAGATCTTTAAGCATGAAACGGAACTCTTTGACAAGGCGAACCACATTGTCATTGACTTTTTTGGAATCTGTCACCCCTTTTGAAAAATCAATCGACTCAAGAAAGGGCATTGAACTGAACTTCGCAAGGATGCTCTCATCAAAAAGCGCCCCCTCAACGACAAGCTGTTTGCCTTTATCGCTGTAAACTCCCGCTGAACTTTTGCCTCCAAGAAGCTGCTTTACCCATTTGGCAAAACGCTTTCGAAGATCATACTCTTTAGCATCGTATTTCCTGTCGACGACTTCCAGCTTTTCCTTGACATCCATGCCAACCTTTTTCTTGCGGCTGAAGAGCTTTGTCTTGATGACAATACCCTTCATCCCTGCCGGTACGTGCATTGATGCATCTTTGACATCGCTTGATTTGTCACCAAAAATCGCCCTGAGCAGTTTTTCTTCCGGTGTCGGATCGCTCTCGCCTTTTGGCGTTATTTTTCCTACCAGAATATCACGTTCCTTGACTTCGGCACCAATTCGTACAATACCGTTCTCATCAAGGTTCCTGAGCGCCTCATCACTGACATTATAGATATCACGGGTAAACTGCTCTTCTCCCCGCTTCGTATCGCGGACATTAGCCTCAAATTCGTGAATATGGATCGACGTAAAAACATCGTCATAGACAAGCCGTTCACTGAGAATGATGGCATCTTCGAAGTTATATCCACGCCATGGCATGAAGGCCACCAGTACATTTTTTCCAAGTGCCAGCTCGCCATTATCGGTCGATGAGCTATCGGCAAGTACCGAGCCCTTTTCAACACGCTGACCAATATGCACTAAAGGTTTCTGTGAAATACAGGTGTCCTGGTTGGATCGCTTGAACTTGATCAACTTATAGGTTTTCAACCCTTCATCAGGATCAAGCATAGAGAGCCGAACATCATTGTCGGTACCAAGATCGTAGCGTACCTGGATATATTCCGCCGTAACATCTTCGAGCACTCCAGCTCCCTCTGCAACAATAACCGAACGGGAATCCCTGGCCACCTTGGCTTCCATGCCAGTACCAACCACGGGAGCTTCGGAGGTCAGCAGCGGAACCGCCTGACGTTGCATGTTTGCACCCATCAGCGCGCGGTTACCGTCATCATGCTCAAGGAATGGAATCAGTGCCGCAGCAGCGCTGACAATCTGTACGGGAGAAACGTCCATAAAATTGACATCCTCAGCCGCCACAACCGGATAGTCACCCTTTGTTCTTGCCTGAACCGTCTCAACAGCAATTCTTTTGTTCTCATCAAGGGGAACGCTGACCGGTACCGTAATCTTGTTTTCCTCATCTTCAGCCGAAAGCATCAGAACAGTGTCGGTTACCTGACCTTTATCGACCACACGGTATGGGGTCTGGATAAACCCTTTGTCATTAATTTCCGCATAGACCGACAGTGATGAGATCAGACCGATATTGGGTCCTTCCGGAGTTTCGATCGGGCAAAGCCTGCCATAGTGTGTATAGTGAACGTCACGTACCTCAAAACCTGCACGTTCCCGGGTAAGACCACCTGGTCCAAGGGCAGAAACCCTTCTCTTGTTTGTCATTTCAGCCAGAGGGTTGGTCTGGTCCATGAACTGGGAAAGCTGACTTGTCGCAAAGAAACTTGAAACAACGCTCGATACCGTGCGTGCGTTGATAAGATCTGCCGGAGCTATTTTATCCGAATCTCTGGAGTTGAGCTTTTCACGAACATTTTTTCCCATCCTTGCCAGACCGATAACAAACTGGGCCGCAAGTTGCTCACCGACCGAGCGCACCCGGCGGTTCGCCAGATGATCGACATCATCAACATCGGCAAGACCGTTAACCAGTTTAATCAGGTAATAGATGACAGAAATAATATCATAGTGCGTAAGCACCAGAATATCCTCACCTGTCGGCTCATCAGAGAAAGACTGTATGGTCTGGAGAATTTTCTCGTAAATAGTATCAGAAAGCTTTTTCAGCTCAGGCTTTTCAGCAAGATAAGTGGTCAGGTCTTCAAACTCCTGGCCAAGCTTTTTGCGGATCCTGTAGCGGCCAACCTCACCGAGATCATATTTTTTCTGGTTGAAAAAGGTTCTCTCAAGAAAACTTCTTGCCGCATCAATATCTGGTGCTTCATTGGCCCGCAACTCCTCATAGACAATCTCAAGCGCCTCTTCCTCTGTCGCAGAACTGTCGTTGAGAATGGTATTGATGATGATGGATTTGTCGACTCCCTTGTCACCACCGGCAAAAGTCTTCATCACCTTGACGTTTTTGTAGCCGGCAGCAAGAATCTGCTCAAAAATATCCTCTGTGATCGCCGTTCTCGCACTCACCACCTCACCAGTCTGCATGTCAACAATATCGGAAGCCAGATACTGGCCGACCAGTTGCTCTTTTTTGCTTGATTTCAGTGAAACCTCTTCAACAAGGTCAAAGAGACCAAGAATATCTTCATCTCTGGCAAAACCTATGGCACGCAGAAGCGCAGAGACCAGAAAATTTTTCTTCTGGTCGATATAGACAAAAATCTGGTTGTTGATATCGGTCTGAAACTCAATCCAGGAGCCTCTGGTCGGAACAATTTTAGCCGAATACATCTTCTTGCCGTTCGGATGAACAGCCTCACTGAAAACGACACCCGGCGAGCGGTGAAGCTGGGCGACCACAACCCGTTCAGCACCATTGACAATAAAGGTGCCGCGGTTTGTCATGTAAGGAATCCTGCCAAGGTAAACCTCCTGCTGTATGGTCTCCTTCCAGTCTGTCTCATCAGCCTCGTCCTTGTAAGAGAGCTTGAGTTTGACTTTCAGGGAAACGTCATAGGTCAGCCCCCGTTCAATACAATCCTCAATGGTATATTTTGGTTTATCAAAGCTGTATGAAATATACTCAAGCAGATAAAGCCCCCGTGTATCGGTAATGGGGAATGCTCCGCGCAGAACCCTCTCAAGCCCCTGGTCCTTTCTTTTGGCAAGAGGTACGCTATCCTGTATAAAATTATGGAATGAATCTAACTGGACTTTTAACAGGTCGGGGGGCTCTATAATACTCTGGATTTTTGAAAAGTCAATACAGGGTGTTATTGTTGCATCAGCCACTTTCACATGCACCTCACTTTTATCAATTGCATGAATTACTTACAGATTAAGTCATCACAAATATCCACAGAAACCTGGCCGGGCGAAAGAAACGGGCGGCTTAACCTTAATCGTATCATCACAGAAACTACCATTCACAACTGTTCTTATACAAACAGACAAAGCTCCGTCTCATATAGAAACGGAGCTTGCTGTAGTAATGACTTCTTTTCAAAGATCACTTCACCTCTACTGATGCACCTGCGTCCTTCAGCTCTTTGGCAATCTTTTCTGCTTCGTCCTTGGAAATGGCCTCTTTCACTGTTTTTGGAGCGCCATCGACAAGATCCTTTGCCTCCTTCAGACCAAGGCCAGTGATAGCACGAACAGCCTTGATCACGTTGATCTTGCTTTCGCCTGCGGCAGTCAAGACAACGTCAAACTCAGTCTGCTCTTCCACCACCACAACCTCACCAGCAGCAGCAGCAGCAACACCAGCAACTGCAACCGGCGCAGCGCTGACACCAAACTTCTCTTCCAGTGCCTTCACCAACTCTGAAGCTTCTGTAAGAGTTAATTTACCAATTTCCTCTACAAGTGTTTCGATAGACATTATTCCCCTCTCTTGTTTTAATTTAAAATGTATAATAATTCTGCGAGTGCGTAATAGTTTTGTATAATTTATTGCTTCTGCCTGGCAATCTGATCAAGGGCACAGACCAGGTTTCTCATAACCGCATTGACAACCATAGGAACAGAACTGACCACACCATTGATCAAACCGGCAGCACGTCCGATATTTTCTGTCTTGGTGAGCATCTCTGAAAGAAGCGCAAGTGTATCCGGGCCGAAAACCACGCCATCAATCGAAGCCATCTTGAACTTCAATGCGTCATTGGTTTTACTGAACTTCCTGATAACCTTTGCCGGAGCTGTCGGGTCATCAAATCCAAATGCCACCGCAGTCGTGCCTTTAAGACCCGGAGCAAGCCTGTCCGCACCAGCCAAATCCTTCAGTGCCTGTTTAATGAGCGTGTTTTTGACAACACGGTAATCAACACCCACTTTGCGGAACTCACGGCGAAGCTCTGACATTTTGGCAACGCTCAACCCCTGAAACTCAGTCAAATATATACCCTGTGACCTGTTGATCTTTTCAGCAACTTCCTGAACGATCTCCTCTTTTTTATCTCGCTTCATCGTATAAACCGTTTTTATTAGGCGACAAATTTTTCCATTTTAACCTTCACGCTCGGAGACATCGTGCTCGAAAGCGCAATACCCTGCACATACTGACCCTTGGCTGCCGATGGCTTCAGACGAACAACCTCCTTAAGGAAGCTGGCAATATTGGCAACCAGTTGATCAGGCTGAAACGAAACCTTGCCGACAGGTGCATGAACATTTCCTGCTTTATCAACTCTGAACTCGATTTTACCGGCCTTGACCTCTTTGACCGCCTTGGCCACGTCCATCGTCACTGTTCCTGACTTTGGATTAGGCATCAAACCGCGAGGTCCAAGAATCTTGGCAACCTTACCCAGTTGACCCATGACATCAGGAGTTGCAATAATGACATCAACACCAGTCCAACCCTCCTGGATTTTTTCGATATACTCTTCAAAACCAACCATGTCAGCTCCAGCAGCCCTTGCTTCTTCAGCCTTGGCCTCCTTGCAGACAACCAGCACAGAAACAGTCTTGCCTGTACCATGAGGCAGCATCACCGTCCCGCGGACAACCTGATCAGCATGTCGAGGATCAACACCAAGCTTTACGGCAATATCAACCGTCGCATCAAATTTAACCTCGGTAATCTCCCTTACCTTCTCTACAGCATCCACCAGATCGTACTCACGAAAGCGCTCGATCTTCGATGCTGCGTCCCTGTATTTTTTCCCAGCCATTATTTTTTCTTGTAAAAGTGGTTAAAAAAGCGGCTTTTCAGCCTCCCACAGCCCGAAACACAAAAAACTATTTATTAATCCTGAATAACAATTCCCATACTTCTTGCCGTACCCATAATCATCTCTTCAGCTCCCCTGGCGTCGAAAGCATTAAGATCAGGCCTCTTCAGCTCAGCTATTTTACGAACCTGATCACGGGAAACGGTTCCAACCTTATTGCGGTTTGGCTCACCTGAACCTTTCTTCAGACCAGCCTCTTTAAGAAGAAGAACTGCTGCCGGAGGGGTTTTGGTAATAAACGTGAATGACTTGTCAGAGTATACTGTAATCACTACAGGGATAATCATCCCTGCTTCAGATTGGGTTTTTGCATTGAACTGCTTGCAAAACTCCATGATATTGACACCCTTCTGTCCAAGTGCAGGACCGACAGGAGGAGCAGGGTTCGCTGCACCAGCAGGAATCTGAAGCTTGATAAAACCGAGTACCTTTTTTGCCATAAACTATCTCTATTCAGAAGCTTAAGTTACTTAAGCACCTATTATTGGGAAACTGACTTAACCTGTGAAAAATCAAGTTCTGTCGGCGTACTGCGACCGAAGAAACTTATCATAACCTTAACCTTCATTCTTTCGAGGCACACTTCATGAACAACACCAGTCAGCGAACTGAACGGCCCATCAATCACCTTGACTGAATCGCCGATCTTGAATGGCGCTTCAAAAACAGAACGGTGTTCAATGGTATTCTCCGGCTCAAGAATTTTCTCGACCTCTTCAGGCCTCAACGGGGTAGGGACATCATCAACACCAAGAAAGCCCATAACAGAAGGGATATCAAGGATCAAATTCCTTGTCTGCTTGTCAAGTACCGCCTCGATAAGCACGTAACCCGGAAAAGCGTTTTTCGTTAAGCTTCTCTTCTTGCCATTCTTGACTTCAACAAAGCGCTCATAGGGAACATAAATCTGCAATATCTTGTCGCCAAGGCCACAACGAAGAACATCAGCCTCAATGCCCTCTTTAACCTTGCGCTCATGGCCAGAATAAATCCTGAGTGCATACCAGCGTGCAACAGGAACACCCTGATCTTCAATATCCTTTTTTCTTGCGCTCATCAATTCAACCTTAACACTTTTGCTTACAATAACTTTCCCATAACGAAATTTATCACCCAGTCGACAATAAAGGTAAACAAGGCAAGAATACCCGAAACCGTCAGCACAACAATGGTCAAGTCCTTGATTTCCTCTTTACTCGGCCAGATAACCTTACGCATCTCACTGATGACATCACGATAATACTGACCTGCCTTGCCGATATATTTTGTCATGAATACAAGTGCAAAATAAACTACAGTGAAAATTCTTTCTGCGTGCACGTCAGGAGGGAATCGAACCCCCAACCTGCGGTTTTGGAGACCGCTGCTCTACCAATTAAGCTACTGACGTATACTGGCAATACCCCAACACCCTGAGCTGATGATCGGATTCGAACCGATGACCTCTTCCTTACCAAGGAAGTGCTCTACCGACTGAGCTACATCAGCCTGACACGCGAAAGAAAGGCAGTGGGTAGGGGAGGATTCGAACCTCCGAAGACAGAGTCGACAGATTTACAGTCTGTTGCGTTTAACCACTTCGCTACCTACCCATAACATCCAGAGCTGGTGATGGGACTCGAACCCGCAACCTGCTGATTACAAATCAGCTGCTCTACCAATTGAGCTACACCAGCGCTCACTCAAAAAACAGGGCTGGTAATATAATGACTGGTTTCGGATATACAAAGAAAAAAGAATTAATTTGTCAACGATCTTTCACGGCTGCAATAAAACCTGCGAGCCATATCACGATTTTTCTCGAAACCAGTCTTTGTGAAAATACGAGAACACGGTCAATCAGGGTGGGAAATACCCTTACACTGTTTTTCTTTAACCCCTTGATTGCGGCTTTGACGACCACGCCGGTTTCCGACATCGGCAGACGGAGATTTGCCCTGTTATGGCCTGCACGTTCAAAAAAGCCGGTATTGATAAAGCCGGGACAGACCGCTATAACCTTTATACCCTTGCCTTTCAGCTCCCCGTAAAGCGCCTCGCTGAGCGTTACAACAAATGCCTTTGTTGCCGAATAGAGTCCGAGACCAGAAACACCCTGAAGAGCACCAAGAGAGGCTACATTGATAATGCTCCCCCCTCTCCTTGCAACCATATCAGGTAAAAAAAGCCGGGTAAGACGGGCCATTGCCATCATATTGACCATCATGACCTGCTCAAGCTTTTCAAGCGGAATATCATCGAAATCACCTGCACGGGATAGTCCCGCACAATTGACAAGCATATCAATATCAGCACGCTGCCTTCGGCAGAACTCATAAATCCGGGCAGGGCTTTGTGCATCACACAGATCCTCGACACACACCTTCACCTCAACACCTCTCTGCCGCCGAAACTCTTCAGCAAGAGTCTGCATGCGGTCACCCGAACGGGCAACAAGCACAAGGTTATGGCCTCTGCGGGCAAATTCACGGGCAAATGCTTCACCAATCCCCATGGAGGCCCCTGTTATCAGGGTAAACAACATGGAGGATCAACCCATTTACCCCGCTCTTTGATAAGATTGATGAGCCGGTCTACGGCATCCTCTTCCAAAATATTTTCCTCGACGCACTCCCTTCCAACATAGAGACTGATACGATTTTTTCCAGCACCAACATAACCAAAATCAGCATCGGCCATCTCACCAGGACCATTAACGATGCAACCCATAATGCCAATCTTCAGCCCTTTCAGATGAACCGTTCTCTGCTTGATGGCTGCAGTGGCCTTTTCCAACTCAAAATAGGTTCGGCCACAGCCAGGACAAGAGATAAATTCCGTTTTTGACATTCTGACCCTTGCACCCTGAAGAATATTGAATGCCAGATGAAGCTCGTCATCCAGAGAGAGGCTGGTATGAAAGGCGAGCATGTCGCCGATACCGTCGCAAAAGAGTGTTCCTGCCTGCACGGAACTTTCAATCAACGTTTCCAGGCGGTCAGAAGCCTCGTTTTTGAAACGGACAACAACAGGATAGTCGAGAGCATGGGCGTTGAAGAGCTGTACCAGCCTGCGATAGACAAAAACAGGCTCTTTTGAGATGACTGAAAAAAAGAGTTGCTGCACACCCCGGCTGCGACTCTTTTTTGCAAAATGGGCAAGCACCTCTGCCGGGACACAGTTTCCTGCACCATTATGGATAAAGCATAACTCGACAACGGCATGGCCTTCACCACCAAGAAGCTGTAAAAACTCCTCTCCAAGCCGCTCACCCTCAACAATATCAAATCTTGCTTTTGAGACCTTGTCAAGCAATCGGGCAAAGAGCGCTGCATCTCCTGTAGAGGCAACAACAAAGCGACCCGCGTCACCAAGTTTGCCAAGAAGGGCGTCAAGCGCATCAAGCTCTTCGTCACTGTTGACACGAACAGAAACAAACTCCGAACGGATGGAGTCCTGAGGCTTTTCTGGAGCAAGCCTCTGCATGACCTCTTCAAAAACTGCATGACTCTCCGAAAGTTGAGCGTGTACTTCAGTTTCAACTCTCGGCAGATTGTCTCCACCAACCACCATGCCTGCAAGGAGAATACCGGAGGCGGTTCTGCGCTGGTAACAGAATGGATTGAAAGGCGGCAGTTCCTGAGATGAAAGCTGAGTCTCCTGTGACTTCCTGTTGCGACTTTCAATCACGTGTTTCAGCGGAAGAGCTCCTTTATCACCTTTGACAAGATGAAAGTCGTTATACTTTTTGACAAGCGCAAAACCGACAGCGACCTCATTAACGGGATCCTCAGTCAGGGAAACCCTGATTGTATCACCAAGACCATCTTCCAGAAGCGCACCGATACCCATAGCCGATTTAACACGCCCCTCATCGCCATCTCCAGCCTCGGTTACCCCGAGATGAAGCGGATAAGCATACCGAAGCTCCGCATCAGCCTTTTGGGCAAGCAGCCGATATGCCTGGATCATCACCCGCACATTGGAGGACTTCATTGAAAAAAGAGTCTCGTAATATCCCATATCCTCACTCATTCTGGCAAACTCAAGCGCAGCCTCAACCATACCTTCCGGCGAATTCCCGTAGCGACTGACTACGCGGTCAGACAAAGAGCCGTGGTTCGTCCCAATTCTCATGGAAACCCCATATTGGCGTGCCTTCTCAACCAAAGGAGCAAATTCGAGCCGAACACGCTCAATCTCTTTCAGATAATCATCTTCTGAATACTCATTGTTGGTAAACTTCTGGCTGGTGGCATAATTGCCCGGATTGATGCGGATGTTTTCAACAAATTCAACAGCCTTGAGGGCTGCACGGGCAGAAAAATGGATATCAGCAACAAGCGGAATATCAATTCGATCCCGACGGAGCTGCTCTCTGATATGGCGAAGATTTTCAGCATCCTTCTCGGTCGGTACAGTAAGCCGAATGATTTCACAACCGGCATCATAAAGCCGTCTGCACTGTCCAACAGTTGCCGCAGTATCCATCGTATGCGTATTGGTCATGGATTCCACCCTTATCGGCTGGTATCCTCCCAATGCAATATTTCCAAAAACTACTTCACGGGTTAATCGACGACGGTACTGGTACATTGAACTCATTGAGCTGTTACAGGAATAATTATTTCTCTCTGATGATAAAAAGCGTTTCTCCAGGCTTTCGGAAATTGTATCTCTCCCTTGCAGCCTTTTCTATACTATCAGGCTCAAGAGCATACCTGATGCGCTGTTCGTTCTCAATAATCCTCTTCTGCTCGACCTTCTGCCGTTCAAGAAGCATTTCGTGCTCAGCTTCCATGCGGAACCGTTTTACGATACCGTAATCGTCAAAAAGCATCGAAAAAACAAACAAGGCAAATGCGATCCTGAAAAAAAATTTTTTCGGATTTGAATGGATATACTCCCAGATTCTTTTGATAATCTTTGTCACGCATCAAAACGCTTTTATTTTCCTAATGCCGCCGAAGTCACAAGGAAGGAAAAATGCAAAGGGAACCCTTGTTGACAACGGGCTCCCTGCAAAGTTCTTTATACCCGGAACGCCTTTCTTCCGGGGTAGCGAGCCTGATCGCCAAGCTCCTCTTCAATACGGAGCAGTTCGTTGTACTTCGCCATACGGTCAGAACGAGACAGACTTCCAGTCTTGATCTGACCGGCATTTGTTGCTACAGCAATCTGGGCAATCGTGCTGTCCTCGGTTTCGCCGCTGCGGTGGCTGATGACCGACGTATAGCCATTTATTTTTGCAAGATCAATCGCCTGGAGGGTTTCAGTCAAGGTGCCAATCTGGTTAACCTTGATCAGAATAGAGTTGGCCACTCCCCGCTCAATACCTTCCGCAAGTCTTTTGCTGTTGGTGACAAAAAGGTCATCGCCTACAAGCTGCACCCTTGAACCGATCTTGTCCGTCAACAGCTTCCACCCTTCCCAGTCATCTTCAGCCATTCCATCCTCAATCGAAATAATCGGGTAGTTGGTAGCCCACGTCTCCCAGTATTCGGCCATTTCAAGAGAGGTGAGTTCCCGTTTCGAGGATTTCTTGAACACATAGCGCTTCTTTGCAGAATCATAGAACTCCGAACTTGCAGGATCAAGAGCAATCATCACCTGTGCATCACCGAGACCGCCCTTGTCGGTGGGTGAGCCAATTCTGTAGCCAGCTTTGCCAACAGCTTCAATCACCAGCTCAATTGCCTCTTCGTTCGAACTCAGGTTCGGAGCAAAACCACCCTCATCACCGACAGAGGTGCTCAATCCCTTGCTTTTCAGAAGCGCCTTGAGGGCATGAAAAATTTCGGCCCCACAGCGAAGGGCATCGGAGAAGGAGTTAAACCCGGCAGGCATGATCATGAATTCCTGGAAATCAACGGTGTTATCCGCATGGGCTCCACCATTGAGCACGTTCATCATCGGCACGGGAAGCGAGTTGGCCATCGTACCGCCAATATAGCGGTAAAGTGGAAGGCCACAATACTCTGCCCCAGCCTTTGCGCAAGCCATTGAGACACCAAGAAGGGCATTTGCTCCGAGCTTCGACTTGTTCGGAGTTCCATCCAGGGCAAGCAACGCCTGGTCGATCTCTTCCTGTTCGGTAACAAGCATCCCTGTCAGGGCATCATTGATGACCGTATTAACATGCTCTACCGCCTTGAGCACCCCTTTGCCGAGATAGACAGCCGGATCACCATCCCTGAGCTCCACAGCTTCATGAACACCAGTAGATGCCCCGCTCGGTACGGCCGCACGCCCGAATGAACTTTCAGTGTAAACATCTACTTCGACGGTAGGATTTCCCCTTGAATCAAGAATCTGGCGAGCGAGAATTTTACTGATAACTGGCATAGAATAATATATTTATGGTTTTTACATACTTTCCGTGCGTAAAGGAGCTGAAGAAACACACTTTCTTTGAAGGAACTGGGAAATATATCTTTTTTTCATAACCATTTCATTGTTCCCGTAACTTCAAAGAAGACTTTTTTTTGTTTATTTTATTAATCAGGTGCCTTTGCACCAACCAGCAATGCTGCCTGCTATTTCGTCATCAGTCAAAAAAGGAGTCCTGCCATGCAAGCCGTACAACCGGATCAATTGCGAAACATTGTCATTACAGGCCATGCCGGAAGCGGCAAGACCATCCTCGCTGAATCACTGGCCCTGACTATGGGCGTCATAAACCGACTCGGCACCATTGACGAGGGGAACACCCTCTCCGACTACTCGCTCGATGAGATTCAAAGAAAACACAGCCTGAATACCAGTATTGTTAATGGATTCTGGAATGACTGTAAAATCAATATGATCGACACTCCCGGCCTGCTCGATTTTCACGGAGATGTCAAGTCGGCAATGCGGGTCGCCGATACCGTCCTGATTACCGTCAATACCGCTTCAGGTGTTGAAGTAGGAACTGATACAATATGGGAGTATACCAAAGAGTACTACAAACCCACCCTCTTTATTCTTACCAAGCTCGATGCCGACCGAACCAACTTCAACGCCACCATCCAGGCACTCCAGGATCATTTCGGCCATCTTGTCACACCGATTCAGTTCCCCGCCGATGAGGGGCTCGGGCACCACACACTGATTGATGTTCTCTTGATGAAGCAGCTTGAATTCAATCCCGACAAAACCGGAGGAATGACCATCTCCGATATTCCCGATCATCATCTGAAGCGCGCCGAGGAACTCCATCAGCAACTGGTCGAAGCAGTTGCCGAGACCGACGAGGCACTCATGACCCGCTTTTTCGAAGAGGGGACACTTACTGAGGAGGAGTTGAGAACAGGAATCAAATCGGCACTGGTTACCAGAACTTTTTTCCCCGTTTTCTGCACCTCACCATTGCACATGATCGGAACAGAGCGACTGCTGAACGTCATCGTCAACCTCTGTCCATCGCCGATTGAACGTGGCCCGGAACATGCAATCTGCACGGTCGATGAAACCAGAAGCCTGATTCAACCCAACCCTGACGGAGCAACCATTGCTTTTATTTTTAAAACAATGTCCGAGCCACGCGTTGGTGAAATCTCCTACCTCAGAGTCTATTCAGGCCACATTGAAACAGGCCATGAGCTGATTGATGTCCAGACCGGACAACTTGAAAAACTCGGCCAGGTCTTCACCATCATCGGCCAGAAAAAAAGCCCCGTAGACAAACTGCTTGCCGGAGATATCGGCATGGTTGTCAAGCTGAAAGATGCACATACCAACGACACTCTGGCCGACAAGGGAACCAGTTGCCGGATCAGCCCGATCATTTTCCCATTGCCCATGCTGGCAACCGCGATCATGCCCGTCACCCAGGGTGATGAGGAAAAAATCTCCGCAGGCCTGCATCACCTCCATGAAGAAGATCCCAGCTTTACCATTGAGCACGATATTGAGTTCAACCAGACCATCCTGAAAACCCTTGGTGAAACGCATCTTGATACCATCATCAACCGCCTTCAGACAAAGTTCAATGTCAAGGTTGAGATCTCTCCCATCAAGATTCCTTACAGGGAAACCATACGGATACCATCATCCGCCCAGGGCAAATACAAAAAACAGTCTGGTGGAAAAGGGCAGTATGGCGATGTATGGGTAAAACTTGAGCCACTTGCAAGAGATACCGGATTTGAATTTGCCAGTGAAGTTGTTGGAGGTGTTGTGCCGACAAGATATCTCCCTGCTGTTGAAAAAGGGCTGAGGGAAGCTATTACCAACGGTATTCTGGCGGGTTATCCAGTCGTTGATCTCAAAGCCATTGCCTACGACGGCTCATTTCACCCTGTCGACAGCTCCGAATTCGCCTTTAAAATTGCCGCAAGCATGGCATTCAAAAACGCTTTCGACCACGCAAAACCCTTTCTGCTTGAACCGGTTTTTGCCTTGAATGTCTATGCTCCAGAACAGTATACCGGTGAAATCGTTGGCGATATTTCAAGCAAACGGGGGAAAATTCTTGGCATGGATTCCGATGTCAGGATGCAGATCATCCATGCGCTCATTCCACAGGCTTCGCTGACAACATTCCATCACGCACTGACACGTCTTACCCAGAGCCGGGCACGATACTCCTACACTTTCAGCCATTACGAGGAGGCCCCCCCCGATATCGCCCAGCAGATCATTGCTGCAAAGAAATCATAAAACACCCTGAAGATACAAAGCCCCGGATGTCAGGGGGCTTTGTATTTTATGACCCGCAGTTGGCGGTAAAGACAACCACGGGGGTTGCCCCTACAGGAGACCGATAACCGATTTTATTTTAAGCCACCACACCATCCAGACCGCCTCACGAATATTCTGATGGGTCATTTTCGACTTGCCAACCGTCCGGTCGACAAAAACAATGGGAATTTCCTTGATGATAAACCCTTGTTTCCACACTCTGAAATTCATCTCAATCTGAAATGAATATCCCTGCGAGTTGATTCTTTCAAGATCGAGTGCGCGCAATACCTCTGCATTGAAACATTTAAAGCCGCTTGTCGGATCGGCCACAGGCAAGCCGGTAACAAAACGCGTATAGATGCTTGCCAGTTTGGAAAGAATCAGCCTGCCAAGCGGCCAGTTAACAACATTAACCGTATTGTTCATGTAACGCGACCCGATAACCAGATCAGCGTCACTCATGACATCGAAAAAACGCGCTACCATTGCAGGATCATGCGAAAAATCGGCATCCATCTCGACGATATAGCGATAACCCTTTTGCAGTGCAAACAGAAAGCCGGTAATGTATGCAGTACCAAGCCCCAGCTTTCGCTCCCGCATCATCAGATGAATCCCTCGCATCGTCAGTTGCATGGAACGAACAATCCCGGCAGTTCCGTCAGGAGAGTTATCATCAATGACAAGAATATCAACCGTAAGTGGATAAAGCTCTCTGAGGTCAGCGATCAATTTGCCAATATTGTCTGCCTCATTGAACGTTGGTATGATGACAAGGGTATGGCTTGTTGTCTCGGCTTCATCACAGAGTGGCAGAGATGGATTGTGCGGTGCAACGTTATTTTGTAACGACATAAGCGTTCATCATCTTCAAAAAAAAAGCATTGCTTCCGGGGAGGCAATGCTTTTATAAAACAAATCACAAAACCAGACAGCTCTTAGCGCACTTCGCGATGAAACCGGTGCAAAAACCTCAGATCAAAATCAAGTCTTTCGGGTGGAGTAAAGGTAAAATCAAGCACTTCACCATCAGGAAGTACTTCGATAAGTGCTCCTGCAGGACATTCATCTGAAGAAAAACAGGCTGAACAGGAAATACAGGCATCCTGATCAATATAAGCCCTGAAGCCACCCTCCTGAACGTCACCATAAAATTTGTAGCCAATGGCCTTCACTTTCGGCGGACACTTGTCAAGACAGAGTCCACAACCGACACAGAGGTTTTCAATAATAAAATAGTGTGATTTCGCTCTCGGTGCCGCTTTTTTCAAAACAGGCTGAGCGGCAGCTTCTGCCGGTGCCGCTTTTGCTGCAGGAGCCACTTTTGCGACCGGTGCGGCTGGCTTTGCGCCTGCTTCCGGTTTCGCTCCTGCTGCTGGCTTTGCGCCTGCCGCCGGTTTTGCTCCCGCTGCTGGTTTCGCACCTGCTGCCGGTTTTGCTCCTGCTGCTGGTTTTGCGCCTGCCGCCGGTTTCGCTCCCGCTGCCGGTTTCGCTCCTGCTGCCGGTTTTGCTTCTGGTGCGGACTTCGCTCCTGCTGCCGGCTTTGGAACCGGTGCCGGTTTTGCACCTGGAGCTGGTTTTGCGGCTTCTTTCTTCACAGGAAAAGCTGATTCCTGCGGCAAACCGCTTCTTCCGAGATTGACATTGAGCGGTTCCATCCTAAGCTTGCCATTCTGCTTCTGGGGAACCCCCTCTGATTTTGCAACTGCCTGCTTTGCTGCCGGAGCAGAGGCTTTTGGTACGGCAGGCTGACCCTTTGCGGCAGGTGCTGACGATATATCTGGCTTTTGTACAGGATCGGCCATAAAAACCCTCCTCTTTAATTACAGGATAAACTTTACAAGAAAAAATCATTGCCGAAAAGATGTTACCACCTTTTCGGCAATGAAGAGAAATCAAGCAATCAGCTTCATCAGATAGTCTACAACCTGTGTCAGCATAACCTGCCCTGAAACGGCCGCATCAGCAACCTGTGGCGGCAAGGGAGAATCCGTTTGATAGAACCCGTTGCCGATAAAAAGGAAGACCAGCATGAAAACACCGCCAAAGTAAAGGAACGTACCAGCCATCTTCGAGTCCGATATTGTCAGCACCGGGAAGCGGAAGGCAACATCGCGATTCAGGAACTTCTTCCCAAGCCAGCGAACTGTTCTTGTCTGGATATCGGCACCTTCAAGACGTGAACCGCGATCTTCAAACCATACAGCAAAGCTGATAAACCAGGTAAGATGACCAATCATCAGAATGGTTGACAGATGCGAACTTGAAAAAATATTCACGGTCTCTGTCCAGAAATAGTAGAAAATTCCCGACGTATAGTGATGATGAAGTCCGGCAACGGAATCCCAGGCTTTTGCATCGGCAGCCGGAACACCATACATCATCGAAGCAATCCATGCACCATCGATATACCAGGCAACAGCAGAAAGACCCTTGATTCCCCACAACATGGCAAACCAGAGCTGATCCTGGATCGAAACACCACAGGTACCACCGTAAACAGGCCCGAGGCAAGGGAAGGAGTACGAGTTTTTCTTGAGGCCAAGATCATCCCATAACGGTGAGGTATGCGAAAAGAATGCAATACGCACCAACGCGATCAAGGAGAAGAGCGAACCCGCAACAATAACATGCACCATGACCCAGTCATTGATACTCGGATCGCGGAACATCCACTGGAAAATCGGAAGCGGTTTCAGCCAGTAGAACGACATCAGGATGTTCGTGCCAAAAAGATTCAGCTCACAAATGGTATTCCAGCAGATTACCGCATAAACTGAAAGCATGGTTGCAAAGCAGAGCGCCATGACAGAACCCAGAATCTTGACCTGGACTTCCTGATCACGTCCTTTGGTAATAAAGACTGACTTGATCTGGCTGTAAAGGCCGTTGAGCTGGATTTTGAGGAGGTACTGACCACCATGGTAGACTCCGGCAAAAACATAGAGAACGCCGCAGATGATGTGGTTGAAGGTAATAAGGTTGATGACCGTCCTTGCCATACCAAATGTGGAACCGTTCTTCGGCATAATGGCAAAAGCCTCAAAGTCGGCAAACTCTTTTGTACCGGAGATAATCCTGCCACCCTCCTGCACAAAATTATAGCTGACCCTGTTGAAAGGCTCGCCGTAAAGATAAAAAACCAGATTGTCGAGCTCCTTGTAATAGGCGGCAAATGATGGCTGCTGGAATGCAACGAAAGCAATACAGCCACACGCAATGCTGATGTAACCCATTGCTGTGAGGTGTACCGAAAATGCCGCTTTCATGTCATCGTTCAGATGAGTGGCTGCATTCGGAGGATTGTTCCACCAGTAAATACCCATGGAAAAGAAAATAACAGCAAAGACAAACGACATGAATGTCTCGGCGTTGATCTTCTGGAAATCGGGATACGGCTCAAAACCGAGCAAAAACCACATCAAGAGACCCCAGCCAAGAAAAAGCAGCGACATATAGACTGCGTGAGGTCCAAGTGCCTCACGGTAGCTTTTTGCGCTCATTCCGCTGAAAACAACATCACCGAACTTGCCGAGGAACCTGAAGTCACGGAAATTACCGGTACGACCAGTAAACGGATTGGTGAGATTGTGTGTCCAGTGACGCCATCCGCCAAACATAAGAACTGAACCTGAAACAAAATGAAAGAGTGCCCATTCGAGAAGTTTTGTAGCGGCAAGCTCGATATCTTCTGTTTTCGTACTGTAGGTATCAATACCGAGAGAGACCATTCTTGGCTTGATGGTCAAATAAAACCAGTTGTCATGAAAACCGGGCGCACCCCACGGAAAGACCTGAATTCCGGAGATATAGTAGATCGCCATAAGAAAGCCCAGCACACCAAGCAACGCAAGGTGAGCACCGACGACCTGCTCATCATCAATCTTGTCGGTATCAAAAATCTGGAACCACTTCGTTGAGCGGGTCTCTGTTCGCTGGAAAAGAAACCGTCTCATTTTGGAGGCATCCTGCTCCTTGATAACAGACGGAGCACCCGAGGCACCGTTTCCCTTGGGGGAAGGAGCATTCCCCTTGGGTGGTGGGACAGTGCCCTTTGGCTTTACTCCTGCCGGATTCACTTGTTCAGCCATCGTATTCTCTCCTTTTTTTTGGACATAATTCAGGTTGAAGAAACCAAAAAGAAAACTGTTGCGCTATAACTTGCTATAAAATAATCCAGTAAAACCCTCCGAGCAAAAAACGCACATGGCACTGTAAGCTTTTTCGAAGATCAAAACGCAACAAGAGATGACCCTTGAGCTTAAAATCTATAAAAAAAACAATTAAAAAATCAGTTTAAGTCAGATATTTTCCGGACAAACCACTCCACACAACAGTGAATAAAATAAGAAAAAATATTTAATAATAAATTATTTTACATCCGCATTGGTGCGCTATTGTTCTATTCTACAGTATGAAAGCGCTTGTTGTAACCCTTGATTGACACCTTAAGCCAACAAGTTGCAACGACCGGGAACCCTTCAATCCTGAACACGTTAAACTGCATAATGATCACGTTCACTAAACTCTCCGGGGCAGGCAATGACTTTATTGTCATCGACAACAGGAGCCGTTCCATCCAGCTTTCCCCGTTGCAGATACAAAAACTTTGCACCAGAAGAACAGGGATCGGGGCGGATGGGCTGATCCTCATCGAAACATCCGCAGAATATTCGTTCAGCATGAAATACCATAATGCCGATGGTTTTCCTGGCTCAATGTGCGGTAACGGAGGCAGGTGTGCTGTCTATTTCGCATCCACCATCGGGATTCCTGCGGCTTCCGGCAATGCTTATACCTTTGAAGCCAACGGCAACCGCTACGACGGCTGGGTTATCGGGCCGGAAAGTGTCAAGCTGAAAATGCTTCCTCCGGAAGGATTCAGAGACAACCTGGAAATCGAAGGAGAGTGTTGTTACGCGGTCAATACCGGCTCTCCCCATGCCATTATTTATACATCCAATCTTGATGCCATCAATGTGAACGAGGCCGGGAAGAGCATCCGCCACAGAACCGACATCTTTCCGGGAGGCACCAATGTCAACTTTATTGAAATCACCTCCCCGCACTCTCTGGCTCTCCGTACCTTTGAACGGGGGGTCGAAGAGGAAACCCTTGCCTGTGGTACAGGCGCAGTCGCCTCTGCCATAATGAGTTATCGTCTCGGTAAAATCAGCTCAACCATCGTTCAAATTACGGTAAAAAGCGGTGACACCCTGCAAGTCGAGTTCAGTGAAGATATGCAGGATCTTTTTCTTGCCGGACCGGCAAAAATCATCTATGAGGGCAGCTTTACCATTGACTGAAAAAAGCAAAGGCTCTTTTTCATCTGCCGGATGCATCCAGTAAAAAGCCGTCAATGTATCTCTGCGCCTTTCATGCAAACGATAAAAGGAGATGTGCCATGAATCCAACAAAAGAGAGCGATCCACACTCAAGAGAGAATCCATTCAAAACAGCGCAACGCCAACTGGATGAAGCCGCTGCTCTCATGGAACTTGACCCTGCGGCTCATGAGCTTCTCCGCTGGCCTTTACGGGAACTCCATGTCACCCTGCCGGTAAAAATGGACAACGGCACCACACAAATCTTTCACGGCTTCCGGGTACAGCATAACGATGCCCGTGGCCCAAACAAGGGTGGAATCCGTTTTCATCCTGATGAAACAATCGATACGGTAAGAGCACTGGCCGCATGGATGACCTGGAAAACCGCTCTTATGGATATTCCTCTCGGCGGCGGCAAAGGAGGGATCATCTGCAATCCGAAAAACATGTCGGCCGGCGAACTGGAACGGCTCTCACGCGCCTATATCCGACAGCTTGGAAGTTTCCTCGGCCCAAAAAAAGATATTCCGGCCCCTGACATGTACACCTCTCCCCAGGTCATGGCATGGATGCTGGATGAATATTCCATAATGCAGGGACAGAACGAATTTGGCGTCATCACCGGAAAACCTCTTGCGCTTGGCGGTTCTGCAGGAAGAGGTGACGCCACGGCACGAGGAGGAATAATCTGTGTGCGGGAGGCTGCTGCAGCCATTGGCCTCAAGAGTAAAGGATCAACCGCTGCAATCCAGGGATATGGCAACGCCGGTTCATTTGCCCACAAGCTTGGAGCTGAGCTGCTCGGCATGAAAGTTGTCTCCGTTTCGGACTCAAAAGGTGGCATCTACAACCCCGATGGGTTAGCCTATGAACATGTCATGGCCCATAAAAAACAGACCGGCTCTGTCACCGGTTTTCCTGAAGCAGAGGCGCTCTCCAATGAAGCGCTGCTTGAACTGGACGTTGACGTCCTTTTTCCGTCTGCCCTTGAAGAGGTTATCACTGAACGTAACGCACAGAAAATCAAGGCCAAAATTATCGCTGAACTGGCCAACGGAGCAACCACCCCTGAGGCAGACGCCATACTGTATACGAACGGGATCACCCTCATCCCCGACCTGCTCTGCAACGCCGGAGGGGTAACGGTTTCATACTTTGAGATGGTGCAGAACGCCAGTGGATACTACTGGGAAGAGGAGGAGGTGCATCGGCGGCTTGAAAAAAAGATAAAAACCGCGTTCTATAGTATGCAGCAAACCGCCCAAACTCGCAATGTGCATAACCGTATGGCAGCATACATTGTGGCCGTACAACGCGTAGCCGAAGCCATGAAGCTAAGGGGATGGTATTAGTCTTTGCGCTTTGGCAACTGCCTCCTGACAGCGGAAATGGAGCGGTTTATGATACGGTATCGGGCAACACCGAAAATGCCGGTGACCACACCGACCGGTATGCATGCAACTCCGACCGCCTGAAACCAGCCCTCCTGGGAGAAGTGCATCATGGAGACTCCTGCTATGACCAATGAAACTCCTGAGCGCAAGTAGGCAAGCAGGGTTCTCTCATTTGCGAGAATTGTCCGGTCAATTGCCAGTTCATCCCGAAGAATCAACTCACAACTATCAAATTTCGAATATGGTGATGGTGCCATGCTGGTCTATCTCTCATCTGTTAATAAAATCTGCCAATGAACTTTTAACAGGCCCTCTCGCTTTGTTATGTTCATCAGGGCAACTTTTTGCTCATGCGGAGCACTGCTTTATACCTTCTTAATTTAAAACGGAAAATCAGCAATGAAAAAGTGGATATGTGTACCGTGCGGATATGTTTATGATCCCGAAGTCGGCGATCCTGACGGCGGTATAGCGCCGGGAACTCCCTTCGAAGAGATTCCCGATGACTGGGTCTGCCCTGTCTGCGGTGTTGACAAGACGCTGTTTGAACTGGAGTAAGCGCCCGTTATGGGTGGTTAATACCCTTCTGCAAAAAGCCGGATGACGCAGTGCGGTGCGCTCATGATCACCATCCGATCAGGGTGCACCTTTGCTTCCACTCCCGGACGTTTTTTCAGGCATTGTTTCATCTCCGTTCCCCTCTGGAAAAGAACCATCACCTTCTGAAATCTTGCTGGCACTGCTGTCTGATGAGGCTGACTGCTTAAGCAGATACTCAGGAACACCGATCAGAACCGAATCAACAACTGCTGTGCTATCAGGCGTAAGGGCCATCACCTCCCTGTAATCAGGCACGACAATTCCCCTCTTTCGCATGATGGCATAGATGATATTGGAGCGATTGTGTACATACCGTGATGAACCCGTTGGGGAGTAGAGAATCGGATTGGGAAGAATCGCTGCGAGTTTTGATGCCTGTCGTGCAGTCAGGCTGGCCGCGCTGACACCGTAGTAATGGCGGGCAGCCTCGCCAATACCGAAAATACCATCACCCCATTCGGCAACATTGACGTAGAGTTCCAGAATCCGGCGTTTGGAGAGCGTTTTTTCAAGTCTCCAGGTAAGAATGGCCTCCTTGATTTTACGTACCGGGTTTTTGGAGGGCGAAAGGTAAAGATTTTTGGCGAGCTGCTGGCTGATGGTACTGCCACCCATCTTGAATTTCTTCGCCATAATATTTTTCTCTATCGCCCGCTCAATCGCCTGATAATCAAACCCCTCATGATGCCAGAACTTGTCGTCCTCACCAATCAGAACAGCCTTGATTAGATTCTGGGAGACCTTGTTCAGCGGCACCCATTTCTGCTGGATTTTTTTATCGTTGAGTCCTTCACGTTGCCACTGGGCTTCACGCGACTCCATAAAAGCCGTTTTTGCGGGATTTTCTTCCACAAGCCGCCCCACATCGGGATAAACAAGGTAGCGTGCTATATCGGCAACAAACAGCAGCAACAGAATGGCGAAAAGAGTTCTGAAACGCTTCATACTCATGGCTGACAGCTTTACCTGCGAATACATTAAAACGAGAAGTGCTGGTGAAACAGAGGCAGCTTAAAGAAAAGTGCCCTCGGGCAGACTCGAACCGCCGACCTACAGTTTAGGAAACTGTTGCTCTATCCACTGAGCTACAAGGGCATGGTGGTGAATTTACGACTTTTAAGCAAACATGCAACCACCTCTCTCTTACTTTCTTCCAAACATCTTGTCGAGCTGGTCAAGTGAAAGCTTGATAATGACCGGTCTTCCATGCGGGCAAGAGTAGGGTTCACGGGTAGCAAAAAGATTGTCGATGAGTGAGCGCATCTCTTCAAGTGAGAGCTTCTGGCCCGCCATGATGGCATTACGGCATGAGTAGGACTTTGCAAGGTTGTCACGCTTTTCAAGCTTGAGTTTTGATGCGTTATCCTGATATTCGGCAATCATATCCTGCAAAATCGTCACTTCGGTGCCCGGTTTGACATCCTGGGGAACCCCCTCAATCATGATGGTTTTATTGCCAAAGAGCCTCAAATTAAAACCAAGCCGGTAGAGATCTTCACGGATCTCCTCAAAGATTTCATACTCCCACGGACGGAACTCCACCTTCTGGGGAAAGAGCAACTGCTGGGAGTTTGGAACGTTCTGGTTCATGACATCAACGGCACGCTCATAGAGCACCCGTTCATGGGCCACATGCTGATCAATAATCATCAGACCGGTCTTGATCTGGCAGATCAGGTACTTGTTATGCAATTGCCAGATTTTTGGCTCGGAATTTTTCGGGTTTGGAACCTCGTCGTCATCATAGAGAGGAGCAAGCAGAATGGAAGAAAGCACCTCATCTCCTTCCTGTAACCCGCCTGTCGGCAAAGCATACCCTACGCCCGCCTGCGGCGGAAACATTTCTGCCTGATGCAATAAAGGGCGGTGTGATTCGCCGGGTTCACCAAATGCTCCTTCACGGTAATTGCGGTAGAGGTCGCCTGTTGTGATAGAACGATGCGGAATATCAGGAAACGAGAATTTTCTGACTGGAGACTGCATACCCTGACCGGAATTGAGCTGCTCACTTTCTGTGACGGCAAGGTCAGGAGAGAAATCGTGAAGCTGAATGGCCCGCTTGACAACCGGATAGAACATGTTGCGCACATTGCGCTCATCATCAAAGCGGATTTCAAGCTTTGCGGGATGCATATTCACATCAACCCGTGAAGGGTCAATGGCAAGAAAAAGCAGCACAAAAGGGGTTTGGCGCTCAACGAGCAAATCACCATAAGCCTGCTGAACAGCCTGTGAGAGCATCCTGTTCTGGACAAGGCGGCGATTGATAAAAAAATATTGGTCGAGTTTCCGGCGTTTCTGCATTGCAGGCTTGCCCAAAAATCCCCTGATGGAGAGGTAATCATTCTCCTCGGAAAGCTCAATCATGCCAGCGGCAAAATCATCACCATAAAAAACATTGAGGCGCTCCAGAATATCCGGGCGTTTGACATGAAAGAGCTCCTCGTCATCACTGTACATCCGCCACTCGATTTCCGGGTAGGCCAGCGCAAACGACTTGACAATCTCAAAAATATGGTTGTACTCGGTAGCGTTGGATTTCAGAAACTTCCGTCGGGCAGGAACATTATAAAAAAGATTCCGGACACTGATGGTCGTTCCCTGCTCTCCCTGAACCCCAGACTCCTCTGCGAGAACTCCACCCTCATAGCGGAGTCTCAAACCAAGCGTCTCTTTGGCCGTACGGGTTTTCAGTTCAAAATGGGAGACCGAAGAGATACTGGCAAGGGCTTCACCCCTGAAGCCAAGGCTTTGCAGCGTATCCAGATCCTCAACCCCGGTAATTTTGCTGGTTGCAAAACGCTCAACCGATAAAAGGGCATCTTCTCGTACCATTCCCGCACCATCGTCCACAATGCGGATCAACTCCTTTCCGGCATCCTTGATAGCGACCGTTATCCTGCTGGCTCCGGCGTCAATGGAATTCTCAAGAAGCTCCTTGACAACCGACGCCGGGCGCTGAACGACTTCACCGGCTGAAATTTTGTTCGCAACTTTATCAGGTAATCTTGCAATTCTTGCCATACACTATCAGGAGAACGATTTTCTTTGCACAAAAGGGCTGAAAAAATTTTCAGCGCTGCAAGTTATCGATAAAAAAGCTCCCTTCTTATAAAAATGATAATAAATCTTGCAATTGGCAAGCCCAGGCCAAAGGAGCGGGGTTAACCCTGTCGCAAACATTTCCATAACTCCCTCAGGACTGCTTCACTGAAGCGGAACTTGTTCAGCTCCCGATCTCCATGCATAAAGAGCGTTTTGGAGATCAGAACGTCAGACGTTTTTTTTGCAATGGCCAGGCAGAGCATACCGACCGGTTTTTCCAGAGAGCCCCCCGAAGGACCGGCAATACCCGTGGTCGAAAGGGCAAAATCGGCCCCGCTTTTTTCGAGGCAGCCCAGTGCCATTGCCCGGGCAACCTCTTCACTCACCGCCCCGAACTTTTCGATGATCTCCTTCGGCACACCGAGGCTTCTCTCTTTTGCCTGGTTGCTGTAAACCACAAAACCCTGAAGAAAAGAGGCGGATGAACCCGGCACATCGGTCAATCGGCTTGCCACAAGGCCGCCTGTGCATGACTCAGCAACAGCGACCGTCAGCCCTCCGGCAGAGAGCATGCCAACAATCGTCGCTTCAAGCGAGACTTCCTTGGTTGCGTAGATAAACTTTCCTGCCCTTTGGAAAATGGCATCAACAATCGTAAGGTTATCACGCTCAACCACCTCCCGCTCACAACCAAGAGTACTGATCATCAGGGTGACACCCGCAGCATGAGGCAGATAGGCGAGAGTTGTCCCTGCGGGAAGGGCATCTTCAATATCGACAAGCATTTCGGCAAGCGTTGACTCACCGATACCAACCGTTTTAATTGGTGTATGACGAATAACGGTATCTGAAAGTGCAGCAAACCAGGGAAGAACTGTGAGTTCCATCATAGCCTTCATTTCGGACGGCACACCGGGCATCAGTACCAGGTAGTGGTTCTGAAACCGATCCGGGCAACAAAGCATCATCCCTGCCGCAGTGCCTTTCGTGTTGGCAATGACATGAGAGCCTTCAATCACCATAGCCTGATCACGGAGCGACTCCGTCATCTCCACTCCTCTCTTGCCTGCCCGGGAAACAACGTTGGCAAAAGCCTCCTCGCTCAGTTCAAGCCCTCTTCCGAGGAGATGGCGCGCCGCCTCTTTGGTCCGGTCGTCGCGTGTCGGCCCGAGACCTCCTGTAACCAGCACAATGTCGGCCCGTTCAAGCGATTCGGCAAACACCGCAGCAATCTCCTCTTCACCATCAGAGCAGGCAACAACCCTGCCGACCGGCACCCCTATACCGGCAAGGGCTGCGGCCATAAAGGCAGCATTGGTATTGACCCTCTGCCCTTTCAGCAATTCATCTCCGACAGAAACTATTTCTGCACGCATAGATTATTCTCCTCAAACAAGATAACTTGCAATACGCAGGATATCGGCAAAAACGCCACCTGCCGTAACCTCCCCTCCCGCACCGGGCCCCCTTACCACAAGCGGCGTTACCCGATAACGCTCTGTAGTAAAAACCACCATATTTTCAGATCCCCTGAGGCCGGCGATCGGACTTGCAAGCGGAATCCTTTTCACCCCGATGGAAGCCTTGCCATCCCTGATTTCACCGGCATAGGCAATGGTCATCCCCTCTTTGGCGGCCTCTTCTATGGCATCGGCATACCATGCATCGACACCCGACAAACGGTCAAGAAACTCCGCAACCGGCATCTCGCCACGATACTCCCCGGGCACAAGGCTCTCACAAACCACATCACTATACTCAAGCGTAAAGCCAAGTTCACGACCGAGAATGAGGAACTTCCGCGCAAAATCAGCACCGGAAAGGTCATCACGCGGATCAGGCTCGGTATAACCCGCTTCCTTTGCACGACAAACAATTTCGCTGAAGCGACCCCCTTTACGAAGTTCATTAAAAATAAAACTCAACGTGCCGGAAAGAACTCCCTCAATGCTGATAATCTTGTCGCCGCTGTTTTTCAGGTCATTCAGGGTGTTGATGATGGGCAATCCCGCGCCAACATTGGTTTCATAAAGAAAACGGGCATTACTTTTTTTCTGGGCATCCCGTATGCTCCGGTAAAGCGGCAAGGGAGCTGCCATACCAAGTTTGTTGGCCGTCACCACCGAAATATTGGCGAGCAGCAGGTCAGGATAAATTTCAGCAACCTTTGCACTGGCCGTGCAGTCAACAAAGATGGTATTGTGCAGGTTTCTCTCCCTGATGATCTGCACATAGCCTTCAATACCTTGAGGCCCGCTTCTCGGCAAGAGGGCTGCCTTCCAGTTCTGGAGCTCTATACCATTACTGTCGATGGCAATTTCCCGTGTATTAGCCATCCCGCAGACCACCACATCAAGGTCATTATCCTGCTGCAGATTGAGACGATGGGCGCTGATCTGGCCAATCAAACTTTTTGCAATCGTACCGGTGCCGGCAATAAAGAGATGCACCTTGCGCTGTGAAAGAAAAAAGGATTCATGAATGCAGTTCAGCGCCTTGTCCTCATCATGGGCATCAATGACCAGAGAGATATTCATCTCATTGGCACCCTGCGCAACAGCAATAACGTTGATACCGTTTTTGCCAAGTGTTTCAAACAATTGGGCAGAGACTCCCGGATGACCTGACATATTATTGCCGACCACAGCGATAAGAGCGAGGTTGCGACGAATCACAAGAGGCTCAATCTGGCGGGATTCTATCTCTGCGCTGAACACCTCCTCCAATATTTTTTTCGCTTTTGCGGCCTGGGAAGGGGTAATGGCAAGGGTGATCGACTGTTCGGATGAGGCCTGTGATATGAATATGACATTGATCCTGTGGCGGGCCAGACAACTGAACAAGCGTGATGCAATACCCGGCACACCAACCATACCGCTTCCCGACATGTTCAGGAGCACAACTTTATTGATCGAAGAGAGCCCTGTAACAGGCAAGGTACGGCTGATCTCTGAGGGAGTGGCACGTTCAATGCGTGTACCTTTTGCCCCGGGGTTGAACGAGTTTTTGATCAGCAGGGGAATGCCCGCTTTCATGGCAGGCTGAACAGCGAGAGGGTGGAGCACTCTGGCACCGGCATGAGAGAGTTCCATTGCCTCCGCATAACTGATATAGGGCAAAATCCGGGCATCCCGAACCCGTTTGGGATCCGCACTGAAAAAGCCGTCAACATCACTCCAAATCCAGATTTCATCGGCACCAAGTGCGGCACCAAGAAGAGATGCGGTATAATCAGAACCGCCCCGACCAAGCGTCGTCGACGAGCCATCTAGCGCTGCAGCAATAAATCCGGTCACGACAGGCACTCCTTCAAAAGAGGCAAGTTGTTTTTTTATCTTGAGTTCCGATGCATGAATATCGACACGGGCATCAGCATAATTGGCGTCAGTAACAATCAGTTTACGTGCATCAAGAGAGAACGATGCAATACCGCGCTCCTGAAGGTAACGGCTGACCACAAGGGTGGAAAGACGTTCACCAAAGCCAAGCACTGCCGCCTGACTTTTTTCAGAGAGCTCCCTGAGCAGAAAAACACCTTGCACGATATCGTTCAGCTCTGAAAGTTCAGAACGAAGTGCGACGGTGACATCGTCAAGAAGCGATCCCGCAAAGAGCTCACCGGCAATTGAGAGATGAAGGTGGTCAAGCTCACCAAGTGTGCTGCGATAACCAATCTCGCCGCTGCAAGCTTTTGTGGCTGATTCAAGCAAAAGATCCGTAACACGGTGAATAGCCGAAACCACCACAATCAGCTTGCCATCATGCAGCGCATCGGCAATAATATCAGCGACTTTTTTAATCCGCCCGGCTGACCCCAGAGAAGTACCTCCAAACTTGTATATCTTCATGCTCCCGCCCATGCCTGTGAATTAAATATGAAAAGAGACTGAACAACCCGATCATTAACGTGTAAAATATAAATCATTTCCTGAATGAGTGGCAACAGGCAAAAAAAAAGCGCCTTTGCAGGCGCTTTAGGTAGTAAGTAACATCAAAGAGAGAATCAGTTTGTCAAGGCATCAGCACCAGAAACGATTTCACTCAGCTCAGTAGTAATCGCGGCCTGGCGTGCACGGTTGTAACTGATATTGAGCGTCCGTAAAAGTTCCTTGGCATTTTCAGTTGCAGAATCCATCGCCGACATGCGGGCCGCCTGCTCTGCTGCATTCGACTCAAGCATCATTCTCCATATCTGTGTATTGAGGTGCTTCGGCACAAGCACATCAATGATTGCCGAAGGAGATGGCTCATAAATATAATCACTGCTGCTCTCGTTGCCGGAAGTTTCAGGTGCAATAGGCAGAATCACCTCCTCTCTCAGGTTCGGCGCAAGCACCGACTTGAATTCATTGTAGGCAACCACCACCCTGTCAACTTCGCCACGCAGATACATGCCAGAGGCGATATCGGCAATCTCTTTTGCCGTACTGAAATCAAGGTGCTGAAAAACGGCAGAATAACCCTTGACTATCTTGTACTCTCTCTTCCTGTAAAAATCAAACCCGCGACTTCCGGCACAAATAAGGCTTACTCCGCCCTTGCTGTGAATGGCGGCATAATCCTCATGAATGATTTTATGCGCAAGCTTGATGGCATTGGTATTGAACGCACCGCACAAACCCCTGTCGGCAGTAACAAGAATCACAAGAACCCTGTTAACCTCCGGACGAGCGGAAAGCAGGGGGTTGAGTGAAGTATCTACCTTTGCAGAGAGGGAGCCAAGCATCTCCTTCAGCTTCCTGGCATAAGGCCGGGCCATGACAGCCCGCTCCTGGGCCCTTCTCAGCTTCGCAGCAGCCACCATCTTCATCGCCTTGGTAACCTGCTGCGTAGACTTTACCCCTTTGATTCGTACACGTATATCCTTTAATGTAGGCATGTATTACGGGACTGTTAATAAATTGCTTGAAAACCCTGTATCACCTCTTCTCTTACGCCTTGTTCTTTTCCTTGAAAGCGGTCACAAATTTGACCGCAATCTCCTTGAGATTGCCTGCCGTATCAGCCTCAAGCGCACCGCTCTGGGCAATTTTGGCAAGCAAATCATTGTGCTTGATCTCAAGCATACCGAGAAACTCCTCCTCAAACTTGCGGATAAAGCGCAAGTCAACCGAATCAAGCAGACCCTGGGTACCAAGGAAAATAATGGCAACCTGTTTTTCCACCGGCATGGGAATATACTGTCCCTGCTTGAGGATTTCAACCAGCCTTGCGCCCCTGTCGAGCTGTGCCTTGGTGGTTTTATCGAGATCGGAACCGAATTTCGAGAAGGCCTCAAGTTCGCGGAACTGAGCCAAATCGAGACGCAGGGTACCGGCAACCTTCTTCATCGCCTTGATCTGTGCGCTTCCACCAACCCGGGAGACGGAGATACCGACGTTGATAGCAGGCCTCTGACCGGAGTTGAAAAGGTTCGATTCAAGGAAGATCTGGCCATCGGTGATGGAGATCACGTTGGTCGGAATATAGGCCGAAACGTCACCAGCCTGGGTTTCGATAACCGGCAGCGCCGTAAGACTTCCGCCACCCTTGACGAGCGGCCTGAGAGCATCAGGAAGATCGTTCATTTTCCTTGCGACTTCGATATCGTCGGTAATTTTTGCAGCTCTTTCAAGAAGGCGGGAGTGTAAGTAGAACACGTCGCCAGGATAGGCTTCGCGTCCCGGCGGACGACGAAGGAGCAGAGAGACCTGACGGTAGGCCACAGCCTGTTTTGAAAGATCATCATAGACAACAAGTGCATGACGACCCGTATCGCGAAAATATTCACCAAGGGTAGCACCGGCAAACGGAGCGATAAACTGCAATGGTGCAGGATCGGATGCCGTTGCTGAAATAACAGTGGTGTAGGACATCGCATCATATTTCTCCAGGGTATTGACAACCTGGGCTACCGTCGAACCTTTCAGACCGATAGCGACATAGATACAGAAAACGCCCTTGCCCTTCTGGTTGATAATGGTGTCAATCGCCACAGCAGTCTTTCCTGTCTGACGGTCACCAATAATAAGTTCGCGCTGTCCGCGGCCAATCGGGATCATCGAGTCAATAGCCTTGAGACCGGTCTGCAAAGGCTCATGGACCGATTTGCGGTAAATGACTCCAGGAGCACGACGTTCAAGAGGAAGGCGAATCTCTGTTTCGATGGTACCTTTGCCATCAATTGGCTCGCCAAGAGGATTGATGACCCGGCCAAGCATGGCCTCACCAACCGGAATTGACGCCAAAATACTGGTTCTTTTAACCCTGTCGCCCTCTTTTACCAGATTTGATTCACCAAACAATACAGCGCCGACATTGTCCTCTTCAAGGTTTAAAGCCATCCCCATCACTTTGTTCGGAAACTCCAGAAGCTCACCTGCAGCAACCTTCGATAAACCATATACACGAGCAATACCGTCACCGACCTGCAGCACTGTCCCCACATCATACACCTCTGCTTCAGACTCAAAACCGGCAAGCTGCTTGCGAAGTATGGATGAAACCTCATCAGGCCTGACTGTTGTAGACATATCTTATTCCGCTTGGTTATTTGTTAAGAAAAGAGAAAGATTCTGCTTACCTTCTTTTTAAGTCCAACTCGGGCTGTTTTCCATTCCAAAAGATAAAACCTGAATTTAATGAAAAGCTTTTAGTTATTCAAATTCTCTCTCTCTTTTGAATAGCCTGGTTTTTCCCGGCTTTAAGCAGATACCAACACCTACAGGAATTTTGCCCGAAGAAAACAGTATGAAAACTGTCAGAGGATTCGCTTCAGCAACAGTCGGAAACGTTGCATGCGGCTTTGATGTCTTGGGATTTGCCATTACCGAGCCCGGTGATGAAGTAATTCTGACGCTTTCCGATCAACCACACTCCGGTTCTCCGGTTTCAATTACCACCATTACAGGCGATGGTGGTGCGCTTCCGCTTGACCCAAAAAAAAACACATCAAGTTTTGTTGTCCTGAAATTTCTCGAATATATCCGCGCCCATAAACAGATCGATTTTACCGGCCATATCTCCCTTGAACTCAGAAAGCACCTTCCTCTCAGCAGTGGCATGGGAAGCAGTGCAGCAAGCGCAGCCGCAGCACTGATAGCCGCAAACGAACTGATGGGAAACCCCTGTTCGAAAATGGAACTGGTGCACTTTGCCATTGAAGGAGAGCGGGTTGCCTGCGGATCAGCCCATGCCGACAATGCCGCGCCAGCAATTCTGGGTAATTTCGTGCTGATCCGGAGCTACACACCGCTTGATCTTATTACGATCCCCTCACCCGAACACCTCTACTGCTCCCTGGTACATCCTCATACCGAGCTGCGCACAGCATACGCGCGCTCAGTGTTGCCCCAGGAAATTTCACTCAAAACAGCAACCCAGCAATGGGGCAATGTCGGCGCTCTTGTTACCGGTCTGCTTACCTCCGACTATGACCTTATCGGGCGCTCTCTGGTTGATGTTATCGCCGAACCGAAACGAGCCCCGCTCATCCCCGGTTTTTTTGACGTCAAGCAGGCAGCTCTCGACAGTGGCGCCCTCGGCTGCAGCATTGCAGGCTCAGGCCCCTCCATTTTTGCCTTTTCCTCTTCTGAAAAAACCGCACTTGCCGTGGGTCTGGCAATGAAAGAGGCATTCCTTCACTCCAAAGCTCACCTTCAGTCAGATATGTGGGTATCGCCTATCTGCAAAGAAGGGGCACGAATAGTGTAACACCACAAATTTCAATAGAGAACCGAACGAGTCATGATCTATTTCAGCACCAATAAGTCATCAATACCCGTATCCATAAGCAAGGCAACGCTCGAAGGACTTGCTCCTGACGGCGGACTGTACATCCCCTCCGAAATTCCCCGATTTTCCCCGGAAGAGATAACGCTCCTCGAAGGGGCTAGCTTCAACAACATCGCCTTTGCCATAGCAAAAAAGTTTATCGGCGGCGCCATCCCTCCTGACCAACTCAGCGACATTATCGAAAGCTGCTACACCTTCGACACGCCGATTGTCCAGCTCGACCAGAACACCTTTGTCGAGGAACTGTTCTGCGGCCCGACACTCGCCTTCAAAGATTACGGCGCACGCTTTCTTGCCCGACTGACCGGCTATTTTGCCGCAGAGGAGCAGAAGCTTATCACCGTCCTTGTTGCAACATCGGGAGATACCGGAAGTGCCGTCGCTTACGGCTTTCAGGGAATTGCCAACACAAGGGTCGTGCTCCTCTATCCATCAGGAAAGGTGAGCCGCCTTCAGGAACAGCAACTTACCACCGCTGGCGGCAACGTTTACGCCCTTGAAGTACAGGGCGACTTTGACGACTGCCAGCGCATGGTAAAACAGGCCTTTGTCGATCCCGACCTGAACAAATCCCTGACACTCACCTCGGCTAACTCCATCAATATATCACGGCTGATCCCGCAATCGTTCTATTACGGCTGGGCCAGCATGCAACTCAAGGAACACTACGGCTTCAATGAGCCGCTCTTTTCCGTCCCAAGCGGCAACTACGGAAACCTTACCGCAGGCGTGCTTGCAAAACGAATGGGTTTTCCCATAGGCCACTTTATTGCCGCATCAAATGCCAACGACAGCGTAACCCGTTATATCAATGAGGGACGCTACGAACCTCGTCCAACCATCACCACCCTTTCAACCGCAATGGACGTCGGCAACCCGAGCAATTTTGCACGACTGAGATACTTCTACCACAACGACCATGATTCCATGGCAAAGGAGATCACGGGCATTGCCGTTTCGGATGAAGAGACCATTGCCACCATCCGGTCAGTCCATGAGCGCTTTGGCTATGTCATGGATCCGCATACCGCTGTCGCATACCGTGCCCTTGAACGCTTCAGAAGCTCAGCAGAAAATGCGGAAAAGCCAGGCATCCTCCTTTCAACGGCCCATCCGGTAAAATTTCTTGAAGCAATAGAGGGGGCCCTGGGCAAAGAGATCGGTATCCCCGCAAACCTCCAGGAGCTTATGGAAAAAAAGAAGAGTGCCACGCTGATCAGTTCTGAATATAAAGAGCTCGCCTCTTTTCTCAACGGACTCGACCAGTAATCCTTTAATAAGTACGGAATGAACTTCAGAACACTCTTGTTCCTTTTTATCCTGATACCGATCATGTTTTTCGGGATACTCCTTGCCCTGCTGATCAATCTCTTCGACCCATCAGGCAGCAGCTTTCATAGAATAGCCGCATGGTGGGGCCGACTTAGCGCAAAAATTTTTGGTATTTCAATCGAGGTAACCGGCCGCGAAAATTACAGCACGGAACAGAACTACCTGGTGATCAGCAATCATGCCGGCATGGCCGATATTCCACTGCTGCTCGGCGCCATGAACCTTGACCTGCGCTTTATGGCAAAGGAGGAGCTTGGAAAAATACCATTGTTGGGCCGGGCGCTCAGGCAGGCAGGCTACGTCATGATCAAACGGGGACAAAACCGGGCTGCACTGCAAAGCCTCTTTGCAGCAACAGAGGTACTGAAAAGCGGCCATTCGCTCCACATTTTCCCCGAAGGCACCCGCTCGGCAACCGGAGAGCTTCTCCCGTTCAAGCGCGGAGCATTCCGTGTAGCAAAGGCCGGAGGCGCTCCGGTACTGCCAGTCACCATTATCGGAAGCCATCTTGTCACCCCGAAAAAAAGCCTGAAAATCAACAAGGGAAAAATCAGGGTCATCATCGACAAACCAATCCAGCCGTCACAGTTCAGCAGTGTTGATGAGCTTATGCACGCCTGCTCCGCAGTGATCACAACCAATTTCAATCGCTACCAGAACAACTAAATCTGCCGGTAAAGGTTTACCATCTCAATGGCCGTCATGGCAGCATCAAAACCTTTGTTGCCTGCTTTGGTTCCCGCGCGTTCTATCGCCTGCTCAATGTTTTCGGTAGTCAAAACGCCAAACGCAATCGGAACCATTGTGTCAAGGGCGACCTGGGCAATCCCCTTGGTAGCCTCAGCAGCAATCACATCAAAATGCGGTGTAGAACCACGGATAATAGCGCCAAGCGTAATAATTGCGTCATAATTTCCGCTGAGAGCAACCTTTTTGGCAACCATCGGCAGCTCAAAAGCACCGGGACAACGATAGATGGTGATGTTCCCCTCAGATCCACCATGGCGGAGGATACAATCAATTGCACCCTCAACCAGCTTCTGCCCTATAAAGTCGTTGAAGCGTGCAACAACAAGCGCAAAGCGGGTATCCCTGGCGCTCAAAACTCCTTCAATCTGTTTCACCTGCATAGCAATCATATTTTTGAGTTATTTCTACAAACGGCAATAGCCCAGCATCCGCTCGACAAGATCAATAAGAACATGGCCAATCGTGATATGGCACTCCTGCACCCGGTCAGCAGAACCTGAATGAGGCACAATAATTTCAAGATCAGCCAATCCCTTCAGCCGGCCACCATTCCCCCCAAGCAAGGCAATCGTTTTCATCCCCTGCTGCTGCGCACAGGTGAAAGCATTGACCACACTCAGGCTGTTCCCGCTGGTTGAGAGGCCAAGCAGAATGTCCCCCTCCCGCCCGTATGCCTCCACAAGCCGCGCAAAGACCGCATCATAACCAAGATCATTCGCCCCCGCAGTCAGGGCAGAGGTGTCGGTCGAGAGCGCTATGGCCGGAAGCGCCGGACGCTCCACACTGCTGCGGTAGCGGATAGTCAGCTCAGTTGCCAGATGCTGGGCATCAGCCGCACTGCCGCCGTTTCCACAAAGCAGCACCTTTCCGCCATCCTCAAACGTCCCGGCAATCATGCGGGCCATGGCAACAATCACGGCGCTGTTCTGCCGCGCAACCCTCTCCTTGAGCTGTGCGCTGTAGAGCATGGTATCAAGCACGACCTCCTCATAACGGGTACGGTCAGTCAGGCCATCGGAACAGCCACATTCGTTAATCATAACAATAAATTTAAAAACCCGTAACAAATTGCACTACTGTAATATAATGAAAAAGCGGAATTCCGCTCCCTACCGCTCAAAAACCGCTTGAACTGATTGAAGTCATCTATTGCGTTTATGGGCGATGCCAGAAGAGAAGAAACGCAGATGTTTACTGACTCACGCTCTTGTTCGCCTGAAAAAACGATTGGGGATCAACAATGGGCATCGGCATTTTTTCAAGGAAGGTGCCAGCTCCCTTAACCATCAACGCACCTCTTGAGGTAGAAATGGCCAGAGAGATAACGGTAAAAAGAAGATCTTCAGGAACATTGATACTCCCTGCCTTGCCCTCGGCCTGTTCGAGGCCTTTGGCAAGAAAGAGTGACTCCGTCTCGGCCCTGGCATAGGTTACACCGTCACTCTTCCGATTTACCAGAATCATAAGCCCGACAATAATCCTGTCGTTCGCCGTTCTTATCGCCATGGAGGTCTCAAAATTGAACGACTCATTTCCCCCGACTCCGACTGGCTCCCTGAAAGAAAAGCTTTTAAACCGAAACCCTGAATACTGGATACCTATTTGCGTTCTCTTTTCCATGACGGTTAACCAACCATTGAACTGCCAGCAGTATTGATGTAGTAAATTTTTGTACCAACAGAAAGGGAGGGCATCCTGGCGCTCCTCACCCCTTCGCCCAGCTCCCATGCCCTGTCGTCACCGATCACGGCGCTTTCATGGCTTTTCTTCTGGTAGGGAATATCAATGACATCCTGGCCAAGAGCAACCTCAAATTCAACAATGGTTCTCAATGTCGGATTTGCCCAGCCAGCAACGATGCGGCTGATGTACGACTCATTTTTGCCAAGCTTTTCAGCGAGTTGACGCTGGGTCATACCGCTCACTTTCATTATTTCAGTAATCCTGACAGCAAACGCACCCTGACGCTCAACAAACTTTCGTGTGGCGGGAGGGACGATTGCTGCTGCTTTTCTAAGCAATGATGTCATGATCGTATGCGTCTGATGTAAAAATAAGATTACCCTCAATGATACCAGTGGTTGCATCAATAACAATTTCGCGCGACTTCTGACGGGCCAGAATCAGCTCATCAACCCTTTGCAATTTTTCGGCAGCCTCACGAAGCACCCCGTCATCCTGATAGGTTCGGGTTCTTTTAATCCCTCCGGAACCAGCAATCAACAACACGCTTGACCAACGTAAACAATAAAGCCGCAGAGGACCATTGTCATAATGAAGAGCTGCCAGCGAATCCCTGATAGAGCCCTCCCTGTTTTTGAAAAAGTGCTCCTTGAAACCAAAAGAATCAACCATATCTTCAAGACGTGCAACAAAACAATCAAACTCTTTTGATGCCTGTACCGTCGAGTTTTCAAGAAACTTGTCAAGCTCACTCTTCTCTTCGCCCTCAAAACGAACCGAGTAAAGCGCACCCCCAACCCCATTTTCCTGATACACTACCTCAAAGCCCGGATTCACTTATAAGTTAAGTTTTTCTTCATGGAAAACAAAAAATCAAGATGTCGCCTGCTCGTCTGCTGCCGGCAAATCCCCGGCTTTCGCTGGCTTCACATGGTTATGAAATATGCAACAATGAAGAGAAAAACAAAGCAGACGATTAATAAAATGATTTTCACAACGAAGGGCTGCGCCTTTCAGGAGCAAATAAAAAACTCCGCCTTATGCACGAAGCACAGGGCGGAGTTACAAAATCAAAAAAAAGAGAAGTAACCCTTAGTGGTACTGGGCGCTCTCTTCCTTGACAAACTCAACCAGCATTTTCAGGTTTTCCGGATCCATATCGGGCAGAATACCGTGGCCGAGGTTGAAAACGTGGCCTGAATGTTCGGTATGCTGACCAAAAGAGCGAAGAATCTTGGCAGCTTCTGACTTGATCAGTTCAGGTGTACCATAGAGTACTGTCGGATCAAGGTTACCCTGCAGGGCAACACGATCACCGAGTTCAGCACGTGCCTTGCCAATATCGATTCCCCAGCCGAGACCCATGGCCTCACAGCCGGTATCAGCGATTTCGGAAAGAATGGTGTTGCAATCCTTTGAGAAAACAATTACCGGAGTATCAGGATATTTTGCCTTGATTGCCTGCACAGTCTCCTTGATGTAAGGAAGAGCGTATACACGGTAGTCATCCTCAGAAAGAGCGCTTGCCCATGAATCAAAAATCTGGATGGCATCAGCGCCAGCTTCGATCTGCTTCAGCACGTAGGCGGTGATAACGCCCGAGATCTTGCCGAGCAGCGCATGGGCCATTGCCGGTTCACGGTACATCATCTTCTTGGCGTAGGCATAGTTTTTCGATCCGCCGCCTTCAACGGCATAGGTAAAGAGGGTCCATGCCGCACCGGTAAAACCGATAAGGGGAACACGGTTGTCGAGCTCTCTTTTGGTCATGCGGAGTGCATCCATCACATAACCGAGCTTTTCATCAATGTCAGGAACAATCAGCTTGTCGATATCAGCCTGTGAACGGATCGGCGGAGTGAGCTTGATCCCTTTGGACTCGATGATCTCGACATTCATGCCCATGGCTTCATTGACCACAAGAATATCAGAAAAAATAATGGCCGCATCCACACCCATCAATTCAACAGGCTGAATGGTTACCTCTGTTGCCAGTTCCGGGGTCTTACAGAGGGTTAAAAAATCGGTTTTTTCTCTCACAGCACGGTACTCCGGCAAATAACGACCGGCCTGACGCATCACCCAGATTGGTGTTCTGGAACATGGCTGGCGTTTTAGTGCCCGGAGAAAAAGATCATTTTTGAGCATGCAATGCAATAATTTGATGGGTTAACAAAACAAGAGGCCTGTCAGATCATCCGGTAATTCCCCGGCTGAGAGCAAAGTAAAAGTGCAAAGTTACGCTTTTTCAGCCTTTTTTAAAACTTTCCAGAAAGATCGTCCAGCAAAAAATCAGCCCATCGACTCCCGGAAGCATCATCAGCAGACAATGTGGCGTTTAATACCAAGCTGTTTGGCACTGTATCCGAGTGCAAGACCGATCATTTCGGAAATATGAAAAACGGGAATGGAGTTCTCAATACCGGCATTTTTGAGCGCCTTTGCCTGATAGCCGTCAAGCGACGTATGGCAAAGCGGGCAGGGTGTCACAATAAAATCGGCTTTCGACTCAATCGCCTCCTGGAGTGCCTCTGCCGCCACATTGAGTGACTCTTGCTCGGCAACCAGCAGGGTATGAAATCCGCAGCAACGATTTTTATGAGTATAGGGAATGGTTTCTCCCCCCAAAGCCTCAATCAACTGGTCAAGCGAGGTTGGATCACGCGGATTATCATGGCCAAGAACCGTTGATGGCCGGAGAATATGGCAGCCATAAAAGGGAGCTATCCGATAATTTTTCAGCGGAACTTTCACCTTCTCGCGAATGGTATCGAGCCCGACATCATCGACCAGTACCCAGAGCAGATGCCGAACCTCGGAAGTACCCCGGTATTCAAGCCCCTCCTTTTTCAGGATCTCATTAATCTCTTTTTTCAGTTCCGGCGATTCATCAAGCTTTTTCTTGGCCGTACGGATCGTCATCAGGCAGGTATTGCAGGAGACAATCAGGTCAAGCCCCATCTTTTCGGCAAGAGCGATGTTGCGTCCATTGACCAGCGCAAAATGTTTTGGACTGACATACTCAAGGTTACTCCCCCCGCAGCAGGTGCCCTCGTGGAGCTTGACAAGCTCAATTCCAAGATCTTTCTGCCAAAGCTCAATTGAACGATCCACCTCTTTGGTCATAGACTCATTGATACAGCTCAGGTAATACGCATATCGCTTCATCGAGCAGTTCTCCCCTGTTATTTATTATGAGATTTGTGATCCTGCTTTACATGTTCGGTCATCTCTTTGAACATCGCCCTGAATATCTTTATCCCTTTGACCGACTTGACCAGCGGCGGTGGCGGTGGCGTGCGACGCTTCATGATCATCTTCATGGCCATGGGCAGAAGGTTTTGCAGCGTCCAGACCACACCATTGGTGCGTATCGGCAGCGTGGCCTCGATAAGCTTGCCTTTCTTTTCAATATCCGTCATAAAGGCTTCCGCATGTTTGGAACCACTGGTATCATGCTTTCCCCTGCTTTCGATGGCATCTTCACGTATTCCATGAATGGCATCCATAATCGGAATACTTTTTACACACGATTCCTGACAGCGATAGCAGTGGGTGCAATCCCAGACACCATGATCCTTGACCAGTTCGGCAAGACGCTGATCATGACTGGCATCACGGCTGTCAACATTCATGCGGTACGATTTCAGCAGTACGGCAGGAGAGACATATTCCTTGTTCGCCCTTAGTATACTGCATTCAGAAACACATGACGCGCAAAGAATACAATCGGTCGCCTTATCATAGCGGAGGAACTCCTCTTCGGAGATCAAAAACTCCTTTTTGCCCATCTGGGCCTCAGGCATGGTTGAGTCTACCCAGTTTGAGTAGTGCACCATCTTGCCGACAAGAGGATCCATATCGACAATAAGATCCTTGATAAGCGGCAGATTGCGCAACGGCTCAACCTTTATGATACCAGGCTCCCGGCTTTTGGCAAGCACGTCCCAGACCTGGGTCGTACAGGCAAGCTGGGAGAGCCCGTTCACCCTCATACCGCAAGAGCCACAGATTCCAGCCTGACAGAAAGCCCTGAAACTCACCGATCCATCAATATGCTCCTTGATATAATTCAACGACCTGAGCACCGTAACACCCCTCTCAACCGGAATGGTATAATCGTCAAAATAGGGCTTGCTGTCGACCTGTGGATTGAAGCGGAAAACCCGGAAGGTGACCTCTTTTTTCCCCTCTTTATGCTGATCTGTTGACACCGTCATAAGCAAAATAGTTAATAAGTTCTTTCCTGGAGTTCATAACGTCCCATTGTTACCGGCTTTTCACCAAGGGTAACGTCTCCCTTGACCAGGGTCGCCAGTGTATGCTTGTGCCAGTTCGCGTCATCCCGTACAGGGAAATCAATCCGGGTATGGGAGCCGCGGCTTTCCTGACGGGCATAAGCTCCGGCAGCAACGGTTTCAGCCAGATCCAGCATATTTTTCAATTCAAGCACCTGCATCAGATTGGTGTTGAAAACATCACTGCTGTCAGAGATACGGACTTTTTTGAAGCGTTCCTTAAGCTCGGCAATATCAGAGATCCCTTTCTGCAGCAGTGACGACTCCCTGAAAATACCAACGTTGAGTGCCAGCGTCTGACCAAGTTCTTCGCGCAATTCGCCATACCGCTCATAACGACCGGAAGGGTGCATACCACCCCTGATCTCTTCAAACTGTTCTGCAAGCTCAGCTTCAGATATCCTGCCAGGCGTAAATTTTCCCGCCTCCTCAGCCGCCGTACGGCCGGCAATACGCCCAAAGACCAGAATATCAAGCAGAGAATTACCTCCGAGGCGATTCGCACCATGAACCGAAACACAGCCGCACTCACCCGCGGCATAGACGCCCTCCATGACCGTCCTGGTCTGGTTATCGGTATCAATTCCCCCCATGGAGTAATGAGCGGTCGGTCTGACAGGAATCGGCTCCTCAATGGGGTCAACACCTTCAAAGTTCATCGACATTTCACGTATCTGGGGAAGACGTGATTTGATAAGATCCGCCCCGAGATGAGTGAGATCGAGATGAAGATATTTGCCAGCCGGGCTGTCAAATCCCCTTCCTTGCAAAATTTCCGTTTCAAGCGATCGGGAAACGAGGTCGCGCGGGCCAAGCTCCATCTTTTCGGGTGCATAGCGTGACATGAAGCGCTCACCGTCCTTGTTAAGCAGGTAACCACCTTCACCCCTGGCTCCTTCAGTGACCAGAAGACCGCTCTTTCTCAAACCAGTCGGATGAAACTGAACAAATTCCATGTCCTTGAGCGGAATGCCCGCCCGATAGGCAATAGCCTGACCGTCACCGGTATTACCCGCAGCATTGCTTGACCGGTTCCAGTACATTTTGGCATAGCCTCCGGTAGCAAGAATCACCGTTTTGGCCTGGAAAGCTTCGACCTTGCCCGTCTTCATATTCATGGCAATCAGCCCGTTCGAGCGGCTTCCGCTGACCGAGAGATTCAGTGCAAAATACTCATTGAAGAAAATCACGCCCTTTTTCAGACACTGTTCATAGAGCGTCTGCAGAATGGTATGACCTGTTTTATCAGAACAGTAGCAGCAGCGTGGACGACCGGCTCCACCAAAAGGCCTCTGCGCAATGGTGTTGTCCTCCATCCTTGACCAGGGCGTCCCCATATTTTCAAGTTCACGGATGATTTTGGGCGCTTCCGAGCAAAGTACATCAACAGCATCCTGATCAGCAAGGTAATCCCCCCCCTTGATGGTATCAAAAATATGCATCTCAACCGTATCGTCCTTTGCCTTGTTGCCAAGCGCCGCATTGGCACCGCCCTGAGCCGCAGAGGTATGAGAACGGTTGGGATAAACTTTGGAGAGAACGGCGATATTCAGTGCCGGATTGGTTTTCATTGCCTCCATGGCGGCATAGAGCCCGGCCCCGCCGCCTCCGACAATAACAATATCAAATGGTTTCATACACTCAAATCTCCTTGTGAAGCTGTAGAGAGGGCCTCACTGATTAAATGGAGGGGCGCTGCAACCGCTGACACCCCGCTCATTGAAATTGGTCTTTCTGGTATTACTGAGGAAAGCTGTACAAAGTACCCTTACGGCTACAGGGCGACATGATTGTCATGAACAGGAAGTTCCTCAACAGCATGAAGCACATCCGTCATGTTGAGGAGACCAAGAATTTTATTGTTTTCCATGACGGTAAGGCGCCTGATATTGCTCCGTTTCATCAGGCGAAGGGCATACTTTATGCGGAGGCTGGGATTAACACTGATAACCGGCTTGCTCATGATCTGAAAAACAGGAGTATTCCACGGATCACGGTGAACATCCTCACCCGGATCAATCACTTTTTCAAGAATATCTTTCTCCGTCACAATGCCGTAACAATCATCCTCATTACGAGGCTCGACGATAAGACCGCTCTCCTTGCTCCGTTTCATGATCTGCAAAGCCTCGGCTACCGTACAACTTCCCTTGATGATGTGAAACTCTTTCTGCATGAGAGCAGATACCGGCAGTGTACGTAATGTTATAAGCTGATCCATAGTCATCAGGTTACTTAAAATTAAAAAAACAGATAACACCTATATTTTACTGTTCGGCATAAACAACAACACGCAGCCGATTTTATGTCAGAAAGCTGAAAAAGGGAGGAACGCCAGACGTCAATCCGAAGAATTGGCATGAGGAGTCAATTTATAAAAAAAAACAACATAATTGCAAAAACAGCTCACTTAAAAAAAGTGAAATCATGCAATTCCATGCGTTTTTTTATAGGCCGCCCAGTTTTGTTTCAGGGCAAGAAAAGCATTGAAATCCTTTTGAAGCAGGAAGGGATTGGACGCAAGCTCTGTACTGATGGAGGAGACGGGCGACACGCCGTAATCGTGTCCTGGATAAAGTACGGTCTTTCCGGGAAGCAGCATGAGTTTGTGCAGCGAGAGGAATTCATCACGTGCCTGCTCTTCACTGCCGGTTCCCCCCACCTTTCCCGTAAAAAGGGTGTCGCCGGTAAAAAGAGCATGGCCAACATGAATGCAGATAGAATCCCTTGTATGCCCAGGCGTATGGAGAATACGGGCTTCAAGAGAGCCAAGAGGAAAAAGGGCCCCATCTTCGACGGTAATACCAGTCCGGGGACAGGTATCACCATAAAGCAGGGGGGAAAGAGTGGTCATCAGCCTGATGGCTTCATTGCCATTGGTGTGATCGTCATGGCCATGGGTTGAAAATAGATAACGGATCACAAAACCCCGTTCAACGGCAAACCGGACAATCATGGAAGGATTGAAAGAGGCGTCAATAACCAGAGCATCCCTGGTAAGCTCATCGGCAACAAGGTAACCGAAGTTCCTGTCGCCGCCTGTACGAAACTGTTCAACAATCATGCGATTTGCATTCCTTACGGTTTTGCTGATTTCTTCACACCACTATAACAGGCAATCCCTGCCCTATTTTTTTCCGCCCTCTACAACAAGTTCAGCCGCCGTGCAGCAGATATCTGACTGAACCTGACAGAGCATACTTTCTGTGGCCTGCTGCATGATCTGCGACATGACCGCTTCGGTCATAAAGCGGAGTATACCCTCCGGCATAAGATTCAGGGGAAAAGAGAGGTCAAAATCAAGAGCAATATCGGTATCAAAATAGACCGATGTCCGGCCATCATGCTGATGCAGCAGGCAAATTTCAGAACTGGCCTGCCCTATGAAGGTGTGTGGAGAGAGCCGCTCAACCTCAGGATGATCGTGAACCGCTTCCCAGCGAATCCGCTTTCCATGACCATTGAGGTGTGCCCTGTTTTGCACCCTGGCAGCCAACTGCTGGCCATAACTGTCATCAAACGAAAACGCCTCCTCCAGTTGGCGGACAAAAAATACCGCAGTAATTGGATTGTTTCGGGGATCGGCCACCTGAAAAATCCACTGAAAAATACCGAGATCCACTAAATACTTGACGTTACTGCAATAAGGATTACACTTCAGCAGCTTTTCATGATCCGAAAAATAGAGAATCGATTCATGAAAACAAGAGTCAAGAACGACATGTGCTTTACTTTTACCAACAACTTCCATTGATGTACGAAAAAAATTGAGGACACGAAATCCAGATAAAGAGTCATGAAGCCTTCAAACGCTCATCACGGATAGAGAGTTCCTGAATCATGCTCCTCCGCCCTTTGCTGCATAACCTGTCCCAAATTTTCAGCAAACTTGCCAGCAACCTTGTCCGCCACTTTTCCTGCCAGAAAACCACCAAGGCCAGCAAGCAATATCCGTGGCACGCCTCGAACAAAGAACGGAATCCCCAGGGGGGAGAGAAGAAATGCCCCGCTGACAATTGCTGCTGCTGGCTTGAGAACTCCTTCCGGTAACAGGTGCGGTTGATTATCAGACATAAAAATTCTTGTTTACACTCTTGACAAACAGGTCATCTCTAAGCTATGAAAGCCTTATCGAAAAAAAACGAAGCCGGCGATCTACTCTTTTTTGGCAGAGCCATCAAGAATTTTATTGATTGAATTGGATAACATACCGCATACCATCTCAACAATCTTCAACTGCGAGGTGCCAATATCAACGAGAGAGCTGCAATAGACATTGAAGGCTTCAACGGTATCAATAAGGGGCTCCGATAGTGCTGAATCCTCGACCTGCTCCTGAGCAACTGCTGCTTTAGGCAGTGCAGCGCTTCCAGATGAGGCCGCAACAGTGCGGCTTTGCGCCTGGGATGACGGCGTCGTTGCTGCTTTTATAGCAGGCTCCTCCTGGGAAGAGGCATCACTTTTTTTGAACCGGGAAAAAAATCCGCCTTTTTTTTCATCTTTTGCCATGATCATTCTTCATTTAAGGATTAAAAAAATATCGTCTTTTTATGGATTTCCGCGAGAGGGCCCAACCAATCATATTCTTCATCATACCAATCGATCCATGCAAACCAAGCTTGCTGACCGTCGCCCTTAAAATTCCAGGATAGCCGCAGGCAACATGAACACCGACAACGAAGAGGTCGGCAAGATCCATGGTATCGCGGAACAGTGATTCACGATAACGGGGCGGAAGACGATCGAGCACGATCATGACTTCATTCATCATTTCATTGACAAAGTTGCGGCTATCGGTCTTTTTACAGTAGCACATATACTTCATGAGGTTTGCCATGCTGGCCACATTGGGCTCATAGGCGCTCACCCGCTCAAGATTCCCTTTCTCCAGTTGGCCACTTTGCAAAACATATTCCAGCCCGGTAGTCAATGACTTGATGTTACGAACAAAAGAGCCAAAGCCACAAAAAGTCAACGGTGAACCAAGAGCGGCTGCATCACCGATCATGAGAATATTGTCAGCGGCAACTTCACGAACCAGGGTAAAACCATCATGAAAATATGCCGGGATAATGCCAAAAACCGGCCGGTGAATCACAAAATCAGCTCCCGGATTTTTATATGAGGGAAGTTTCGTGAAATAGGTCTCAAACAGCCCGAGAAGACTCTTGTCGTTACCCGAATCAAGAGAGTCATAAAAAAAGAGGTAGGTCGTATACTGCTTTTTTCCGGCAGGAAACCCTTCCCAGATTAACTGACGGCCATTTCCGGAACTGTGATCTGCCGGCTCAATGCTGACAAGTATTTCGCCAATCTCTTCATCGACACCCTCCAGACCGGAGGCAAGAGTACCAACCGTCGGGCAAACATGAGTCTGAGGGCGTCCATGATTCAACTGCCGGGCAACAGGAGATGCGACGCCCATGGCATCGGCCAGAAGCAGTGCTTTATAGTAGAATTTTTCATGCTCCCTATCTTCAACTTCAACAACAACATGACCCGGAAACTGAAAGCACCGTTTAAAGGTAAGGCAACTTAAAACCTGATTGCCGGCAGCAGCAAGAATTTTTTGTTTTGCAAGATTCAGCAGTTTATCGGCATCAACCGCACAATCAAGCACATTATTGAGATAGAGTCTTTTTTTCCGGCTATCTTCAACAAAAAATTCGGCCCAGCCGGTTTTATAACGGCAGACGATACTGCGCTCAATCTCTTCTGGTGAAAAAACCCCCGTCTCCTCCAGATTTTTCAGCTCACTCCTCGATATATTCCAGTCACGTGTTGACTTTCCGGGAACATTCCTGTCAAAAACAAGAACCGGGCGCTGATACTTTTCAGCCATAATCGCAGCATGAAAAAGAGCCAGAGCTCCCCCTGCATAAACAATATCATACTCTCCGCTGATCACGACGCCTTTCGGCATCATCTCACCATCAAAAACCACGTCCAGACAAACGCCACTGTTGACCTGATCCCAATAGCGATCTATTTCAAGGATTTGCTCAAAATGTTTTTGCCCATCATTGAGCCTGCTGAAGTGCTTATAAACGAGCGGATGCGTCTGACGTACCTGTTCGAGTCCCATAAGCAGCAAATACCAGTTAAAAGAACCGTTGCAAATAAAAGGTAAATTTACACCTTCTTCCTTCTCCGTCAAAACGCCTTAAACTCCCGACGCTCTCCATCGTTCACTCTGCACCTGAGTAATGTAACCAAAAAAAAAGAGAAGCTCCAGGAGTTCACCCATCATGAAAACGCTTTTAAAGCTGATAGAAATTTGTAATTTCACGTGCAGATTGCATACCACCAGCAAACGGCAACTCATCGAAAAAGTCATGAGCAGCAAGCCACTGTTCATTGAAACCTGCCTTTGGTTTAACGACAAACTTGATCATGGGACAAACTGCTCTTCAACACAGAAAACCCTTTAAGCTGCTTTTGATTGCACCCAAGGGAAAAAAAGACTCGAAAAGCAACCAGCAACCGTTGTTCAATATGGCAATTGGTGTTCTTGTAAGCATAACACCGAAAGAGTATGATATCGAAATTGCTGACGAACACTTCAATGACCAAATAGACTATGACGGAGAGTATGACCTTATCGGTATAACGTCACGAACCATCGATGCATCGAGAGCATACGAAATTGCCGACCGCTTTCGCCAACAGGGCAAAAAAGTCATACTCGGCGGCCTGCATGTCTCCTTCAACCCGGATGAAGCACAGGCCCATGCCGACAGCATTGTTTGCGGAGAGGCCGAAAACCTCTGGAGTACCGTTCTGGAAGATGCCTCCGGCAATCGCCTGAAACCACTCTACAACGCTCTTGATTTTCCGCCAGTAACAAAAATAGCCGCTCTTGATTATGTCAGGATTGCAAAATCTTCAAAGCGGGGAAAAATTGACGGAACAAAATCAATACCGATCTATGTCACTCGCGGCTGCCCCTTTGAGTGCTCATTTTGTGTTACACCGAATTTTACAGGAAAACTCTATCGGACACAGGATCCTGAAGAGCTGAAAAAACAGATTGAAACCGCAAAAGAGGTGTTTTTCAAAAAAACACGAAGGGCATCAAAACCATGGTTCATGCTTTGCGACGAAAACCTTGGCATCAACAAGAAAAAACTCTGGGAAGCACTTGAACTCCTGAAAGGATGCAACATCAATTACAGTGTTTTCTTCAGCATGAATTTTCTTGAAGACCAGGAGACGGTCAGACGGCTGGTCGACTCAGGATGCCTCATGGTGCTGGTTGGATTCGAGTCCATAAAACAAAGCTCCCTTGAGGCTTACAATAAAGGCCACGTCAATTCCGCCGATACATTCAAGAGGGTTATTGATGAGTGCCGGCGAGCGGGCCTGAACATACAGGGAAATTTCCTGATAAACCCGGATCTTGACAGTTTTGAAGACATGGATGATCTGGTGCAGTTTGTCAGCAAAAACAACGTTTTTATGCCGATTTTTCAGATCATCACCCCCTATCCAGGAACAAAAATGTTCCTGGAGTACACAAAAAAAGGGTTGATCACCGACTACGACTGGGAAAAATACAACGCATCCAATCTTGTTATCCACTCCGCAAAATATGAACCTGTTGCTTTTCAGCACAAATTCCTGTCGAGTTACTACAAGGCCTATTCATGGAAAAATATTGCAAACAGGGTAAGAAAAAATCCCTATAAATTTCTTAATCTCATCACAAGCCTTGCATTCAGAAAAAACATCGCTGAACAGCTTGAGACCTTTGAACGCAATAACAACCTCAGAAAATAAATATCCATAAACCATCCAGACCAGCAACCATGCAAGAATTCACCCGCTACACATCGCTCTTCGCCCCTGTACTCTTTTTCTTCTCGGGCATTACGATCGTCATTCTTCTGAACAAGTTTATCGGCAAACACTCTGCCAATAAAAGCGTAAAATGAGAAGAAATCCGCAACAAAACCCTTGCCATTCGCCGTTATTGGCGCGGTTGGTTCACCACTATGTACCGCCAAGGGTATCGCGCGCCTCTTCAAGCACTGCAAGGGTAATCTCCTTATATCCCATTTCCTCGGCGTACTCTTCAGCCATTGTCCTGAACTTCCCCTGCATAAAAGAGGGCATGGACTGAAACCATTCCTGGGCCTCGTTGGTCCATTTCGCCGACAACGCTCTGGATTTCAGGCTTTTATTGTACTGATGAAGAACATCTTCAACAAACAACTCAAGAGCATCGCCATCTGAAAGAACCGATGGCAAAAAAATTTTTTCAGCAAGAATTTTATTGCGGATCAAGTGAATTTTCAACTGCGGCAGATAAAGCACTGCTGCAGTAGACTGGGAACTTCCGCATGTCAGGAAGAGGGCAATCTTTTTCCTTTTAAGATTTTTTTTCAGGTTTCCATGGATCAAAGCCCCCAAAAGCTGCGAAGCAACAACAAAATAGTAAACCGGCGCGCCAAGAATAACAAGATCAAAATCCTTGACAAAACTGTAGTCCGCCGTCGCCCTGCATTTTGCTTTTTCCACATAAAAACCGGCTTCCACCAACCCCAGCCCTATGGCATCGATGACCGCCTCAGTAGAACCATTTGACGATCTGCTGTCGTATAAAATGATGGCCTTCATATTTGTATAATTTAAACGATACAGCAACTCAACTCTTCATCTCTCTTCTTGATTTTTTTCGTATTGAGCTACCGTGTAGATTGATAAAAAAAATACAACATCACCTGAATCAGAAAAAATAATAACCGCGTTACAGGCAGCGCCACGCCTGCACGTCCAATATAAGAGTTTTTTTTGCAGACCAATGCGACGCCAACTCCTGTTAACCAGCACAGCAACAGCTCAGCCACCCCCCGGCCTGCAGACCTTTTTTCTATTTGCTCTGCAATGGTAAATGTCTTAAATTAATGCAAAATATACGCTGAAAAATAGCGGAATATAATTTGTCAAAAGCACTCTTTTCCAATAACCAAAAACACTGAAAAGCCATGTCAAACGGAACAAGCAATGACGTATCAGGCGCAGTCACCAACCTCATCGAGACACTTGGGAAACTTGCCCAGCAGCAGATTGACTTACTGACCGGCGGGATCAAGACAGCCGCAGGGCTTATTGAACCTCTTGGCAAAACGGCTACCGATCTTGCCACCAGCATCATTGGCGCACTGAACCAGGTGTTGCAGAGCGTTTCTGCCGCTTTTGCTCCCAGGAAGTAAGCATTTTTTTCGCAAAAAAAGCACCTTGTACATTCGGTACTGGGTGCTTTTTTTGTTTTCCGCAAAAGATTTTCCGAAGTTGCCGTATGACCATCCAGAAAAATATCGCGGCTCTCTTCAGCAACTGTTGCAGCAAGCCACTTTCCATTACAAAAATTCAGGGCGATGCTTCAAGCCGTCAGTATTTCAGGGTTACAGGAACGAATGGCTCGGCTGTCGCCTGTTATGATCAGGCACTGAACACTTCCTCGGCCGACACCTATCCCTTTCTGCTCGTGCATACACTCTTGTCACGGCACGCTCTTCCTGTTCCGGCAATCATGGCCATTGATGCCGAAAAAAACCTCCTGCTTCTTGAAGATTGCGGAGATCTGCTCTTGCAGAACCTCTTCAATTCATCAAGAGAGCAAACTCTTCCTGACCGGTACAGGGAGATTATCGATATTCTTGTACAGCTTCAGGCAATAAGGGGACACAACGACCAGATCCCCTTCAGCATCAGCTTTGATAAAGAAAAGCTCATGATGGAATTTGATTTCTTTATCCAGTATGGCCTGCTTGACTACTTTGCACCATCTTTCGACAAGGAATTGATCTCGATACTGCGATATGAGTTTGAAACCATTGCCGAGCTCCTTGTCAGGCCACAGCACTTCGTGCTGAACCATCGCGATTTTCACAGCCGCAATATCCTTATTCATCATAACAAGCCTGTAATTATTGACTTTCAGGATGCTCGCATGGGTCTGCCACAATACGACGCAGTCTCCCTGATAAAAGATTCCTATGTCCAGCTTGACCCGTCGCTGACCGATGAACTGAAAGCACACCACTACCACGCACTCTCCAGCAACGAACTGACCAGCATGAGCTTCGACGAATACCTCTTTTATTTCGATATCATGGCCTTTCAGCGCAACATCAAGGCGATTGGCACCTTTTGTTACCAGACCAGAATAGCCAGAAACCACAACTTTGAGCACTCGATTGCGCCGACATTAGCCTATCTGCCCGATTACATTGACGCAAGAGTCGAACTGAAAAGAGCAGGAAAACTCCTGCAGACACTCCTTGAAGGAACCGGGCAATGAAAGCATTTGTCCTGGCCGCAGGTCTCGGAACCCGTCTGGCTCCCTTGACCGATCATACTCCAAAACCACTGATCCCTGTTTTCAATATTCCGAGCCTCTTTTATACCTTTTTTTTGTTGAAACAGGCTGGAATACGAGAGATTATCTGCAATATCCATCATCACGGCAGTGCCATCAGACGAAGTATCGAATCAAGCGAACTTTCCGGGCTGAACATCACGTTTTCAGAAGAGCCGGTTATTCTCGGCACAGGGGGAGGACTGAAGAAATGTGAGAAACTTCTCGGTGAAGATGATTTTATTCTGGTCAACAGCGATATTATTACCGATATTGACTTTAATGCACTCGTGCAGCAGCATCTGGGCTCCGGATGCGGTGGTACGCTTGCGCTTTTTGAAACACCGGAAGCTGCCACCATAGGGTATGTGGGTGTTGAAAATGGTTTGGTAAAAGACTTCAGAAACCTGCGCCACACCGGCCTTCTCTCCTCATTCATCTATACAGGAGCTGCAATTCTGAGTCCAAAAATATTCCGTTTTATGAAAGCTGAATTTTCTGGAATTGTCGACACCGGCTTTACAGGACTTATTGATAACGGAGGCTTAAGCTTTTACCAGCACGACGGCATTTGGATGGACATTGGAACCATGCAGAACTACTGGCTCGCAAATATTGATGCAAACGCCGCGATGAACACCCTTTCCGAACCAATGCATTTCGCAATTGGCCTCTCTCCGCATTCGATCTCTCCTGGCGCGCTCATCAGCCCCGATGCGACGCTCACCCGTTCCGTCATCGGAGCGGGATGCACCATCGGGGCGGGATGTACCATAAAAAACTCAGTCCTCCTGCCGGGAGTAATCATTAAACCCGGCAGCACCATCGTCAATGCCATTATCGACCCCTACACGATCACCATCATGGAAGAACCGAAACAAAACAGGAAACAGAGATGATCGCAACAGGACTGGATATCCTGCTCCAAAAGAGTGACTGTTTTCAAAACAGAAAGATCGGGCTGATCGTCAATCAAAGCTCCGTAACCCCTGAGCTGAACTACTCATGGAACGCACTACGAGAGAGGGGTGCTCAGGTTAAAATGATTTTTTCTCCCGAACACGGCCTTTTTGCGACCGAGCAGGACCAGATTGCCGTAAACTACCAGCCGGAATTGGGCTGTGAAATTGTCAGTCTTTACGGCGACTCTGCGGAGTCACTCCTTCCCGACATGGCACTGCTCGACAATCTCGACCTTATCCTCTTCGATATTCAGGATGTCGGCTCTCGTTATTACACCTATATCAACACTTTGGCACTCTTTATGGAAGCGGTATCCGGCATGGATATCGAAATCATGGTACTCGACCGCCCGAATCCCCTGGGAGGCGCCATCGTTGAGGGGCCAATGCTCGACCCTGCATTCAGCTCATTTGTCGGCATTTTTCCGGTACCGGTACGCCATGGCTTGACGGCCGGCGAGTTGGCCCTCCTCTACCGCGACATCAAAAAACTCGATATCAATCTCAGCATCATCAAGATGGAGGGATGGCAACGCTCCATGCTTTTCCCTGAAACAGGACTGCCCTGGATTCCTCCCTCCCCGAACATGCCGACTTTTTCCACGGCAGAGGTTTATCCCGGTATGTGCCTGTTTGAAGGAATAAATGCCTCTGAAGGAAGAGGGACAACAACCCCCTTCCAGCTCTCCGGCGCTCCCTTCATAAAACCTGATGACCTTGCCCGCCGCTGCCGCCAATACGGCCTCGAAGGTATTCTCTTTCGCCCTGTATGGTTCAAGCCGACATTTCACAAGTTCTCCGGAGAAGTTATCGGCGGTATCTGGCTTCAGGTAACCGACCACTCCCGCTTTCGCTCTTTCGCCACAGGAGTTGCCATGACTGCTGCGCTCCATGAACTCTATCCTGAAGAGCTGCAGTTTTTGAACGGCGTTTACGAATTCAATGATACCATACCTGCTTTCGATCTTCTGGCTGGAAGTTCCCGCATCCGCCGCTCCATACTGAATAGCTGCGATGCCCGCCGCCTCCTCGAGTCATGGAAAAGCGATGAAGCTGAATTTCTGAGGCACAAGCCTGATTTTCACCTCTATGCATAACAGAGTCCAAAAATAAAGCAAACACAACGAATCAAAGGATATCGCGATACCATTTTTTAACTTCCCTCAATAAGCTCATGCAGACTATCGATCTTGCCATTATCATCCTGTTTCTGGCCGGCAACACCCTCTTCGGTCTCTGGCATGGCAAAAGCAACAAAAGTACCAAAGATTATTTTATTGGCAGCCATACCCTTCCCTGGATAGTCTCAATGCTCTCCATTGTCGCTTCAGAAACCTCGGTACTCACCTTCGTCAGCGTTCCCGGTCTTGCTTTCCGCGGTGACTGGAACTTCCTGCAACTTGCCATGGGCTATATCATCGGCAGGATACTGGTCAGTTTTGTGCTCTTGCCGATGTATTTCAAGCATGGCGTCAGCTCTATCTATGAAATCATCGGCATCCGTTTCGGCCCCGCCATGCAGAAACTTGCTGCGGTGATATTTCTTGTTACCCGAACCCTTGGCGATGCCATCAGATTTCTCGCAGCCGGTGTTATTGTGCAGGTGGTCACTGGCTGGTCACTGCCGCTGTCCGTCATGATCATTGGTATGGTCACGCTGGTCTACACCCTCTCAGGCGGCATCAAGGCCGTGGTCTGGCTTGAAAGCTTCCAGTTCGCCCTCTACCTTCTGGGAGGCATTCTTTCCATACTTTTCCTGCTTCAGAACATCAACATGGGCATCCCCGAGATTGTGGCGTCGCTTGCAAATGCCGGCAAACTCAAGATCATCAATCCAGATCCGAATATTTTAACCAACCCGTTTGCTTTTTTCAGCGCATTTATCGGAGGCGTCCTGCTTTCACTCTCGTCGCACGGAGTCGATCACATGATGGTACAACGCGTTCTCGGCTGCAAGAATCTGGGAGCAGCAAAAAAAGCCATGATAGGAAGCGGTATTTTTGTTTTTTTCCAGTTTTCGGTTTTTCTTCTCGTGGGCTCTCTGCTCTCCCTGTTCATGCATGGCGCTGCGATGGAAAAAGACCGTGAATTTGCCTTTTTTATTGTTCACTATCTTCCGACCGGATTGAAAGGGTTGCTGATCGCCGGCGTTCTGTCAGCAGCCATGTCCACCCACAGTTCAGCAATCAACGCTCTCGCATCTTCAACAGTGAACGATCTTCTTGGTGGAAAGAGCTCTCTTGGCTCGTCAAGGATGATCAGTCTCCTCTGGGCAATCCTGCTTATCTTTATTGCTCTGATGTTTGATGCAGGAGACAAGGCCATTATCATGGTCGGACTTGAAATAGCATCCTTCACCTACGGAGGCCTGCTGGGACTGTTTCTTCTCTCAAAAAGCAAGCGGGCATTTCATCCGGCAAGTCTCGGCATCGGACTTGTTGCAAGCATGGGCATCGTCTTTTTGCTCAAATTTCTGGGACTCGCATGGACATGGTACATCAGCGTCTCTGTCCTGGTAAATATCTTGGTAACCACAGGCGTCGATATGAGCTTCTTCAAGAAAAAGCTTGACGATGAACAATAAACTTATGAGAAAAACACGTACCTTCAGTAATAATGGAGAAGAGCGAATCAAATAAGGATCCAGCTTCAGCCCGAAATTTGCATGCTGCTTGTAATCAGAAAGTTTGCAACGGCATTATGCAAATTCACTCTGCAACATCAGGGCGCATAAACCCTAATAAGAAGGCCTCCTGCTCCAGGGTGGGTTAGCCGAGAACGCATCATGCAACAAGAGAGCCCGGAATTACCCATTGAGCAAGAGCAACTGTTAACAGAACATATTGCTCTCAAAAAAAAGCTTCATGCCCTTGAAGCTCAGAATCAAACACTCAACATGGCTTTGGAAGGAACAGAGGCCGGATACTGGGAGTGGAATATCAAGACAGGAGAGCTGATCATCAATGCCAAGTGGGCCTCTTTCGTCGGCTACAGCCTTGAAGAGCTTCAACCGATCACGATCAACACCTGGATAATGCTCTGCCATCCGGATGACCTGGCCCTCTCCAACCAACGGCTTGAAGAGCACTTTGCCGGAAAAAGCACGGTTTATGAAATGGAGCGCCGGATGCGCCACAAACTTGGCCACTGGGTCTGGCTGCTTGACCGGGGAAAGGTCTTCGAGCGCGACACTGAGGGCACAGCGCTCCGCATGGTCGGCTCCAATCAGGATATCACTGCACGAAAAAAAGCGGAAGAGGCGATCGCCGACAGTCTTGTATTCAAGCTTCTCGTCACAACTCTCTCAAATCAGTTCATCAACCTCCCCTTCGACCATATTGATGAAATGATCTCGGGCACACTCCAGCTCATCGGTGAATATGTCAAGGCCGACCGGAGCTACGTTTTCCAGTTCCTTGATCATCTTCGACTGATGGACAACACCCATGAATGGTGTGCAGAAGGCATTGAATCGGCAATTGATGCACTGAAAAAAATTGAAACGAGCAACTTTCCCTGGTGGATGGAGCAGATCAGAAACAACCAGATCATTCATCTTCCCCGGATCGCCGATATGGAGAGGGAGGCTTCGGCTGAAAAAGAGATCCTTGAATCACAAGGTATCAAGTCACTGATTGTCATTCCACTTGTCGCCGAATCACTCCCATTCGGCTATATCGGTTTTGATGCCGTACAAGAAGAAAGAGTGTGGCCGCCTGAAACCGTGTCCATCCTGAAGCTTGCAGGGGGCATCATTGCCAATGCACTGCAGCGCAAGAGCGTTGAACACATGATCCAGACAGAACTTGATCTTGCCATTAAACTCAGCAGCTCATCTTCTATCGAGGATACCCTGCATACCTGCCTTCATGGCGCCATTCTGGCATCAGGCCTTGATTGCGGAGGCATTTATCTGGTCAACCGCCACGATGAGTCCATCAACCTTACCATTCATACAGGGTTACCGCAATCGTTCATCAATCATTCGGAATCATACAGTTTTGACTCCGAAAATGCCAGGCTGATTCTGAAGGGAAAGCCCATATACCATAAATATAAAGAGCTCGGACTGGAAAGCAGCCGCACACTTCAGACTGAACATTTAAGAGCCATTGCCATTCTCCCGATAACCTTCCGCGGAGAGGTTATTGCCAGCCTCAATGTCGCTTCGCACACGCTGAACCAGATACCGGAATTTTCCCGCAAAGGGCTCGAAACCATTACCTCACATATCGGCGCAGCCATCATGCAGGCTCGTCAGGAAGAGGCAATTGTTGAAGCAAAAAACAACCTTGAATCGCTCTTCGACACCATTGACGATTTACTTTTTATTGTCAACATGGAGGGCAATATCATTCACGCGAATGCCGCTGTCGGAAAAAAGCTGGGCTACTCTGCAGAAGCTATTCTCCAAAAACATGTGCTTGATTTTTACCCCGAAGAGCAGTGGGATACCGCAAAAGATAATATTGAAGGGATGATTTATGGAAATCAGAAATCCTGTCTTGTCCCGCTAAAAACCAGTTCCGGAAACCTCATACCCGTCGAAACAAAAATAACAAAAGGTATCTGGAACAATAAACCGGTTCTGTTCGGAATCAGCCGCGATTTTTCGGAACGGATCATGTCGGAAAAAACCTTGCGGGAGAGCGAAAAACGGTTTCGGGAGTTGACCGAACTGCTGCCACTCACCCTCTTTGAAACCGATGAAAAGGGTGCCTTGAGCTATTCCAACGCCAAAAGCTTTGACGTTTTCGGCTACACCCCCGAGAGCACCGACAAAAAAGTATTTGCCATTAATTTCTGTATTCCAGAGGATGCGGAAAAAGCAATGCGCCATTTTGATGCGATAAAAAATGGAGCCCATGTTTCCGAGATGTACACTGCACTCAGAAAAGATGGAAGTACCTTCCCTTGCCAGGTCTACAGTCTGCCAATCATTGAGAACGGCCTGGTCAAGGGAATGCGCGGCCTCGTCGTCGACCTTACTGAACTGAAAAAAACAGAAGAGGCCTTAAGACGCGCTGAAGTGCAAAAAAGGATAATCGAGGAATTCCAGGCCCTGATCAACAACATTCCGGGAGCCGTCTATCAAACCAATGAAGAGGGCGAAACCACAATACTCTCGCTCATCAGTGATTTTATGACCGGGTATACCAATGAGGAGTTTGAGCGTGAACTGTTTGAAACCGGAAACATAATCCATCCGGAAGAGCGGGATGCGGTTTTCAGGTCAAACCAGAATATGAGATCGGCCAGAACATCCCAAACCCTTCTTTACCGCATCATCACGAAAGAGGGTTCCGTCAAATGGCTTGAAGACCGAAAAACCTCCGTTTTTTCACCAGATGGCAAATTCAACGGGATCGACGGGATTCTTTTTGACGTCACTGAGCGCGTCATGGCACAAAAAGAACACCAGATACTCGAATCAAATCTCCGCAGAACACAGCGTCTTGAAACCATGGGCACACTTGCAGGGGGTATTGCGCATGATTTCAACAATATTCTTACCCCCATCCTTGGCTATGCTGAAATGGGAGTGCTCAGCCCGTGCACTGATGAGTTCCAGCATGAATATTTCAGTGAAATTTTCAAGGCCGCTGATCGCGCAAAAAATCTTGTTGCACAAATCCTCACCTTCAGCAAGGGACAGGAGAGTACTCCGGAAATTGTCAGAGTTCAGGACATTATCGACGAAGCACTGAAACTTCTCCGCCCATCAATACCGTCGACAATCACCATTGAAACGCGTATCGACCACTCTTGCGGCACGATACTTGCCGATTCATCGCAAATCCATCAGGTCGTTATCAATCTTAGCACCAACGCATTCCATGCGATGGAAGAGTCAGGCGGCCTGCTGACCATTCAACTCAAAGAGATCATTGCCAATAGCAGCCTGAAAAAACTGATCCCGAACCTTCATGCAAAGAGGTATGCGAAGCTCAGTATTTCCGATACAGGAAAAGGAATGGATGAGAGCACCATAGAGCGTATCTTCGAGCCATTCTTTACAACCAAATCCGTCGATAAAGGAAGTGGCCTCGGCCTTTCAGTTGTCCATGGTATTGTCACAAGCTTTGGCGGTGAAATTGCTATTGAGAGTCGTCCGGAAAAAGGAACCACCTTCAATGTCTATCTTCCGATATCCAGCAAACAAGTCGAGACAGCGCCTGTAACGGAAAAATGTATAAAAGGATATGGCAGTATCCTCTTTGTTGATGACGAGCTGGCTGTTCTCAAGATGATGACGATTATGATTACCAAACTCGGTTTCAAAATTCAGGCCGTGAGCTCACCCCTTCAGGCTCTTGAGCTGTTCCGAAAGAACCCTGGACAGTTCGACCTGCTCATCACCGACCTGACCATGCCTGAAATGACCGGCATTGAGCTTGCCGAAGAGCTGCATAAAACCAAACCGCACCTGCCAGTGCTCATGATGACAGGCTACGAAAAGGATATTGAGCGCACCTCATCTCCCAACGATTATGGAATCTGCCAATTTCTGAAAAAACCGCTTACCATGACACAAATAGCCACAGCAATCAATGATGTAATTTTTGGAACCCCAGAATAACCGGACCCTTATGAAAATTCTTGTTATCGACGATGACGCAGCCGTCAGAAAATTTATCAGCATAACGCTGCAAAGAAAAAAATACAATGTTATCGAGGCTGATAACGGCAAAATCGGCCTCCAGCTTTTGCAGGAGCACCACGACGTCTCCGTTATGATCACCGACCTCATCATGCCCGAAAAGGAGGGAATTGAAACGATTATCGAAGTCCGGCAACAGTATCCGGCAATAAAAATCATTGCAATCTCAGGGGGTGGAAAAGTTAGCCCGGAAAACTATCTCGTCATAGCCGATGCTCTTGGGGCAAACACCACACTCAAAAAACCATTCAGCGGCCAGGAACTGATCCATGCCATCGAGAATCTGTAAGCAAGGTCGCTGACGCCGTAAACTGCTCCCAATAAACCAGGCTAATCTGGAAGCTGATCAAAGTATTGAGCGAGACCCGACTGCTCTTGCTCAATACCGTTGACCACTTCGACGGTTTTGTTTTTGGCATGTTCAACCCAGAGTGAGAGCACAAGCAGCTCTGCAACATCCGAGCGGTTGATCCACCCGCTCCACAACCGGTCACCGGTATCAACATGGAGCTTGTGGCGCAAAGGTTCACCATCCTTCAACCCACCAGGCCTGACGATGGTCCAGGAGCACCCTGGCAATGAAAACACCTTCCTCAGATGCTCTTCAGCTTCCCATTTTTTCAGCAGTACACCAGCAAAAAGATTCAAAGGATGGTACCACCTTGTAACCCCAAGAGAGCTTACAAGTCCGAAATGCTTCACCCCCGCTTTGGCAGCCTCATCGACAAGTCTCTTCACACCATCCCTGTCGACACTGGCTGGCGAAGAGTCTCCTGAGTATGAGCTGGAACCAAGCGCAGAGATAACCGCATCACAACCCTTTACGGCACGGGCAACATCCTCGCTCTCTTGTATCTTGCCAACCACAATTTCGACACTCTCTCCAAAAAGACGAACCGCCTTGTCGCCCTCCCTCGAAAAAACCCTTACCGCCACACCATAATGCAGAAGACGCTTCACCACCCACTGCCCCGTCCTGCCCGTCGCGCCGGCCACAAGAACCCTTCCGCTGTATACACTTCTATCCCCCATCAGACACTCCCTGGAAAAATTAAAACAACTTGTTGTTTAATAATGCATTACTATATGAACCACTTATGATTGCAATTAAGTTTCTTTATAGATGCGAAATTTCATAAATTTTGAAAAATGTAACACATCAACTCCCTGGCGCAATGGTGCCAGAAGGGAGACTGAAAACCAACAATCATCAACAACGTCATGAAGCCGATTGAGCATAAGGCAATCACTCTCTTTCTTGGTTTGGCACTTTCAACCTGTCAGACGGCATCCGCTTACGATCAGGAAGCTCTCAGTACGCTGAAAAAAAGTGTTTCAGCATGGAATTCCATGCGTCATGCCAGGCTCGAAGAAACAATCGACCTCGAAGGGGCGGAACTTGAAGATGCCAGCCTGACGGGAGCAGACCTCAGCAAAACTGTTTTAATCAATGCGGAACTCAGCGGTTCAACGCTCGATATGGCGGATCTGAAGGGAGCAAACCTTATGATGGCGTTGATAAAAAGGGCCGATCTAAAAAAGAGCGACCTCTCGGGCGCCTGCCTTGTCAAGGCAAATCTCCAGGGATCGTTCATGAAAGGCGCAAAGTTCACAGGTGCAAACCTTCAGGGTGCAAATATGCGATGGGCCGTAGCTGAGAATGCCGACTTTGCGGGAGCCAACCTGGCCAACACCTCCCTTTTCGAAGCAAATCTTGCAGGCGCCAACCTGAACGGAGCCAACCTGAAAGGGGCCCTCTTCATCCAACAGGCAATTCTTGATGGGGCAACGATCTCAAACAACACCATCCTCCCGTCAGGTGAAAAAGCCACCTCTCAATGGAGTGCCCTGCATAACGCACAATTTGTCAGGGAGAGGGAAAGCGCACCAATAAGCTATGAAACTCCACTTCCAGCCAAACCTTCGGTGCAAGAAAACAGGACAACACCAGGAAGCAGAAACACAGGGAAAACCGTAACCGACAGAAGAGCCCAACAAAAGGTTTCCGGTAAATCGAATTTTGAAAACAGCTCTCTCAACAATGCCGACATGACCGGTGCTGATCTCCATAATACCAATTTCCAAAAAGCGGATATGAAATCTGCACGGATGCGGGGCGCAAACCTTCAGGGCGCAAACTTAGACCGTGCATTTCTCAAAGGCGCAGATCTCAGCAAGAGCAATCTTTCCAATGCACTGCTTTACCGGGCTACGCTCACCAATGCGAACCTGAGCGGAGCAAATCTTGAAGGTGCCTCACTCTTTGAAGCTGATCTTGAAGGGGCAGACTTGAGGGGCGCAAACATGAAAGGCGCAAACATCATGGATGCCAATTTCACCAATGCAACACTTTCTCCCCTCACCACTCTACCATCCGGCCAACAGGCAACGTCAAGCTGGGCAACCCTTAACGGTGCAAGATTTTTGAAGATAACTCAAGAATAACCCGACGCATATATCTGGCAGGCCACAAAACACGTTCAAACAAGGCACACGGGCCAAGCCCGGTCACAACACTTCGTTCAGACAAATAAAGCGCTTGCGATAAAGAAGATGCTGAAACAGATGGGCTTTGGTAATATTGGGATCGCTGGCCTGAAGCTTGTTTTTTTTACCTGTCCGGGTAACCACATCAAGAGTTCCATCATCATTGACCTTGTCGACTTTCCAGAACTTGTCAACCACATAATGATAGTCCTCCCCATGCTCAAGAGGATAGACCTGCTTCGCTCTCGGGCCTGGATGGAATGAGCTTTTCGGCTTATGATAGATAATCTTGTCTCCAACTCTGAACTGTATCATTTCGACCTCCTTTCCGGTTGCACAACCCGGCGTTATAATTAATTGTTGTCTGCCTTTATTAATACAAATAAAACAGGAATAACAAAATTCTTTAATGATGAACGCAATCTAATACCCCCTCCACAGCAAGAAAACAGGGCATACCGGTAACATGCAGAGTGCGGCTAACTGCCAGAGCGCCTCAAAATCATGGTATACTCTCTCAAATCTGACATCGGCTTGCATTTGATATAGAGGCACCACTCTACCGGCACAAAGATGCCTGCGCCATTTTTAAATCTCGAATGAAAGGTCACAATATCATCATCCTGCCGTTGTCGCTGCAACATACTCTTGACAAAAACATAATCATCAGGATGAATCAGTGCGTCAAGTCTCGCCTCTGACAAGGCATTTGGTTCATACCCAAAAAAAGTTTCAATTGATCCTGTCATATCAACAAGACGTTCCGAATCATCAATAAGGGCATACGCCTCAATAACAGGCTTGTAGCGGTCAGTACCACCTCCAACATTCAGATGGACCTGGCGGAACAAGTTGTCGATATCCATGCGGGATCGTGAAAATGCCATTGCACTGCTGAGCGAAGCTAATGGATAATCTTTCATCTGCCCACTCTGCAACCACTGTATATCCGCCCCATCATTTTTGAGCCGCTCAAGCATTTTTTTGCCGGGACGGCATTTTCCCTGAAGATAAGGAGTCATTTGAGCCGGGTATTTTATCCCGGCTGTTTTGCAAAACGAGTTAACCGAACCGTGTTTTTGCAATATATATTCCCTGAGTCTTTGACTGAATCCGGTATTTGAATACATGGGTAAATGCTATTCGTTTATCAATTACAATGAACATCAATGGAGCCCCACAATTCATAGGTGCGTACACCTATGGCCGACATACAAGTATATATAATTCATATATATCAAGTATACAAAATATAACGCACCATACCGTGACGAATAACATTTTTTTTATGCCGTCAGGAACGCTTTTTTCGGAAAATATTGAACAGAACGCTTGCAAGCACAGGAACAACAAAAATGGCAACCGTGACTCCAGAGGTAATGATATCTCCATCCGTACCTTCCATATACCTGAGAAAGGCGATTTCAGGATAATAATGCTCTACCGCCGAGAATGACAGTTTGAGCCCAAGCAAGCCTATGACCATAAATGCGCACGTTTCGAGAAACGGATAACGCTCCATCAGCCCGACAAACCCCTGGGCAACAAAACGCATTGCAAGAATTCCAATAAAAACCCCGATACAAATCAGCACCAGATTATCCGTAAAAGCCACGGCGGCAAAAATATTGTCAATCGAAAAGGCAAGATCCATCATTTCAACAAGAAGAACTGTCGACCAGAATGCCCCCAGCGGGCCAGACACAGAGCGATACAACCAATTACTCTTCTTGTCAAAATAATCGTCCTCCTTTTGAGGGGTTTGTCTGCCCTTCAGCCAGGACCAGACGAGGTAGAGCAGGTAAAACCCGCCGATCGGCTTCAACCACCAGATTTGCACCAGAAAGGAGGCAAAAAAAAGGCAAATTCCCCGGAAGAAATAGGCCCCAATAATCCCGTACTTTAACGCAGCCGCCCGTTTTTTGGGCGGCAAATCCATGACCATGGTGGCCAGCACCGCCGCATTATCGACAGAAAGAAGACTTTCTATGATAATCAGATTGCCAATAACAAGCAATGATGGCAGCGGATTCAGAATGATATGCTGCAAAAGCTCAATCATACATCACCTGTCTGCTGCCCCTGACTTCCTGCAACTGCGCCATCGCTCATATCTGCACCAGAACACCTATCTCAATCACCTGACCAGCAGGAAGATCATAGTATGCCGTTGCGCTGAGCGCATTGCGAGACATCAAGGCAAAGAGTTTTTTGCGCCATAAAATCATTTTCGACTTGAGCCCGGCAACAATTTTTTCGCGGCTCAGGAAAAAGCTGATCGCCTCCGGCCTGAAATGGAGCCCCTGATGATTTGCAAGCGCTATGACCTGACGGATATTGGGATATTCCAGAAATCCGTATCTGGCAACAACCTTAAAAAATCCATCACCCAGCCTGGTTACCTCTACCTTCTGGCTGTTTGGAACCCTCGGCACCCGTTCCGTGCTGAAATGAAAGAGAGCCACCTCCGAATGCATGATCTTGTTATGACGCAGATTATGGAGCATGGCGACAGGCACGACATCAGGATTGGCCGTCAGATAGACCGCCTGACCATTCACCCGGTAAGGTTGCTGCAATGCAAGGCTCTGCAGAAACTCTTCAATCGTCAAGGTACGATCCTGCAACTGCTGCAACAAAAGGCTGCGCCCCTGCTTCCAGGTAAGCATAAGGGTAAAAACCATCAGCCCTATTGCCAATGGAAACCATGCACCCTGAAAGAGCTTGCTCACACTTGCCCCGAAAAAGGAGAGATCAACAATGGCAAAAAAGCTGATCAGCACATTGAGCCCGACCTTGTTCCACTGCCAGAGATCGCGTGCAACATAATAGAACAGAATCGTGGAAATCAGCATGGTTGCCGTTACCGCAACGCCATAAGCCGCAGCGAGCTTGCTTGACGAACCGAAACCGGCAACCAGCGTGATGGTCGCGATCATCAATGCCCAGTTTGCCGCTGGAACATAAATCTGGCCGATATGCTTGTCTGAAGTATGCGTCACCGTTAAACGGGGCAGGTAACCAAGCTGAATTGCCTGCTGGGTCAGTGAATAAACACCCGTAATAAGCGCCTGCGATGCAATAATGGTTGCCAACGTCGAAAGCAGCACCATGGGAATCATTGCCCATGAAGGCACAAGGCTGTAAAACGGATTGTGAGACTCTTGAGGAAAAGCAAGCAGCAGCGCACCCTGCCCGAAATAGTTCAAAAGCAAAGCAGGCAACACCAGCAAAACCCAGGTCAACCGGATAGGCTTTTTTCCGAAATGACCCATATCGGCATAGAGCGCCTCAGCACCCGTAACAGAGAGAAAAACCGCCCCAAGAACCATAAAACCCTGGAGATGATTGCTCAAAAGAAAAGAGATGCCATACCAGGGCAGAATCGCCTGCAAAATCTGCGGAAATCGGATAATTTCCACAAGACCAAGTAAACCGATAACCACAAACCAGACAAAAATAATCGGGCCAAACAGTGCGCCAACCCTTGCTGTGCCATGATGCTGAAAGAGGAAAAGAGCGACAAGAACCAGAATGGTGGCCGGTATAACAAGATCCTTGAATGCCGGAGCAATAATCTGCATACCCTCAACCGCACTGAGAACCGAAATGGCTGGAGTAATCATGCCGTCGCCATAAAGCAATGCGGCTCCAAACAAGCCGATAATTACCAGGAACCACCGTTCATAACCTTTTTTCTTGCTTTGCGTGATAATCAGGGCTGTAAGGGCAAGAATACCGCCCTCCCCGTCATTATCAGCTTTCATGATAAAGGTCAGATATTTCAGACTGACAATCAGGATAAGGGCCCAGACGAGCAGGGAAAGAACACCAAGAACATTCCCTTGTGAGATAGGAATGCCATACTCGCCATGAAAACACTCCCGAACGGCATAAAGAGGACTTGTACCGATATCACCAAAAACCACCCCGAGAGCAGCAAGAGAGAGGCCGGCAAGCCGTTTCATGCCTGATTGTTCTGACTTGTTTTCTGATCCTGCACCTTCCGATATTTTTGACATAATCAACGAGGGAAAATGAAAAGCGTATTGAAATTCAAGAAAATTGCACCCGATAATATAGACTAATAAGTTCTAAATCGAAGAAACCGGACAGCGCTCAAAACGCACTGCACAGCTTTCAATATATCAAGAAAAAGAAGAGCGGATTGAACGGTAAAATGATACCACTCTCCCCACAACAAGAGACAAAAAAAAGCTGTAACACCTTTACCGGCAAGCACTCCGACAGATATTTCTTGCTTTGGAATATTTTCTTTATATTGAAGGATGTAACACAACTGAATAGCCATTAGTGCTTTTAATTCATTTTTTACCTGTTCCCTGCATGAGTACCCTTTTTTAAGGAACAGCGGATTTAAACCATGAGCGCATGAAGCATGAAAAACAATTTTTTTCCTTATCATTTGTTGCTATCCTGATCACCATAGCCCTCGGAGCAAGCCATAACGGCTCAAATTTTTCAGGACCCGCCACTCAATTTAACCCACTTTACAACTCTGCTGAGGCTGCTCTCCGTTCAAGAGAGGGCTCTCGAACGCAAAAAAAGGCACTCGGTCCCGTTACCGAAGGCCGCGCCTCTTTTTACTCCGATCAGTTTCACGGTCGCAAGACAGCAAACGGCGAAACATTCAATATGGATAAGCTGACCGCAGCCCACCCATTCCTTCCATTCGGTACCAGGGTAAGGGTGACCAATCTGCGAAACGGAAAGGATGTCATTGTGCGCATCAACGACCGGGGCCCGTTTGTCAAAGGAAGAATCATTGATTTATCCACAAGCGCAGCAAAAGAGATCGGACTCATAAAATCCGGAACTACGCGGGTAAAACTCGAAGCACTCAGTTCAGGCCAATCAGCCTTTATCGCTGGCTGATCATCAAAAATACAAGATCAACGACCTTTCCCGAAACGGTCAAGATGACAACGTTTCACAAAACGCTCGTAACCTTTTTTGTATTATGGCGAAAAGAAAACGATTCCAACCAGAAATGGTACTCCGGGCACTCTTTGCCCTGACGCTTTGCACCGCACTGAACCAGGGAGCCCTTCATGCGGAAGAAACCGGGGAATTCAGCAATCCCGCCACTTCGGGCATGCAGTGGCTCCCCGAAAATAATGAGGCAAATCCCGCTTCGTCAACAGGCGCACAGACGATGCTCCCGGGGATCGCTCTTGTTACCGAAGGCACAGCCTCATACTACGCCCCCAGGTTCCGCCGAAGAAAAACAGCCAATGGCGAATATTTCAGCCGCAGCCACTTCACAGCCGCACACCGCACCCTTCCTTTCGGTACCAGCGTCAGAGTTATCAATCTTGAAAACGGGAAAACTGTTGTGGTACGCATCAACGACCGGGGCCCTTTCCAGCACGGAAGAATCATAGATGTTTCGCCGGCTGCAGCCAGAGAGATCGGCCTTGTCAGGAGCGGAGTGGCAAAAGTCCGTATTGAGGCATACCATGAAAGCGCTTCCATCCTGTAAACAAGCAAGTCCCCTTCATAAAGGAGTTTTATTCCTGTCTGAAAAGGGACTTTTGCTCTTCGTAAATTGGTGCCAACTCAACACAGAACTCTATAGAATCGTTATGGTGGTGGCATGGCACCAGCAAACGTAACCTTCAGCGGCATGGCTTCGCTCCAATCAAGTATAGATTCCGGTTAACGCTATATCATGGCTGTCATGACTATCATGGCTGTCATGGCTGCTATTAGCTACCGTCGAGAAATCGTATGAGGAGGTGCCAACATAGCTGTTGCCAGCAAGATCGTTAACTGCACCCTCAGAGACGGTGACATAGTAATGGGTGCTGTTCGCCAGATTACCAGTCGGGTTAATGATGAGCATATTATCTGATACGGTGACATTACCGCTCGTCGCAGCATTATAGGTTGCCACTTCCGTACCGGTTGGAGAACCGCTGTGTATCACTATCGTACCGGTTCCTTTCTGGATTGCTTCGCTGAAAGTCAGAACAATGTTACTGCCGACGGCAACATCGGCTGTCGCATCAGCAGGATTGAATGCCGTAACAACAGGCCGCGTCGTGTCAGCGAGCGGCGACGGGTCAGCGGGAATATTTATTACGGCCTCTGTGGTAAAGTCATAGGCAGACGTACCGGAGTAACTGTTGCCCGCAAGATCCTTGACCGATCCTGCCTCCAGCGTAACAAAATAGTGTGTGCCGTTTGCAAGATCAGTTGACGGGTTGATCGTCAGGGTACTTCCCGAAACAGAAAGATTTCCGCTCGTCGCCGCATCAAAGGTTGCCACTGCTGCACCGGTTGCTGAATCGCTGTGTATCACTATGGTACCACTCCCCCTCTGGATTGCTTCACTGAAGGTCAACACAATATCACTTCCAACGTTGACCCCGGTAGCCGCACCTGCCGGGCTGTAACCGGAAACAGTTGGAGCCGTCGTATCAGCAGCAGGAGCTGTTGTAAAGTCATAGGCAGATGTACCGGTGTAACTGTTGCCCGCAAGATCCTTGACCGATCCTGCATCAAGCGTAACGAAATAGTGTATGCCATGTGCAAGATCAGTTGACGGGTTGATCGTCAGGGTACTGCCCGAAACCGAAAGATTTCCGCTCGTAGCCGCATCAAAGGTTGCTATGGGTGCACCAGTTGCTGAATCGCTGTGTATCACTATGGTACCACTCCCCCTCTGGATTGCTTCACTGAAGGTCAAGACAATATCGCTTCCAACGGTGACCCCGATGGCCGCACCTGACGGGCTGTAAACGGAAACTGTTGGGGCTGTCGTATCGGCAGCAGGAGCTGTTGTAAAGTCATAGGCAGATGTACCTGCGTAACTGTTTCCCAAAAGATCCTTGACCGATCCTGCGTCCAGCGTAACGAAATAGTGTGTGCCATGTGCAAGATCAGCCGTCGGGTTGATCGTGAGGGTACTTCCCGACACCGAAAGATTTCCGCTTGATGCCATATCATAGGTGGCCACAGGCACTCCTGCAGCAGAATCAGAGTGAATCGTTACCGTGCCGACTCCCTTCTGGATAGCTTCGCTGAAGGTCAGAACAATGTCACTGCTGACATGCACGCCAAAGGCCGCATCAACAGGAGCATAATCGATAACCGAAGGCGGAGTCAAAAACACCTCAGCAAACGAGGGGCGCAAACCCTGAGCCATCTCAAAGCGACCAAACTCGATATAGTGTTTGGCGGCTGCGTCATAATCGGTGCCAAGCCACAATGCAAGATCGGGATTCGCCGAAAGGTAGGCCGCGGCATCAAAAGCAAATGAGCGGTTTTCATTCCGGCCACTCAGAATATAGTGCTCGGCCGCCTTTTGGACATCTGATCCCAGCCAGTTCATCAGATCAACGTTTGATGCAAGATAGTCCCATGCGTCAAAAGTGATAGAACGGTGTTCCGCCGCGCCATAATTATTGTAATGCCAAGCTGCCGCAACAACATCGGTTCCCAGCCAGTTCATCAAATCAGGCCAGGAGGCGAGATATTCCCAACTCTCAAGTGATCCCGCAACCATCACATGAGCATTGGTCACAAAATGATATCCTGTCTGGGCAGCATAACTGTTGCCTGCAAGATCCTTTATCGAACCTGTGTCGAGCGTAACAAAATAATCTGTACCAGTTGCAAGATCACTTGACGGGTTAATGGTGAGCGTATTGCCCGATACCGAAAGATTTCCGCTCGTCGCAGCATCAAAGGTTGCTACGGCTGCACCGGTTGCGGAACCACTGTGTATCACGATCGAACCAATCCCCTTCTGAATTGATTCGCTGAAGGTCAACATAATATCACTTCCTACAGCGACACCGGTGGCAGCATTTGAGGGACTGTAGGTGGAAACAGTCGGCGCGGTCGTGTCTGCTACAGGAGTGGCAGCCGTGGTGAAATCGTAGGCTGTCGTCCCGGCATAACTGTTTCCCGCAAAATCCTTTATTGAGCCTGCATCGAGCGTAACAAAATAGTGTGTGCCGGCAGCAAGATCAGCGGTTGGGTTGATGGTGAGCGTATTGCCCGATACCGAAAGGTTGGCGCTCGCAGCCGCATCATAGGTTGCCACGGCTGCACCGGTTGCTGAACCGCTGTGTATCACGATCGAGCCAATCCCCTTCTGGATTGCTTCACTGAAGGTCAACACAATATCACTTCCGACAGCGACACCGGCAGCAGCATCAGAAGGGCTGAAGGTAGAAACAGTCGGCGCGGTCGTATCTGCTGCTGGAGCGGCCACCGTTGTGAAATCGTAGGTTGTCGTCCCCGTATGACTGTTACCCGCAAGATCCTTTATTGAACCTGCATCCAGCGTAACGAAATAGTGTGTGCCGGCAGCAAGATCAGCGGTCGGATTGATGGTAAGCGTATTGCCCGTAACTGAAAGGTTGGCGCTCGCAGCCGCATCGTAGGTTGCTACGACGGTACCGGTTGCTGAATCGCTGTGTATCACGATCGAACCACTCCCCTTCTGGATTGCTTCGCTGAAGGTCAAGACTATATTGCTCCCGACGGCTACACCGGATGCGGCATCTGAAGGGCTGAAAGTGGAAACGGTCGGCGCGGTCGTATCTGATGGAGGAGCGGGAGGCGCCGGAGCGGCCACCGTCGTGAAATCGTAGGTTGTCGTCCCGGCATAACTGTTCCCCGCAAGATCCTTTATTGAGCCTGCGTCGAGCGTAACAAAATAGTGTATGCCGGCAGCAAGATCAGCGGCCGGATTGATGGTAAGCGTATTGCCCGATACCGAAAGGTTGGCGCTCGCAGCCGCATCATAGGTTGCTACAACGGTACCGGTTGCTGAATCGCTGTGTATCACGATCGAACCACTACCCTTCTGGATTGCTTCGCTGAAGGTCAAAACAATATTGCTCCCGACAGCCACACCGGCAGCAGCGTATGAAGGGCTGTAGGTGGAAACGATCGGCGCGGTCGTATCTGGTGCAGGAGGTGCAACCGTCGTGAAATCGTAGGTTGTCGTTCCCGCATAACTGTTACCCGCAAGATCCTTTATTGAGCCAGCATCCAGCGTAACAAAATAGTGGGTGCCAGCAGCCAGATCAGCGGTCGGATTGATGGTGAGCGTATTGCCCGATACCGAAAGGTTGGCGCTCGCAGCCGCATCGTAGGTTGCTACGGCTGCACCGGTTGCTGAATCGCTGTGTATCACGATCGAACCACTCCCCTTCTGGATTGCCTCGTCGAAGGTCAAGACAATATTGCTCCCGACGGCTACACCGGCTGCGGCATCTGAAGGGCTGAAAGTGGAAACGGTCGGCGCGGTCGTATCTGATGGAGGAGCGGGAGGTACGGGAGGTACGGGAGGTGCGCCGTAAACCAGCGTAACACTCCCGTCAGCAAAAGCCAGTGTCTCAACACTTGTCAGATTGAGGGTTATTGAGGTGCCGTTACTACTTGCGCCAGTCACCACAATAACACCACTGGCATTAACAGGATTAATGGTGAAATTTGCCTGGAGATAATTTGCGGTATATTGGCCTCCACTGCCGCCGAGGGTCAACTTGTCTGTCCCGTTCCCCCCATCCCAAGTGTAAATATTTCCACTTACCGGCTTGTTGCCGTTAAAAGAAGCTAACGTATAGTTATCAGCATTAGCGGTGCCGGTCTTTGTATAAGTCGCCATTATGCCCTCTCCTTTCGTTAATAATTGATGTATTGATCAAGAGTTCTATCCCTGAAAAGGGAGTTTCGTGACGCCGCTTTCGGCAAAAAACATCGTCAAAAGCAACACAACACATTCAGAAAATTTCAACTTCCCAATAATAGCCTCATGAGCCTTAAAGCAATATTAATGGCAACTTAAATTTTGCTAAAAAATAGCTGCAGCATACATCCCGCTGCTCAATATTGGCCGATGCCAACCAGTTTAACAGGGTATGTATGCTGCAAAGAGGGAGTACTTCCGAATGAGACTTTTTACCGCAAGACTTTGGCAACATGATCAAAAAAAGCACGCGCCTCAAGCACACCGACAATCCGGCTTTCCGCAATCTCCTTTCCGCTGGTATCAAAAAAGATCATACCTGGAGGGCCGAAGAGGCCGAAACGCTTCATCAAGGCACGATCGTCTGCACTATTGGCCGTAACATTAACCTGCAAGAGCGTCAGATTGCCAAGCTGCTCAATAACCTTTGGATCATGAAACGTAAAGCGATCCATCTCCTTGCAGGCGACACACCAGTCAGCATAGAAATCGAGCATAACCGGGTTTTTTGCTGAGAGCAGTGCCTGATCAAGCTCTGCTTCCGTCTTGATACGAGTGAAGCCGACTCCCTTTTCCTCTCCTGAGCTGACAGTCGATACGCTGCGGATCTGCGAAAGCGGTTCAAGCGCATTGGTACCGCCGGCAGCAGCCCCGACAAGCTCCAGTAAGCCGATAACAAAAAGAACCAGACCAAAGGTTTTGCCAAAACGAAGAGCAATCGTTGGTTTTGCGACTGAAGTATCGAAAACACCGAGAAAAACCGAGCAGAGAATAGCGAACGCTCCCCAAAAAAGCATGACCGCCGGAGCTGGCAGAATTGGCGAGACCATCCAGATGGCAACCGCAATTAACAGAAGCCCGAACACATACTTGACACCAATCATCCATGCGCCGGCCTTGGGCAGCAAACTGCCTGCTGAAAGACCGACAAGCAACAGAGGCACACTCATTCCCATAGCCATCGAAAAGAGAGCCAGTCCACCAAGAAGCACGTCGCGCGTTTGACTGATATAGACAAGGGTTCCTGCAAGAGGCGCAGCAACGCAAGGGCCTACAATAAGCGCCGACAGAGCACCCATAAAAAAGACCCCGGCAAAACGGCCCCGCTTCAAACCACCGGAAGCCTTGCCAAGCTTGCTTTGCAAAGCGACTGGCAACTGCAACTGATAGACATCGAACATGGAGAGAGAGAGGAGAACAAGCAGCAACGCAAACATCACCAGAACCCATGGCTTCTGCAAGGCACCGGCCAGCCCTTCGCCCGCAAGACCGGCAGCAACACCAAGCGACGTATAGACCAACGCCATTCCGAGGCAATAGGCAAGTGCCATCAGAAAACTGCGACGGCGGGTAACATCTCCCTCACCCACAATGATTGAGGAGAGAATCGGCACCATCGGCAGAACACAAGGGGTAAACGACAGGAGCAGGCCGAATGCAAGGAAAGCAAGGGCAATTTTCCACAAACTTCCCCCGGCAAGGGTGGCTGTTGCCAGAGAGAGATCATTGTCCGCTGCGGCCACTTTCGAGGGTGCCGCACCTTCAGCGACTGAAGGAACCGCAGATGCCGGCTTTTCAGCTTCAACAGCGCTGTTACCTGAAGGAGTAGCTGCCTCTTCACCAGCCGCCGTCAGTAAACCCGGTTTGGCAGGATCAACCTTGAAAAGCCTGGTGATTGGCGGATAACAGAGACCATCCTCGGCACATCCCTGATAGACAACGCTCAGCGTAAATGGCGCGTCAGCCTTGACAAGAGAGACCCCGACATCCAACTTGTCATGATAGATTGCAATTTTTTCATTGGTTGAAGGATCCGTAATGATGATCCCTTTCGGCAATACAGGAGCCTTCACTTCAGCCTTGCCGCTTTCGACAGAGACCGTCACCTTGTCGCGATAGAGCTTGTACCCCTTGGCAATCTCCCAGTGCAGCAAAACCGTACGGGAATTATTCAGCTCGGCAGTGAGCTTGAACGCCTGCTGAGGATCAAGAAAATCAGCAGCAAAAGCGCTGCTCACCCTGAGGCATAGAAGCATTAAAAGAGCAAAAAGAGCTGTCGCACGCTTCAGAACAGGCAAATTCATGTTGGTTGTTCGCATAAGACAAAAGTTATTGATTGACACTGAAAACTGTACTATGTGTTTTTATGATATATCTTGCCACAATGGTCTACCGCCAGGTATCCCATCCCGGTGTCGTCCAGAAATGCCAGCGCATCAGCCCCTTTCAACATTGCTATGGTTGTGCAACTTCCGGCGGTAATGGCCAAAGGAGCAACAACCGTTACTGATCGCCAATAGGTCACAGGATAGCCTGTCCGGGGATGAAGAATGTGGCAGTAGCGATGGCCATCCACTTCAAAAAAGCGCTCATAGTCACCGCTTGTCGCCAACGCTCCGCTGTGAAGCGGAATCGACGCAATCATAAGCTCTTTGTGGCGCGGATCCTGAATCCCGATAATCCAGGGTGTCCCATCAGGTTTAGGGCCAACAAGCCTTATGTCACCTGCCAAATTCACGTACCCATGCCTCACCCCCTGATCAGCAACAACTGCCGCAGCCCTGTCAGCAGCATACTCCTTGCCAACACCTCCAAAATCAATCTCCATACCGGCCATAGGCAGACGAATCGCATTACCCTGCCGCTCCACCCGATTCCACCCGACAAGAGCAAGCAGTCCGGAAAGTTTTGCCGGTTCCGGCAGGAGAGCCTTGCTGAAATCCCAGGCATGACGCAAAACCCCCGAGGTCATATCAAACAAGCCGTCGCTGTTCTGATAAAGAGAATCAGCATAGTTGATCAATGACGCGGTCTCCTCATCACAGGCCACAAAGTCACCGCCGGCGGCAGCATTGACACGGGAAACAATGCTCTCGGGCCGGTAACGGGAATACTTGTACTCTATTCTCGCCACCTCTTCAAAAACCTGGTTGGCTATGGAATGGCCCTCTTTTTTGCTCTTCGACGCAAGGACAACTTCACCACCGCCTCCCATGGCATCAAATCCAAAACGATATATCTCCATAATCCAACCCGATCGTTACTTAAAAAAAGAGTACCCATGAAAGAATACCAAGTGCTCCCGCCCCTGCCAACGCAACTCCGGCACCACCGCCCCCGCCACTGCTTGCCGCATAGGGATCGGCACCTGCTGCCGCAACAGTCGTAAAGTCATACACCGAACTCCCCCCAAAGTGATTCCCGGCAAGATCACTGACCGAGCCATCCGGAAGCAGAACATAATAATGCGTACCGGATGCAAGATCAGCCGTCGGATTGATGGTGAGCGTACTGCCCGATATGGTGAGATTTGTGCTCGTCGCGGCATCGTAGCTTGCCACAAGCGCGCCTGTTGCTGTCCCGCTGTGAATTTCAATCAGACCGGTACCTTTCAGGATCGCTTCGTCGAAGTGCAACACAAGGTCGCTTCCAACGGCAACACCGGTAGCACCATCGGCAGGCGTGAAGCTGGTGATCGTTGGCGCAATGGTGTCCGTGATGATGGCGCTCGTTGCCGCACTGGTCACGCTCTCGGCAGTTCCATGACCATCGGTATAGTTCACTGCCACAGTAACAACCTTTCCGAGTTGCGCAGCAGCTAATGTCAAGGTGCTTGCTGTAGCGCTGGCGATAGCCGTCTGGTCAGCAAACCACTGGTAACTGAATGTACCGAGTCCATCCGCATCCGCCAACGCAGTGGTAACTGCTGCAAGTTGATGGTATTGCGTTGCTGTGCCGCTGATCGTCACGGCTCCTGTTGGAGCATCATTGACATTGACCACCACAGCCGTAGCACTGCTGCTCACACTCTCGGGAGTACCGTGACCGTCGGTATAGTTCGCATGTACCGTAATGGCTTTGCCTACCTGCGCCTCGGCTAACGTCAAGGTGCTTGCGGTTGCTCCGGCAATAGCCGTACCAGCAGCATACCACTGATAGCTGATCGTTCCAAGCCCGTCCGCATCCACCAGCGTATGGCTTGCCGTGAGTTGCTCGTTCTGGGTCGCTGTGCCAGCGATCGTCACCAATCCGGTCGGGGCATGGTTAGTAAAAACGGGCGATGTAGCCACACTGGTCACGTGCTCCGAAGTACCATGGCCATCAATGTAGCTTGCCGTCACCGTGATGATAGTGCCAGCCTCGGCCAGCGTCAAGAGATGGGTGTTCCCCGTTGCTCCGGCAATAGCCGCACCGGCAGCATTCCACTGGTAACTGATAACACCAAGTCCATCCGCATCCGCCAGCGTATGGCTCGCTGTAAGGGTCTGGCCAGTAGAGGCTGTTCCGCTGATCGTCACTCCGCCAGTTGGAGCATCATTGACATTGAGCACCGCAGCCGTCGATCCACTGCTGACGCTCTCGGCAGTACCCAGTAAATCGGTGTAGTTCGCTTTTACCGTAATAACTTTGCCTACCTGCGCCTCGGCTAATGTCAAGGTGCTTGCGGTTGCTCCGGCAATAGCCGTACCGGCAGCATACCACTGGTAGCTGATCGGCCCAAGTCCGTCAGCATCAGCAAGGTTGTTGGTAGCGGTGAGGATCGCTCCCTGGGTCGCTGTTCCGGAGATCGTTACGGCACCGGTGGGCGAATTGTTGGCGTTATAAACAAGCGGAACTACAGCGTCAGCAAAAACCAGTGTCTCAACACTTTTCAGATTAAGCGTTAACTGGGTGTTTTTAGAGCTGCTTGCTCCTGTCACCACAATAACTCCACTGGCATTAACAGGATTGATGGTAAAATTTGCTCTGGGATAATTCCCCAGATAACTGCCTCCACTGCCGCCAAGGGTCAGCTTGTCCGTTCCGGCCCCTCCATCCCAAGTGTAAATATTGCCACTTCCTGGTTCGTTGCCGTTAAAAGAGGCTAACGTATAATTCTGATCACCAGCTAAAGCTGTCTTGGTATAGGTCGCCATTATGACCCCTCCTTTTTTTAATAATTGATGTATTGATCAACCAGAAAAGGAACTTTCGTGACGCAGCTTTTGAAAAAAAACATACTCAAAAACCATAGGACACATCGCAGAAAGTTTCAACTTCCAAATTATAGCCCATTTGGCCTTAAAGCATTATTAATGGAATCTTAAATTTTGCTTAAAAAAAGAAGCCACCCAACCCCCTTGCAGGGATCGGGTGGCTGACATGCCTGATGTGACGCTTTACGAAAGTCAGAACTCCCGTGAAAGGCCAACCTGAAAGAACGATGCACTGAATGGTGCAAGCCCGGCATCGCCGCCACCAGTCATGCTCCAGCCTGCGCGCTGCTCATAGTTTTCATATTTCACATCAACCAGCCAATCCTTGGCAATCCGCTTCGACACCTTGATGCCAAGCGTGAGCGCACCGAAGGATGAAAGTCGCTGATCCAAAGAGACACAGGATCCGGCCACAAACAGGTTTTCAGCATCAGGAGGAACCATGGTCGGATCATCAGCAGGATTTGTCGGGAAATAAAAGTCGGCCGCTGTCTGGGAAGAGAACCTTACCGAAGGAGTTACGGTCCACTCATTCGGCAGCGACTGAAGATATTCCAGCCCAAACGTATGGGCCCTGATGCCGAAGGTGTCGGTATAATAGCGGTATGAGAGGTGGCTCGTGCCATCAATACCATCAAAATGGTGATTCCATCGGGTCATAACCGTCTTGATCTCCTTCTTGTCCGGTCTCTGATCCAGATCCTTGTACGGGTCATTGAAATAGCCCTTGCCCCTCGAATAGCCGAGGTTCACCTGCACAATATCCTGCTTTGTCAAGACCTGTGTAACGCCTACCAGCCCGGCAACAGTTCTCTTTGCCTGATTTTTAGCAATAGAATTGCTGGAGTTGATCGTATCCGTTGTATAGCTGCCACCAAAGGTAAAGGTTGTATTCTTGTCCTCAGTCGAAATGCTTCCCTGGGCTGAATAACCGCGCGAAATGTAGTCGTTTTCCTTGGAATAGCTCGTGCCGGCGGTCACACTCCCCTTCGACAGATAACGGGTGACGCTCAGGTCTCCGGAATAACGCTGTTCCTTGATTTTTGAAGCCCCTGACGTCCCATCTGTTGCTGGCGGATCAAAATAGGTGTGAAATTTAGGTGAGGCGCCAGTAACTGAATCGTAGGTATAGGAGGTGCTGATCGACCACTCGCCAGCGATGGGGGCCATGGCCGAAACCGTATAGGCGTTGATATCCATCCGCTCCACGCCGGGCTGGCTGTCTTCGTAATTAAGGTATTTAAAGGCAACAATGCCGCGTTCCGGCGCTGCTTCAGCAAACGCTGCATTTGAGACGGGCAATGCCATGGCTGCGGCAAAAAGGGCCGCGCCGAGCACATGATTTTTTTTTGTCGGGAGTGATTTCATAGGAGTGTCATGAAAATTAAAATTCAGGTTAATTGCAACCGCAGCCGCCACCGCCTACCCCGGCACCGCCGGAAGCGGCCTCTTTGCTGCTGTAGATATGCTCAGTGTACTTGTTGTCGAGCGGATCGCCCTCAAAGGTCATCTCAGGCTTGGCGAGGGTCTCTTTTTCCCACGGCTGAACAGCCGGACCGATTGAGCAGCCAGACAAGGCAAGCATCAGCAACAGAAGGGCGTAACCAGATTTCAGCAATACATTTTTTTTCATTTTTTTGCCTCCAGTGCAGCGTTGATCTGTTTTTCAAGTTGTTCACGATCAGCCTCTTTAAACCCTTGATGCTGAAAGATGATTTTGCCATCCCGGCCCACCAGAAAACTGGTCGGCATACCCATGACCCCATAATTTTTTGGCGTCACACCTTTTGCATCAAAGGCGACGGTAAAGTGGGCCGGAGTCTGCACCAGAAATTTTTTGGCATCCTCGGTTTTGCCATCAACATTGACACCGATAATTTTCAGTCCCTTCGCCCTGTATTTGTCCTGCATGGCGTTCATCCACCCGAATGACTGCTTGCAGGGGCCACACCAGGATGCCCAGAAATCAACATAGACAACCGAGCCGGCCGTGCTCGAAAGCTCCACCGTACCCTGCGCTCCAGGGAGACTGAAATCGGGCGCCTTGCTTCCAGCCACAAGAGCATAAGAGGTGCCATTGCAACCAAGACACAAAAGGGAGGCAAAGAGCACGGTTCTGAATGTTTTCCTCGAAAAAATTACCATAATTGTAGGGTTTGATTAAGAATGGTGCCAGCGGAACCGGTTATCGCGGTATGCCATAACGCTTGCAGGCATCCCCGATGATATGATCAATTTTGATGTTACGCAATAAAACCTTAAAACCCCATTAGCCCATGCTTAAAATTCACTTAAAAAATGACCAGAACAAAAAAAAGAGGCATGTCCATACACGATGAACATGCCTCTCTCACAAACAGGCTTTCCTGAAAAATCAGGAGAGCCGGATCAACAGGTGATCAGAAGCCAGCCCTGACAGCCAGGGCAAAGGTGTTCTGATTGGTAAAACTACCGGTGCTGTTGACGTCACTCGATTTCGTGAAAATAGTGTAGATACCAGTCAGAGAGACACTCGGCGTAATCCATGCGGAAATCGATGGGATAATCTGAGGCTGGTGAACATCTGCTTTTCCTTTCCTGGTCGCAATCTGATTGTTTGCCTTCGCGATATCAACGTAACCGACCTTTGCAAACAGCCATGGATAGATAAAGTAGCCAGCCTCAATCCTGTAGTTGTCCAGACCAAGATCACGATCACGACTGTATGCCGCGCCACCGAGGAGGTTCTGATAGGCTCCCTGTACATCGCCACCATAAACCAGTGTCTCACCAGCATAGTTGCCTGTAAAACCAACAGTTGATGAGCCAGCTACAAGAGACCCGCTGGTAGTATAACTATTTTTTTTGTTGGCATAGGAGAGACCTGCACCAATCGACAACTGGTTGTCAAGGCCGTTATAGGCATTGCCAAGCTGCCCATTGGCACCACTGAGCAGACCTGCACCGATCAGCTTCACCTTTCCACGAAGATAGAGAATATCATCAATGTGATTGTCGGTAGCCACGATAGGTGTTCTGTAATTTGCACCCATGCTGGTACCTGCAACGATGGAGTAGCCACCCGTCTCGCCTCTGGTGAAGTTCAACTCAGCATAGGTTACTGGTCCAGGAAGCACACTGCCAACGTTTGCCACGCCGCCAGCACCGGTGCCATTCCAGCCAACTGCGCTGAAGCTGTTACCAATGGCAAGGTTGAAACCGGGAGAGAACTGCCATACTGCACGAATATTGGAGGTAACAGGGCTGTCAACATTAGACGAGGAAATGGTAGTATTATCAACATCTTCTTCCAATGCTGCACCGCCAAATCCAGCCAACTCACCAAAAATCGTCAGGTTATCACCGACGGTAGCGCCAATGAAAAGCGATGCGCTATTAGCTGCGTTAAGGGTAAACTCTTTGGCTGCCTTTGGGGCACCTGTTGATACGTAGTGGCTTGCCTCCTTGTAGTTGATCAGGTTGCCCGTGACAACAACGCTTAACGGATCAAACTGGGGATATGAGCCCGAAACAGGAGCATTCGGGAAGTTCTTGTCCCAGTCAGCCGTTCCGATCTTGATGTTTTTCTGACGGGTGAATGCTTCATCGTTTCCACCTGGCAGACGGTAGCCATTGTTCTTGAAGGCTTCACCAACTGCATTCCTCTGCGGCATGCCAGAGTGGCACATGTAGCATGAGGTGTTGTACTTTCTTGCCCAGGACGGTATTGCAGATCCCTCTGTGCTCCAGAACAGCGCTGGAACCATACAGATAGAGACAATACTTGCGAATGTCGTTTTTTTCATAAGCCGACTACTCCATGTTATTTGTTTGAATTGACCTGTCTTGATTGTCTTTTTTGCCAACAACGGTATAAAAAAAACAAGGAAGTGCATCATGCAGCAAATCCCCGGGTGACACTGCCCTTCGTTGTTAGCCAACATAAAAATCATTGAATAACAGACCGAAAAACGCAGTATGCCTGATTTTATTGAATTTTATTGAATTTTCAAACTTTTAATAAAAAAAGAGCGCAAAAAACAGCACCTTCACCAGAGAAACAAAGGTACGCTGCATGTAAATAAGGACTCTTGCAAACAAGAGCTGACTAACAATTGTTAAGAGCGCATCGACAGAATTGACTGCCAAATAAAAAAAAGGGAGACGTTCTAACGATAACAAGCCTCAATCAAGCACTCTTCTGCACGGCTATCAATTTAAAACTGACTCAAGATAGAAAAAGAAAATTTAAAACACAAACCCCTTCCTTTCTGCGTCAAGAGGAGTCGCGATGGCTCCATCCGGAAAAAATGGTCGCGATTGTTATTTGTGAAACTCCCTCGGCTCTCTTATATTTTGTGGCCGCAGAACAGGGCTTTCCATTTTCCTGAAAACGACACAAATGGAGTTTCTCACTCCTGACATTTTTCGACAGATGAACGAATAGAGTGTGCTTCTTGTATAATGACGACGATAGCCGTTGCGCGTTTATGCGCACTCTGGTGAATGGTTTCAAGGTTCGGTTGCTCTTCGTATTTAATTAATAACAAGTTTTTTCCAACAGGTAGTCATTATGGTGGTTCTCCCGCGTCGATTGTTTCAGTCTCCCTGGGAGTTCAGGGAGGCTGCCATTTTTACGGCCGTCGCCGTTATTGCTGGTTTTGCTGTACAATATGCCGGTTTGGGCATCGGCGTACCCCAACCCCATTTGCCCTATAACGCACTCTTTCTTGGCATCTTCGCTGTTGCGATCATAAGCGCAGGAGTTGCGTTCCGGAACAACGCGTTTGTCAAATGGCTGGGAGGAATTCCGCTTGGCCTCAGCCTGATTTGTGCCATTGCGCTCCTCTCCCTGATTGGAGGTATCATACCGCAGACGGCGCCTGCTCCAGGCTCGCGTCCTGCTCTGCTCGGCCTGAACCAGATTTTTTCAAGCTGGCCATTTGCGCTGACCATCCTGCTCTTTCTCGCAAATCTTGGCCTCTCTCTTTCATGGAAGCTTGTGCCGTTCAAGGTGCAGAATCTCCAGTTTATTCTCTTTCATGCAGGCTTCTGGATAGCGCTTTCCTGCGCAATTCTTGGTGCCCCCGACCTTCAGCGGCTTGTAGTGCCGGTCGAAGAGGGAAAAGCGAGCAATCTTGGTTATACCATGGATAGCGAGACACCACAAATTCTCCCTTTTTCTGTTTTTCTCCGGGATTTTTCACTTGAGGAATACCCGCCACAATTGCTGCTCTTTGAACAGAAGACCGGAAAAATTTTTGAGGAGCGCTCGAAAGCAAACATCCTTGTCCACAAGGGGCTCAAGGCGTCATGGAAAGGTGTGGACGTTGACGTGCTCGATTTTATGCCCTATGCGCTTCCCGGAAAGAGTGGAGTTCCCGAGTCGGCAGACCGCACAGCAGGAATTCCTTTTGCAAAAATCAGGATCACCAGCACCAACGCAACAGTGCGCGAGGAATGGATAACGACCGGCAGTCCCTTTGTTGATACGAAGGACGCTCAAGCGGGCTCACTATCCCTTGGCATCAGGCCGGGCACACCGAAAGCATTCCGCTCGGAGGTGACCGTACAGGACGAAACAGGCAATCAATCAAAGGCAACCCTTGAGGTGAACCATCCGATAAACTTTGTGGGGTGGAAGCTCTACCAGATGGGTTACGATCAAAAAGCAGGACGATGGTCGAAAGTGAGCCTGATCGAAGTTATCCGCGACCCCTGGTTGCCGGCAGTCTATCTTGGCTTTTTTATGATTATGGCAGGGAACATTCTCTTTTTCTGGAATGGCATTAAACGCACTGAGGGGGCATCATGACTGTTAACTTCACTAACGCCGCAATAGCGGCCATTACCTGCTGGACACTTGGTGCCCTGATGAGCCTTTTCTCCCGGAGAACTCCCGCGCTGAAACTCCCGGCTTTTATCCTCTCTTTTGGAGGCTCATTGGTTATGGCCGCCTTTATCGCTTTTTACTGGGTACTCCTTGACCGTCCGCCCCTCAGAACACTTGGCGAAACACGGCTCTGGTATGCGACGCTGATTCCGCTTGTCGGCTTTCTGGTTGAATACCGCTGGAAGATCGATTGGCTGAAATACTACTGCATGGCACTGGCCGCATTTTTTCTCGGCATCAACATGCTCCATCCCGAGGTTTTCGACAAAACGCTGATGCCTGCCCTGCAGAGCCCCTGGTTCATTCCGCATGTGATCGTCTACCTGGTGGGCTATGTGCTGCTTGCCGCATCATCGGTGACGGCATTGCACAACGTCTCGCTTCAGGTGAGGAAAAAGGAAAACCGTACCGGTGAATCGGTCTCACACTATCTGGCACTGCTTGGATTTGTGCTGCTCTCCTTCGGCCTTATCTTCGGTGCGCTCTGGGCAAAAGAGGCGTGGGGCCATTACTGGACATGGGATCCCAAAGAGACCTGGGCTTTTCTCTCCTGGCTTGCCTATCTCGGCTATCTTCACGCCTGGCGCTACAAGATTGACCGAGCCAAACTGCAGTGGTACCTGGCCCTCTCCTTTGTAGTACTTCTGGTCTGCTGGTTCGGAGTCAACTACCTCCCCTCGGCCGCCAACAGCGTCCACACCTACTCGCAGAGCTGACAAGCTTATCGTCACGTCCGGCACCCTGGCCCGGGCGTGACATGCTGGTGCTGCCCCCCTCGTCATCGTTGTCTGAGCGGTATTTCCCTTGCTCACACAACAACAATGATATTTTTTGAATCTTTTAAGCTTTTTTTAATAACCCTTTAAGGATGGTTCTGTTATGTTTTGAACGGAAAAAAAGTAACGGCATAACGCCAGTTTATCCAAACAATAACAACCTAACAGAACTTTTCCATGAAACAGAAACAGCATGCAATGTACGGGCTCCTTATCCTGGTAATCACCGTGATAACATCACTCGCTTCTCTGCGAGCAGAAGCTGCCGCACTCCCTCTTGATATTGACGGCAACGCCTACAGCTTCGTCACCATCGGCAAAAAAGTCTGGATGCGCGATAACCTGAACGTCTCAAGGTACAGAAACGGCGATCCCATCCGACAAGCCAAAACCAACGAAGAGTGGCTTGATGCCTCGGCAAAAAAAGAGGGTGCCTGGTGTTACTACAAAAACGATCCGGCAAATGCGAACCAATATGGTCGGCTCTATAACTGGTATGCCGTGAACGACCCACGCGGAATTGCTCCGTCAGGATGGCATTTACCGTCCAAAGAAGAGTGGATAAACGCTGCAAACACGTTAACAGGAAATTCTGCTACCGAAGAAAGGAAGATACATGCTCTCTCAACATGGCGTTATCCGGCTCTTGCTGTCGATAACACCATCCATTTTCACGCGGAGCCAGGCGGCCTCAGAGGAACGGAAGAGATGGCATTCCTCTTTCTGGGTGAAAACGCCTTTATATGGTCATCTTCAGAGGCCGCGCCCGACCTTGCCTGGTATACGCAATTCGACTTTCAAAATGCCGTTATCACGATATCTTCCCAGGAAAAAAGAACGGGGAGTGCTGTACGCTGCATAAAGGATTAACAAATCTTGCCGCCAGAAAAAATGACTCAACAGGGTGAAATCCGGCCGGATTTCACCCTGTTTTTGATAACAACCCTCCTCAACCCCAATGACGCCCAGGGAAGCATGACGTCACTTTCCGATGCAGAAGCGCTCGAAAATAAGGTTGACGATCTCCTCACTGACCACTTTTCCGGTAATCTCTCCGACGTAGTCGAGGGCTGAGCGAAGCTCAAAGGCGATGAGTTCGGTTTCGGCATGGCGGCTGATCAACTCCTGAGCATTTGCAAGGGCATCTGATGCGTTGCGGAGTGCTTCATAGTGACGCAGGCTGGTGACGAGCACACTTGCCTCCTGTTGTTTATGCAATCCTTCGGCCATAATGCTCATCAACTGCCTGAGACGCTCAAGCCCTTCGCCCCTTGCAGCGGCTATGGCGCAGACATCGCAGCCGGTTGCGGCAAGGAGTTGCTGAAGCCGTTCCGCACTTTCCCGGGTCAGGTCAATTTTATTGGCGACCACAATCAGGCATGCGTTACTGTAGCACTCCAAAAACTCACGAATCGGCGGAACCTCATCCAGAAACTCGTCAAGGCTGATATCAAGGAGGTAAAGAATGAGGTCAGCTTCAGAAATTTTCCTGTAGCTTCGCCGGATCCCCTCGTGCTCTATCTCCTCGCCTCCTTCCCGCAGCCCGGCGGTATCGGTAAGGCGAAAGAGGGTTTTATCATGAATGAAACACTCTTCGATGTAGTCACGGGTTGTGCCCGGCTGATGGCTCACAATGGAGCGCTCTTCGCCGAGCAGCGCATTGAGCAGGGTTGATTTACCGGCATTTGGCTTGCCGGCAATGACGGTTGCAACGCCCTCTTTCAGAATTCGGCCATGCTGGTAGGAGTCAACAAGACGGGCCAGCTCCTCCTGCATCTCCCTGAGCTCTTGCTGCAGTTGGGTGCGGCTCTGGAACTCAACCTCCTCTTCACTGAAATCCAGCTCAAGTTCGAGCATGGCGCATGATCGGAGAAGCGCACGCCGCATGGTATCAAGCCGCAGGGAGAGCGATCCCTGCATCTGTGTCACGGCGGTACGGAATGCCGATTCCGTTCGGGCATGGATCATCTCGCCAATCGCCTCGGCCTGCAAAAGATCTATACGACCGTTCAGAAATGCCCGCCTCGTAAACTCTCCCGGCTCAGCCAGTCTGCACCCACCGTCAAGCAGCACCTTCAGGATATGCTTCACCACAACCGGGCCGCCGTGGCAACTGAACTCAACCATATCCTCCTTCGTGAAAGAGTGTGGTGCACGAAACACAAGCGCAACCACCTCATCAATGAGCCCTTCGCTGTCGTGCACCGTGCCGAAATGGGCCCTGAATCCTTTTGATTGTGCAAAGCGGAAGGCCGGGTTGTTTTTTTTGCGAAAGACCTTCTGGGCAATATCGAAAACTCCTTTGCCACTGATACGGACAACCGCAAGGGCACCGATACCAACCGGTGTGGCAATGGCAGCAATCGGGTATCCCTCCTCTGGCTGAATGATGGGCGTCGTCATGGCTCCTGGATAGCAAAATTGTATGGGTCAGCTTCATGGGCAAGTATACGGAAATAGCGGCAAGAAAGCGTAACTTCAACCACATTTGGGCGGCGAAACCGAAGAAAAGAGGATTGAATTGCAATGGCTGAAAAAAGAACGATCGAGCAGTTGAAGGAAGATATTTTGGCAGAGAGGGAAAGAACCCTTTCGGAGCAGTTCCTGCGCGCCCTTAGCCTTGTCGAGGTGTTGCGCCAGGAGTGCCCCTGGGACCGGAAGCAGACTCCGGAGTCGCTGGCCCACCTGTTGCTCGAAGAGAGCTACGAACTGATCCACGCCATCGACCAGCATGATGAGAACGAGCTGAAAAAAGAGTGCGGCGACCTCTTTCTGCATCTCTCGTTTCAGGTTCTCCTCGGCGAAGAGCGCGGAAGCTTCTCGTTTAGCGAAGTTTTTGATGCGCTCTGCCACAAACTCATCAGCCGCCACCCGCACGTTTTCGGAGAGGTCATTGCCGAAACAGAAGAGGTTGTGCTGCAAAACTGGGAGAGGCTCAAGCTCAGGGAGGGGCGCAAAAGTATGCTCGACGGGGTGCCAAATGCGATGTCGGAGCTGTTGCGCGCCTACCGTGTGCAGAAAAAGGTTGCCGGTGTCGGCTTCGACTGGCCAAGCGACGAAGGGGTGCTCGACAAACTTGCCGAAGAGGTCAGGGAGCTGAAAGAGGCTGCCAGCAAAGAGGAACGGGAGGAGGAGTTCGGCGACCTGCTCTTCACCCTTGTCAACTACAGCCGCTTCATCGGAACCAACCCCGAAGATGCCCTCCGCAAAGCCACCAACAAGTTCATGGGCCGCTTCCGCCACATTGAAGAAACAGTACAGGCATCAGACCGGAACTGGCAGGAATACACCCCCGAAGAGCTCGACCTGCTGTGGAGGGATGCAAAGCGCAGATAGCTTTACGCTCCCTCCAGAAACTCCCCCGCAGCTTTCAGGTATGCTTCATTGACCCGGTGACCACCCATGAACTCACTGACAACAACAGGCACAGCACCCTCCTGCAGCCTCGCCGCATCCTGCTCATGGCGCTCCCTGGAATAGAGCCGGTCACGGCTGCCTCGGGCAAGGTGCACCCTGCCCATACGGTCACTGACGGAGAGTTCCGGCGGAATATCACCACCGAGGAGCATGAGCTGCTCTGACCGGTGACGGCCAAGCAGGGCCGCACGGGAGGCCATTCCGGTACCCTGCGAATAGCCGTGGAAGCAGAGTGTCCCATTTACAGCATAAAGTGCCCTGATACGCTCAATCACCCCATCAACATAGTGCACATTCTCTTCGATCTGATGATCACGATCACGGCTGCTCATCCAGCTTGCACCGCCGTTGCCTGCCGTGGTGCAGACGGAATGAAGCGCCTCAATGGCGCAGCAGAACCAGCGTTCAGAACCGGGAATGGCACAAAGCAGACGGAACTCATCTTCTGCCGTCTGACCGTAACCATGAAACCCCGCAAGAAGCGGGGCCGGGCCGGAGTGCGCGGGCAAACGAAGAAGATACTTCCCGCGCACTGATGTCTCTATTGTCGTTACCTCCATGGTGTTTCCCCGATACCCGCTGCACGTTGAAACAAAAAGCACCTCTCCCTGATACCTCTTTTTACGACTCCAGAATCTTCAAAATTCCCCTGAGCGGTATGGATGCCCAGTCAGGACGATTGTTCAACTCGTAATTGAGTTCGTAAACCGCCTTGTTCATCAAGTAGGCCCGCATCAGATGTTCCCGCTGCTTGGGTTCTGCCGGAACAATATCGCTGCCTCTCGTCTTTTCGAAATAGCTGTCGATAAAGTGCTGCCCAACATAGAAGCTCCACCGGTCAGCCCAGGGCTCAAGGGCAAGCCGCTCTTCAGGACGAATGACGGAGTTGCCCTGCTGCAGCACACTGAAGGCGGCATAATCGAAGGAACGGAGCATCCCTGAAATATCGCGGAAAACCGAGCGTTTGATTTTGCGCTCGGAAAGTGGACGGGAGGGTTCTCCCTCAAAATCAATAATCACAAAGTCCTTGCCGGTAAAAAGCACCTGACCGAGATGATAGTCGCCGTGAATGCGGATTTTAAGTGTATCGATTTTCTCAACCCTGACTGGCTCAAACTGCTGCAAGATCTGTTTCTGCTTTTGCACAAAAAGAGTGGCAAGCTGCTGCTGCTCCGGCGTCATTTTCTCCATGATTTCGCGTATGAGAATGACTGCGCGTTTCACCTGCTCGCACATCGCCTGATAGATAGAGCGCTGGTAGAGCGTGGTAAAGGCTTCCGGTGCAAATGCCGGGTCGCTGTCGAGCGAGGCCAGTGAGAGGTGCATTTCAGCCGTCCTTTCAGCCAGCTTTTCAATCATGCCAAGATAGGCTTCGCCAAGAAGCTCGTGCATGATGGCGGGGAGCTGCACGGGATCGCCACTCAGACCTGGCAGCGGAGGCAGTACAATACCGCTGCTGATTCTTGCAAGAAGGTCATCATAATAGCGTTGCACATGCCCAAGCGAAAGTTGCCAGGCATCACCTTCGTTTTTCACGTAATGCTGCAGAATGCCAAGCGAGTACCGACTGGTGCGGCTCTGCTCATAGTTCAGTGAACCAAGGTAGTCCGGCAGGTTTTTAAATGAGGTATGATCGCTTAGTGCGCTGCACATCTCCACCTCGGGAGAGACTCCCACTTCAATGCGGCGGTAGAGCTTAAGACATAGGTCGTTATGGAAGCGGATTGAGGTGTTGGTCTGTTCGACACCCATGAGGTATGGCTCCTGCTCACGACCAACCGCTTTTTCAGTGATAGCCTCAAGCTTCATCGACTTCATGCCCGATACAAGGCCCGCCTTGCCCTGCCACACCTCTTTGCCGGTAACCAGCTCATAGAGGTGGCTCAAAAAGCGGCTGTCGAAGGTTGCGTCGCACAAATAGCCCTCATCATCGCCAACAGTCACCCTTGCAATCACCCGTTTGTAGAAGTTGTCATCCAACGACGTGATCATCGAGAGCGTTGAAAAACAGACCGGCAGTTGATAGCGCTCGTTTTCACCGCTTGAGTAGCGCACTTCAGTCACCAGCAGCTTTGCCTTGGCCATCCCTTCAACAGGAATGGTATCGATGATGGAGATGCGCATGATGTTGCGTGCCTTGCCGCCAAACCAGCGACTCGCATTGTAGTACTGGGGAAGAATCTCCGTTTCAAGCCGTTCGCGGATTTTGCCAGTAAAGATGTTTTGCCAACGCGATGGTGTGGCAAAGGAGCTTTCAAGGAAAGGGCGAGTGTCGGCATTTTCGGTATCCTTGACCAGCTTCAGCCAGAAGTAACCGTAGGCACCAAGAGAGACCATGTAGGGACTCTTCCTGATTTTCGGGAAGTGATTCAAACTAAAGACCTCTTCGGGCACAAAACCGTCAAAACGGGAGAGGTCGATGGTCACCGCCTGGGCATTCCTTGAAAGGTTGATAACGCTGAGTATGGTTTCATCCTCAAACTGGCGGATAAAAATCAGCACCCTGGGATTGCTCACCTCAAGGAACTCAATGGTACCACGGCTGAGCGATTTGTAGCGATGGGCCGTTGAAATGGTATGGCGCATCCACCAGAGGAGAGAGTTGACATTGCTCTCCTGCACCTCAACGTTGACCGCCTCATAATGATATTCAGGATCAATGATGGCCGGAAGCTGAAGCCGCTGGGGATTGGCACGAGAAAAACCTGCATTGCGGTCAGAGTTCCACTGCATGGGAGTGCGAACGCCGTCGCGGTCACCAAGGTAGAAGTTGTCGCCCATACCGATTTCGTCACCATAGTAAAGCACCGGTGTACCAGGCAGTGAGAGGAGCATGATGTTCATCAGCTCAATCTTGCGGCGATCATTGGCCATAAGCGGCGCAAGACGGCGGCGGATACCGAGGTTGATGCGTGCCTTGGGATCGTTGGCATAGACCCGGCGCATATAGTCACGCTCCTCATCGGTGACCATTTCAAGCGTCAGTTCGTCATGGTTACGCAAAAACGAGGCCCACTGGCAGTTCTCCGGAATTTCAGGAGTCTGTTCAAGAATATCGAGAATGGGAAAACGGTCTTCGGTGGCAAGCGCCATGTACATGCGCGGCATCAGGGGAAAATGGAAGTTCATGTGACAGAGATCCCCTGTGCCGAAATAGGCTGCGGAATCTTCAGGCCACTGGTTGGCTTCGGCAAGCAGCATACGGTTGGGGTAGTGCTCATCAACATAGGAGCGCAACGCCCTCAGGTAGTCGTAGGTCTGGGGCAAATTTTCGCAATTGCTTCCCTCCTCCTCATAAAGATAGGGTACCGCATCGAGCCGCAGCCCGTCAACACCCATGCCAAGCCAGAAATCGAGCACGCTGAGAAGCGCCTTGTGGACTTCGGGATTTTCAAAGTTCAGGTCGGGCTGGTGATGATAGAAGCGGTGCCAGAAATATTGCCCGGCAACCGGATCCCACGTCCAGTTGGATGACTCGAAGTCCTGAAAAATAATACGGGTTTCTGAGTATTTGTTAGAGTCGTCGCTCCAGACATAAAAGTTCCGCTCAGGTGAGCCTGCGGGCGCTTTCCGTGCACGCTGAAACCATGCGTGCTGGTCGGAGGTGTGGTTCACCACCAGCTCGGTAATCACCTTGAGGCCAAGAGTGTGTGCCTCCTCAAGAAACTCCCTGAAATCTTCCATCGTCCCATAGTCGGGGTTGACGCTCATATAATCGGCAATATCGTAGCCATCGTCACGCAGCGGCGAGGGGTAAAAGGGAAGTAACCAGATGGCCGTAACGCCGAGACTTTGCAGATAGCCGAGCTTTTGGCGCAACCCCCGGAAATCTCCTACACCGTCATTGTTGCTGTCATAAAAGGTTTTGACATGCGCCTCGTAAATAATTGCATCTTTGTACCAGAGCGGTTCGGGTTGATACATGTTGAATTCGTTAGTAATAAAAAGTGACTGAATTAAAATATTGATCGGTATCAGGCCAGCGTTACCCTGAAAATATGTGCTGACATGAGCTGTGGATTAATCTCCACAAAGTTCCATTCACCGCTCCACTGGTAACGTGAGCCGTTGAGCAGATCCTCAACCGTAAATGTGTAATGGGGCGAGAGGTTGAAACGCTCAAGCGGAAAGCGGAGCCACCCTCCCTGCGTGCCAAACTGGTCGAGATTGACCACCGTCAGAATAATGTTGCCATCCTCTTCCGACCGCTTCACATAGCCCATCAACTGCTCATGTTCATGACCCGGCGAATCTTCAATACGCACAAAAGTGATGTCGGAATTCTGTTGCAGGGCCGGGTTCTCTTTACGGATACGGTTGATGCGGGTAATCTCCGCACGAATATTGCCGGGCCGATCAAGATCCCATTGCCTGATCTCATATTTTTCAGAATCAAGGTACTCCTCCTTGCCTTCGCCAACCGGCACGTTTTCGCACAGCTCATAGGCAGGGCCGTACATGCCGTAGTTCGACGAGAGCGTTGAGGCCAAAACAAGTCGTATAATGAACTTCTCCCGTCCCCCTTGCTGGAGCTCTTCATGCAGGATATCAGGTGTGTTCGGCCAGAAATTCGCCCGCATGAAATGCTTCAGCGGCGCTGAGGTCAATTCGGTCACGTACTCTTGCAGTTCATGCTTGCTGTTGCGCCAGGTAAAGTAGCTGTATGACTGGCTGTAACCCACCCTGGCAAGCCGCGCCATCAGTTTCGGGCGGGTGAAGGCTTCGGCAAGAAATACGGTATCCGGATAATCCTCGCGGATTGAGGCAATGGCCCACTCCCAGAAAGGGAATGCTTTTGTATGGGGATTGTCGACACGAAAAATTTTCACCCCCTTGCTGATCCAGAAAAGAAAGATGCTTTTCAGTTCAATCCAGAGGTTCTGCCAGTCAACTGACTCAAAGTTGATGGGGAGGATATCCTCATATCGTTTGGGCGGGTTTTCGGCAAACTGCACCGTACCGTCGGGACGCCAGGTGAACCACTGCGGGTGCTCCTGCACATAAGGGTGGTCGGGCGAGCACTGAAAAGCGATATCGAGCGCCACGGAGATACCAAGCTTCTCCGCCTCCGCAACAAATTCCGTAAAATCTTCCAGCGTACCAAGTTCCGGGTGAACCGCCTTGTGCCCTCCGTCGCGGTTGCCAATTGCCCAGCAACTTCCCGGCTCACCGGGAGCGGCAACAAGCGCATTGTTTTTTCCCTTCCGTTTGCTGTAGCCTATTGGATGAATGGGTGGCAGATAGAGCACATCAAACCCCATACCGGCGATCAAGGGCAATTGACGACGACAATCATTAAAGGTGCCATGTTTGCCTGGCTCTGCTCCCCATGAACGGGGGAAAAGCTCATACCAGGCACTGCATCCCGCCTTTTTCTGCTCCACGGTCAATCCGAGCAGCTTGTCATAGAGGGAGGCACAGCTCTTGTCGGGATAACGCTCCATGAGCTGGCCAAGCTCGGCGTCAAGCGCGGCAGTTGCAGCCTCCTCCCTTTCCTCTGAACGGAGGCACGAGGCAATAAAATTGAGCATGGCGGCATCGGCAGCTCCAGCCCGTTCAGCCCCCTTATCCACAAGGAGCGCACCGATCTGCAAGTCAAGCGAAACATCCTGGCCAGCCGCAATTTTTTTCACCAGCCCCTTTTTCCATGTCTGAAAATGGTCAACCCTTGCCTCGAGGGTATATTCATAGCGTCCCGGCGTTCCTGCAAAAAAGGAGCCTTTCCAGCGATCATTGCCTTGCGGCTCCATCGGCGAAGCGTGCCACTCATCACTGCCAGCGATCCGGAAATGGAGTTCCGCCATGATGGTATCGGCGCCATCAACAAAAATATCGGCCTCAACAACCACGCGCTCACCCTCAACCGCTTTGGCTGCATAGTTGCCGCCATCAAGTTCAGGTGAAACATTTTCTATGACAACCCGCTGACGGCCGTCAAAGGGTTGATTACTGTATTGGGGTGCCGCCCGTCGGAATGCTTGGTTCATCTGCTGAATCTCTGATTAATGGCCGGAGGTATCCGTAGAGAAGGGAAAATATGAAAACTCCTTTACTTTTTTGCTTAGATACTCTTTCTAATTTCGATGAAACCCTTCAAATCAGCCAATACCAACAACTCCTTTGATTTCTCCTGAAAATAATTGTTCTTTGAGGACAACCGTTTTGATCAAAAACCAGGCAAATGAACAATCATGTTTGAACCACAAAAAGAAAGACTGCAGGAGATTCATCGTCGCCTCGAACAGTTACGGGGGTATCTTTGACGTCGACCAGCGTAAGGAAAAAATAGAAGATCTTGAAAAAATCTCTTTTGACCCAACCTTCTGGAACGATCAGAAGGCGGCCAACAAAATACTGAAGGAGCTGAACGAACACAAGTCATGGACTGACGCATACGCAAAGATAGCCACGAAGGCGCGCGCCTGCCAGGATGAGTTCGACATTGCCATAGAGCTTGACGACGAATCGTTCGGCGATGAGCTCACCGCCATTATTGCATCAATCGAGCAGGATATCTCGGCTGTTGAATTCAAAAACATGCTCTCGGGTAAAGATGATCCCGGAAACGCCCTTATCACCATCCATGCCGGAGCAGGTGGTACCGAGGCGCAGGACTGGGCAGAGATGCTCTACCGCATGTATTTGCGCTGGGCTGAACGCAAGGGGTTCAAGATCTATACCGACGACTACCAGGAGGGCGACGGTGCGGGCATCAAAACCGCGACACTTGAAATAGAGGGACCCTACGCCTACGGTTATCTGAAAGCTGAAAACGGTGTTCACCGGCTGGTGCGCGTCTCGCCTTACGACTCCAACGCCCGGCGGCACACCTCATTTGCGAGTGTCTACACCTATCCTGAAGCTCCTCCCGATGTTGAAATAGAGGTACGCAAGGAGGATCTCGAACTTTCAACCTTCCGCAGCGGCGGCAAGGGGGGGCAGAACGTCAACAAGGTAGAAACTGCCGTGCGCATCAAGCATCTCCCGACCGGCATTGTGGTCGGCTGCCAGGAGGAGCGCTCACAGTTTCAGAACCGGGAACGCGCCATGAAAATGCTGATGGCCCAGCTCTACCAGCGGCAGCGCGACGAAGAGGATGCCAGAAAGCGGGAGATCGAGGGCAAAAAGAAAAAAATCGAATGGGGAAGCCAGATCCGAAGCTATGTGCTCGACGACCGGCGCATCAAAGATCACCGCACCAACTACGAGCGGTTCGACGTTGAGACCGTGCTTGACGGAGACCTCGACGAATTCATGGAAAAATATCTCTCCGAATTCGGCGACTGATGGCTGGCTCTGCCAACAGCAATCCTCTCCGGTTTGGCATCATCACCGACATCCACTTCTCCGCGGAGAGCGAAACTGCGGCAGCAGAGGCAACTGCCGCAGAGCTTCGTGCCTGCATGGAGTGCTGGAAAGGTCACAATGTTGATTTTCTCCTGCAGCTCGGCGATCTGATCAAGGGGAGCGACGCCTTCAAACACGAAGAGCTCCGGCAAGTGCAATCCATTTTTAAGCCATTTACCGCCACCATCCGCCACGTCATCGGCAACCACTGCCTCGCCCTGCCACGCCGGGAGCTGATGGAGGCTCTTGCTTTGGATAGCACCTTTTATTCATTTACCATGCAAGGGTTCCGCTTTATCGTGCTTGACGGCATGGACGTGTCAGTGCTTCGCACACCTGAAACAGAGGAGGATCGCCAGCACCTTGCCCGCTTTCATGCACACCCCGAACTGCACGACTACTGCGGCGCAGTCGGAACCCGGCAGAAGGCGTGGCTGCAAGAAGAGCTTGAAGTGGCGGAGCATTCCGGTGAACAGGCGATCATCATCTGCCACTTCCCGCTGCTTCCCGAAACCACCGACCAAAATCATGGTCTCCTCTGGAACCACCGAGAGATTGCCGAGCTGCTTGCCTCCTCCCCTGCCGTCAAAGTCTGCCTCAGCGGCCATTATCATTACGGCGGCTACGCTCTGTGGAGCGGCATCCACTTTGTCGTGCTGCCTGCCTTCGTAAACCGCAACGCACACACCCGCTTCGCCTGCGGCACGGTGGAACTGACGAGTGAGCGGATGGTGATACAAAACCGGCTTGATGAAACACTCTACAATCTGCCTCTCCGACATTGAACAAACTCTGCAACATCCCTGCTATAAACTTTTTGACCGGTACTTCATCATCACAAACCTCCTTCATCCGCAAAAGGATTTGAAATCTGCTCAGACGGTTTGATGCTTATGGACGCCGGGAGATGCCCACCCTTCATGGTCGCCACAATGGAATCAAAAAGAGACTTCAGCCTCTCTGCATGAACGAGCCCCTCCCGGTCCCGCGTAATATCGATGCTGCCATAAATCGAAATACGATCCAACCGATTCTCAATGCTCAACCCGCCAATACCCAACGCATCAGCTTCATTGGAAAAGGGAGATATCCTGTTTTTTTCCTTGCTCATACTGCCTCCGCTTTCGTTCCGGATTATCAAGGTTGAAATACGCTTCACGGTAAAAAATCAATACCGGTCATTATGCTCCAGAGGGTCGGGCAACACCAGCTTCAACTCTTTGGCCGCAAGTGAAAGATTCGGGAAAAAGTTGATTCCGGCCAACTTTTCTACCTGGCTGATGCTCAGCACCTGCCACATCTCTCCCTGCTCGTTGCTGACATAGTAGGCCGCCCCCCTCTTTGTGCGAGGATCATAGACAATTTTGAACATATTTGTCGGTACAAAAACCCTGCCATTCAGCCGACTGAGCGTGTTGCCAAGATAGAGTGGCCCCGAAATCACATAAAGATCTCCCCCCCTTTTGACCATGCCCCTCACTGAGGATTCTATGGCAGCCCATACATGACGGTTATTGTCCGGATTCTGCGGAATCATGTTTGCGAGCGAAAAACATTGCTCCTGGGCCCTTTCCGACGGCATATCAGCATTTGGTGCCAGATGGCCACGATCAAACCCTGATTTTGCATAATCCCTCAACTCAGCCCTCTCACTGGCGGGAAGCTGCTCTTCATGATGAAAACTGTTACGCCTCTCAAGCCCCTGCGCACTCAACAGGTTCTGGCGCGTCAAATGCTCAGCCGCCCACAACGGGCTCATCGTCACACCCGAATGCATCACCGCATAGTTGTCGAAACCCAACTCACGCGTTTTTAGCGCCAGTTTCAGATTCCTGATATCCGGCGCAACACCACTCAAATATTGCGATGGCCACTCTGTGATGGCCGCGCATAACGTCTTTGCGTTTCCCGCCGCCACCAGCAGCACAACAAGCGCAAAAAAAGTGATCCGACTCCTAAGAGACGTAGTAATCCTGAGCACCTTCATAAAAGTCACCCTGTAAAAGTGTTATTCAACCAAATGGGGAGGCAAAAAGCAGACTGGACGCTAACCCCTTTATCTGGATGAATATACACATACAGGAAGAAACTCTCCATGAGGCAATAACGTGGAAAACGGGAGTGAAGGAACAACACGGTAACAGCGAAGAAAAAGCAGAGTGTACCTACCTTTCAGAGGAGTTTTTTGTATTTTTTTTGTACCGAGATTGGCAATTGCCCTGCTCTTTGGGGTAACCCGGACGATCCGGTCATGCAACAGATTGAAGGAAACAACTTCATGACCGGCAACGCGCTGACTGCGAGATATTCACCTATAATCCACTCTTCAGAGAATCAGGCTTTTCATAGACCGCGATATTATCGAAATCTACAACAAAACTGTCTTTACTCCACCCCTCAACAAGAAGTCCGTAATTTCCAGTAATATTTGCATGGTCTTCAATTGCGGCACACTTTTTGTCGTTTATGTATAAAGTAATCAAGGGGCCATCGGCAAGAACCGCTATACGATTTCTCTTGTATACGTTCAGACCGGGAATAACAGTCCATCCGATTATTTCTTTCCAGACTCCGTTTTCAAGGGAGAATAAGGCATATTTCGCATTAGCAGATAGAATAAAAACATACCCTTTGGTTCCACTCCATCTGAAATAAAGACCTGTACCGGCTCCTTTCTCAGCATTACTTCTTGGCGCAACAACATTAAAATCCGCAGCAAAATAGAAATCACTGATTGGCATGTATGGAGCCATCTTTGACCAGTAGGCACCTGTACTGTTATTGAATGTATAGTCAAGCCTGTATTTTCCGTCAATAACGCCTGCCTTTCCGCTCAAAAAATCGGTTGCGGTACTGTCACTTGGCCAGTTGGCTGCATTATCGGAAAACGTTTCGTCAACAACTTTATTCCAGCTTTCCCATGACTTCGGATTGGGGGGCTGGGGAACAGGCACAGGAGTCGATGGCGGCTTTGGATGATCAATTCCGCCATTTACGGGTATAAAAATCAACAACAGGCCAATGATCAAAAAACCAGTCCCGAAAAGGCTTGCCACCTTCTGTTTTTGTGGGGTAATATTGATCTTCCCACTGATTCCACCGGTAATCGACAAAAGAATAAAAACAATCCCTGAAATAATCAATAAATTGGGGATAGGTGTTCCCTGTATTGTTTTTACGATTTCTTCCATTATCTCTCCAGTGTGCCTCTCAGTTTTCTAAAGCCCGGCAAATCCGCTTGAGCATAATCCGATGCCCACTTGTCTCAACCTTCAACGGTAACTATCCCCAACCGCCATACGGTGGAAAAACATCGACTATAGTAATATGATAAATTTACATAATATTTACCATTACAAAAAGATAGACGTATTTTTTCCCAGAATAGTCATCCTTACGACGCCACTCACCATATGCTGCCATAAAGCAACTCACGCCATGGAATGCAGGCCGATCATGTTCCCCCCGGTATCCAGTGCCAGGGCAAAAGCCATACTCGCCGATAGTTCAGGAGGCATGAGTTATCAATCAGAACAAGATTGAAGAAGAAGCTATGTTCGATGGCAAATGGGCGCTGCGTACAATAAAAAACAGGTATTGCAGCAAACAATGGATGAGCGATAGAGAATAAGTCCAGCATCAACCCGGCTTGACGTTCTTCTCACCGAACTTTCCGACTGCGAGAAAAACGTAACCGGGCTAACGGGGAAACATCTGTATACAAAAAAACACTCCCTGCCACTTCAGCCAGAAAACATCCTGAAATGGCGATCAGTAAAGAGTCAAGAAAAAAAACGCTTACGGTTTACAGATTTTGCATGGTCTATATCCAGCCTTGATCGCTTCTTCACGGGTTTTGAAAGTCGCCGTATTATTTTTGCTATTATAGAATCGGCAAGTCGACTTATGGAAGATGTGTTCTGCTGTATTACCGCGATAAGGGCCTGTTGAAACATTTTTTACCGTTCCTGTTTTAGCTGGAACTCCGGCTGCCGCTGAAGTTGTTGTTGTCGCTATTGCTCCAGTTTTTCCCTTTACTGCGACAACAGCGGGTTTTTTCGTTTCAGCCGTTTTTGGCACTGTCTTCACGACTTTCGGCGAAGTTGCTGTTTTTTTCTCTTCGGCAGCACCAGAAACGGCGGCTGTAGCAGTTTTGGTGTCAGCTTTCTTTTTCTCTGTCTTCTTCTTGGCGTCATCCTTTTTTTCTGTTGTTTTTGAGGAGGCTGTAGTCACTGGTGATGCTTTGGAGGCAGTTTCCGCAAAAGAGACACTACCTAAAGCTCCACTCATAACAAAAGCTGCCACAAGACCTGCAATGATTTTTTTAATGTTCATTTTTTAATTGATTTTAGGGTTTTAGGGCTAACCTTTTTTGAAACAGCAAGTTCTCTTTCCAATTATTCTCCTGTCTCTGAAGAACAGTTGGGACAACGGGTCGTCTGAGAGAGACAACAACGAAGTAATAAGGAGACTCTATTGTCGGAAATTTAAAGAATTCTTGGGCAAAGGCAAAAAAAGTATCCTGGAACGCATTACTGCAGATAGAGTAACCGCCGGAAAAGAGGGTGAGCCGGATCCAAGGGCTGGCAGTAAATGAGAAGAAATCATCCTGAGAGATTTTGCCTTCAATTACAAACCACGTTCTGTGAGCCAGCCGAGCATCCGGTCAGCCACTTTCTGCCAATCCGGTACTGTACAGGATGCTTTCTGAAATAACGTAATGCAGAGCCGGCAAGACCTCTCACGGGAATGGAAATGGTTCACTCCGCTGATAAACGTTATAAAAGCGATATCAACTCACACCATGGAATGCAGGCCGATCATGTTTCCCTCGGTATCCAGTGCCAGGGCAATAAAGCCATACTCGCCGATAGACATTTTTTCACGATAAACCGTTCCGCCATATTTGGAAACGGAAGCCGCTTCGACCGCACAGTCCGCGCAGGAGAAATAAACCCTCGCACCGCTATTTCCCCCACAAGCCACTCCATCCATTTTAACCAGGGCGCCACCGACTCCTGGCCTGTCCATCGCCACGGGAAAACTCCACATTTCAAAATCAGATGAGTTCAGTCGCTCAAGCTTGACCTGAAACACCGATTCATAAAATGCCTTGGCACGCACCATATCCTGCACCATAATTTCAAACCAGATAACCGCATTGTTAACCATGATTTTCTCCTTGAAAATCTTGAATGAAACTCCCTCGCTGACGCACCTTCAGGAATCCATGACGTACAAGAATGGCGCAATCATGAGGTTTTGCCACTTAACCCTCCGTACAGAGCTGGCGCAACCCATCCCGAAACTTGCGAAAACTGGGAGAGACATTCCGGCCAGGATCCATAAACGGCGCAATTTTTTTTGCCCATTCATGCTTTACTTGCCCCGGTAAAGGCCAACCTGCTTTTTTGATGGCCGATGAACCGCCAGGATACACCGCATCAGCAAGCAACTCCCACGTATCACAGGTGCTATCCTGAACATACTGTCTCAACACATCCTGCCTGACTCGCGGATAAGCGGCTAACAATGCATCCCTGTCGCCAAAATACCATGCCTCAATTTCCTCAATGGCAAGTCTGAACATGGTATCAGGCACCACCGTTTTATCGTCAAGAACAGCTTTCAACTCAGCCAGGAATGCTACGCAATCACGTTTGTCCGTATCAAGCACGATCACAACAGCATCAATTCCGGGTGTTTTGCCATACCCATGCAAGAGTTTGGGCAACTGATCAAGCAAAATCCGTTTGGCCGGATCAGCCTTTTTCCCAATTCCCTGCGGAATTTTGCCAATACCTTTATAGGCATGTACACGCCAGGTATTTGGATAACCTTACGGCCCCAACAATAGCGGCAACAACACCTCAAGAAGCGTCGCACCAGAGCTATCTTCAACCAATATTTCAATGTGCATTGTTACCTCGCCTCAAAATAGTCGCTGTACCAGAGGCCACCGAGAGGCAACCCTTCATCAACGAGGTTTTTTACGACTTCCAGCTCAGAAACCCGTCGTATAACCGAATAGCCATTTGTACCTTTTTCAAGCAACCACACCTCCTCAGGTGCCAGTGCATCCACAAAATAGGGCTGGTGCGTGGTCACAAAAATCTGGGGCGAGTTCTTCTTGCCGGTAGCATGCAAACGAAACTCCTGCGCCAATGCCTCCAGTAATTTATGATAAAGACCATTCTCAGGCTCTTCAATGCAGATAAATGGCGGTGGATCCGGATCTTCCAGCAACAGTAGATAAGCAAATACTTTCAGCGTACCATCTGACATCTGCTGGGCAAAAAACGGGTCACCAAAAGCACCGTCGTTGAAACGCAACAGCACCCGCTTGTCTGCGGTCTCCAGCGTATCAATCGTGTCAATCCCGGGAATCTTGGCTGCAATCCGCTGAAGAATAGTCTTGAAACGCGCCTTGTGCTCACGCTCCATGAACTGCACAACATTACCGATATTGTCGCCATGAATATTCAAATGCCTCTGAGGCCCGGCACTTGGCAAACTGCGCGCCGCGTCCGGATAAAAATAGGACAAGTACCAGCCTTTCAAAAAATCCCGAAACCGCTTGATCCGAGGATGCTCTTTGAGTGTCCCGAGTGTAGCAATACCAAGTTGCCGGATATCGGTCAGTTCTACCGGTGTCTGGGCACGATCCTCCTCCCCTTCAACCTCAACCGCCTCTTCACCAGCCCAAACAGTACCCTTGCCATGATCAAGTCGCAAAAACGGAAACGGTCGGCCGTATTTCTGAAGCTTGCGCCGCTGCTTCAGTACCTCCGACTCAACAAAGGGGCGACCCGACTCATCCAGCGAAATCGCCAGTTCATAGGTGATAGGTCGCTCTTTTGGCGATTCACGGTAGTAAATTTCAAACCGGATAGCATCATCCTGACCCATCGAACGCAGTCGGTCGAAACCTCCTCGCTGCTTCATGTCGCAGGCAGTTTCCACATCAGCCGACAAACAATCTGCAACGAATCCAAACGCATCGAACAACGTACTTTTGCCAACACCATTCTTGCCAATCACCACAGTGAAAGGTGTCAATGGCTCTCCAGCCTGTTGGTTGGAAAGCTTCCCCAACGTCACGTCAAGCAGTGCACGATAATTCTGTACCCGAAATCCTTCAATAACAGCCATTTATTTTTCTCCGGTCTCCTTTGTGCTGGATCAATCTCTCAAATTGAAAATATATTTTTTCCTCAATCAGGTATTCTATGAATCGGTGTATTGGTAATATTTTTTGGGTACTCTTGCGAACGCCATTCATTACAACTTATAACTTAACTCATTTCTTCTATTTTGGTTAGCTTATAAGCTCAGCCGCAATCATCTCGGCCTGCTTTAATACCGTTTCCGTAGCTAAAAGCTGCATGTCGGGCGGATAGCCGAATTGGCGGAGGGTGCGTTTTACGATTACTTTCAGTTTGGCTTTGACGCTCTCTTTGATGGTCCAGTCTATTGAGGCGTTTTCGCGGACGCGCCGGGTCAGGACGACGGCCAGTTCTCGCAGTTTGTCTTGCTGCATGAGTTCCCGGGCACTGCTGTTGCTGGCGACTGCGGTGTAAAAGGCATATTCGAAATCGCTGAGGCCCATGTGTTCGGCCTCCTCGTCTGAAGCAACAATCTCTTTGCTGATCCTGATCAGCTCGTCCATGACTTCGGCAGCGGAGAGGATTTTGTTTTGGTATTTCTTGATAGCAGTTTCGAGCATCTCCATCAAGCTCTTGCTCTGAACGAGGTTCTTTTTGGCGCGAACTTTGAGTTCGTCATTCAGCAGTTTTTTCAGTACCTCAAGAGCAATATTTTTGTGCTGAAATCCTTTCAGTTCAGCAAGAAACTCTTCGGAGAGAATGGAGATATCCGGTTTTTTGATTCCGGCTGCATCAAAGACATCTATTACTTTTTCGGAGACCAGCGCCTTGTCAATTACCTGGCGAATGGTGGTTTCGATATCTTCATTACTGTAGCCGTTACCGGTGCCATCAAATTTGGCGAGACGCGCCTTGACTGCCTGAAAAAAGCCGACCTCATCTTTAACGCCCATCGCCTGCTCATGCGGAATTGCTATGGCAAAGCTCTGTGAAAGGAGGGTTACTTCGTTGATATAGCGTTTCCGGCCATCGTCAAGGCCGAGAATATGTTCTTCGGCGGCAAGAATGAGCGAGAGCTTTTTTGCGGTATCGGCATCGAAATACTCTTCATAGGGGAAGCCGTGGTACATCGCCGATACCACTTCGATCTTTTCAAGCATCAAAGTAACAGCCTGTTCCTGCAAAAGTGTTGGATCGCCTTTACCTCCAGAATCGGAATAGAAAGAGAGCGCCTCTTTCAGGTCAGCAGCAATCCCGAGATAGTCTACCACCAGCCCACCGGGCTTGTCTTTGTAGACCCGGTTCACGCGAGCAATCGCCTGCATCAGGTTGTGCCCTTTCATCGGCTTGTCGATATAGATTGTATGCAACGAAGGGGCGTCAAAACCGGTGAGCCACATATCACAGACGATCACCAGTTTCAGGGGATCGTCGTCATCTTTCATGCGCTCGCCCAGTAGTTTGCGCTGTTCTTTGGTGGTATGATGTTTGGACAATAATGGGCCATCACTTGAGGCGGAGGTCATCACTACCTTGATGGCGCCTTTGTGTATTTCATCGGAATGCCATTCAGAACGGAGATTGATGATTTCTGCATACAACTCGGCGGCAATGCGTCGGGACATGCAGACAATCATCCCTTTGCCGGCAAAAACCTCTTGCCGGGCTTCGAAGTGTATGACAATATCCTTCGCAATATTCCGAGTACGGTTGGCACTGCCGACCAGTGCCTCCATTCTGGTCCATCTGGCCTTGCTTTTTTGGGTTTCGGTCAGTTGGTTCTGATCGAGCTCTTCATCAAGCTCAGTAATAAGTTTTTTGCCTTCCTCTCCAAGCTCAACCTTGGCT
>CAIRXW010000013.1 GCA_903882665.1 uncultured Chlorobiaceae bacterium | reverse complement strand
TGGGATTTCATTTTAGGCATGATACGTTCGTCCTTTATTTATTGATATAAAATTGCTCGAATGTCTTGCTGATTACTCTTCTGTCAGATCCTCGGGAGCCAGGGGCGCAAGTGGCGCGGCCGGTGGCTGGTTTGTTTTTGCCCGGATGCGGTCGTAGGCATCAATTTTCTTTTTGTCGGGCTCGAAATAGACGAAGAGCTTTTTGCCTTCGAATTTCGGGTCGCCGTCACGGGTGCTTACAACGCTGAGGCGCTCGGTCAAGCGTTCTGCAAGTTCAAGCCCCTTGTCTTTGTAGATGATGGAGCGTCCCAGAAAGACGATGGTGGCCCTGACGCGGTTGCCTTTGCGCAGGAACTCTTCAAGGTGTGCGCTCTTGAAGTCGAAATCGTGCTTGTCGGTATTCGGATGAAAGCGCAGCTCCTTGAGGGTGGTGGTCTTCTGCTTTTTCTTGAGATCCTTGTCCCGTTTGTCCATCTTGTAAAGCAACCTTCCGAGGTTGTCGAACTTGCAAACCGGAGGTTCGGCGTTTGGCTGTACCTCAATCAGATCCTGATTGCGCTCTTCTGCTACCCGCTTAGCGTCGATGGTCTTCATCACCTCCTGTGTTCCGTCCGGAAAAATAATGCGGACTTCCGGAACACGGATCTGCTCATTGACCCGATAGGTGAGTTTCGGCTTTTGAGTCGTAACCTTTTGTTTCTTCATGCGTTCAGGTTTTTTTTAGATAGTCAGGATTTTCCGGTGATCTCTGTCTTGAGTTTTTCGATCAATCCGCTTACGCTGAATCGCCCTTCATCACCGATGCGATGACGGCGCAGCGATACTTCGCCGCTCTCCTGCTCTTTTTGTCCGATAACAATCATGCAGGGGATTTTGCTCACTTCGGCGTCGCGGATTTTTTTGCCGATTTTTTCACTTCTGGTGTCAAGTTCGGCGCGGATTCCTGCTGCGAGGAGCGCCTGGTATACGCTTTTTGCATAGTCGTGCACATCTTCGGCAATGGGGAGCACCACGGCCTGAACGGGAGCGAGCCAGAGCGGGAAGTTCCCGGCGGTGTGCTCGATGAGGACGCCGATAAAGCGTTCCATGGAGCCGAAGGGTGCTCGGTGAATGACAACGGGGCGATGCTTCTGGCCGTCGCTGCCGGTGTAGGTGAGGTCGAACCGTTCCGGCATGACATAGTCAACCTGGACGGTGCCGAGCTGCCATTTTCTGCCGAGGGCGTCACGCACAATGAAATCAATTTTCGGGCCGTAGAAGCTCGCTTCGCCGATACCGATAAAGTAGTCGATGCCTACGCGGTCAGCCGCCTCCTTGACATCTTTTTCCGCCTGTTCCCACACTTCGGCGGTGCCGCCATACTTCGCCCGGTTTTCGGGGTCGTGCATGGAGAGGCGGGTCTGCACCTCCGTGAAGCCGAGGGTTGCAAACACAAACTGCGTCAGGCCGATGGCGTCGCAAATTTCGTCAACCAGTTGGTCGGGACGGCAGTAGATGTGCGAGTCGTCCTGCGTGAAGCCTCGCGCACGCACAAGGCCGTTGAGCTCGCCTGACTGTTCGTGGCGGTAGACCGTGCCGAACTCCGTAAGGCGGATGGGCAGGTCACGGTAGCTCCGCATTTTTGAGCTGTAGATGAGGTGGTGGTGCGGGCAGTTCATCGGTTTGAGAAGATACTGCTCCTGCTTGCCCTCTTCATCGTGATAGGTGAGCGGCGGAAACTGCGAGTCGCTGTAGTAGGGATAGTGGCCCGAACGCTTGTAGAGTTCAATATTGCCGATATGCGGCGTATAGACGGGCAGGTAGCCACGCTTGCGCTGCTCCTCTTTGAGAAATGCTTCGAGTTCGTTGCGGATGATGGCCCCTTTGGGCAGCCAGATCGGCAGGCCGCTGCCAACTTCCGGCGAGAGCATGAAAAGCTCCAGCTCGGTGCCGAGTTTGCGGTGATCGCGTCGTTTGGCCTCTTCCAGCCTTGCGATATGCTCTTTCAGCAGTTTGTCGGAAGGGAAGGTGATGCCATAGATGCGCTGCATCTGTTCCCGTGCCGAATCTCCACGCCAGTAGGAGGAGGAGATGTTGGTAAGGAGAACTGCCTTCACTTTTGAGGTTGAAGGAATATGCGGCCCGATGCAGAGGTCGGTGAATCCATCCTGATGGTAGAGCGAAACGCTTTCGACCTCTTTCAGTGTATCTTCAAGAATTTCAACCTTGTAGGGGTCGCTGCGGACAGTTTTGAAAAATTCTATGGCGTCAATGCGGCTCATCTCTTCGCGCCGAATGGCGATATCGCGCTTGCCGATTTCCAGCATTCGCGCTTCGATTTTGCGGAGATCCTCTTCGCGGAAGCGGTGGGTGGAGGCGATATCGTAGTAGAAGCCCTGCTCAATGGAGGGGCCTGCGCCGAATTTGCTGCCCTCGTAAAGCTCCTCAATAGCCTGCGCCATGAGGTGGCTTGAGCTGTGCCAGAAAATATCGGGCCCGGAAGGGGAGCTGAAGGTGATGATTTCTATTGCGGCATCCGCCGTAAGGGGTGTTGAGAGGTCAATCGTCACGCCGTCAACTTTGAGCGCCAGGGCATCCTGGGCCAGTTTGCGTCCGATGGAGAGCGCAACGTCGTTGCCGGTTGTGCCAGCGGGAAAAGTTTTCACATTCCCGTCCGGAAGGGTAAGGGCTATTACAGCCAGTATATCCTGATTGTCAGACATTATTCTGTTTCTGTCGTTTCATTCCTGTGCCAAGGGGTTTTTCCCTTGCCGGAAAATAGCAATGCAGCCTCTTTCTGTTAGTACTGTCGGGCCGGGGGGGCTACGCAGTATAAAACTGTTTTCCCCGGTTCCGTAATGTGGACTTCAACGATACGCATAAAATCAAAATAATCCAAATCAGGTGACCATTCTGAGCAGCTCCGGGGTAACGCTCTCCTTACCCTGTTTCAGGGTGAGCAGCTCCGCTTTTCTTTTGAGTTCCCGTCCGTAGGAGATCTGGCTGATGAAGGGCGCTTTTTTGACCATCTCGTTCAAGAGAGCATTGGCTTCGCTGCTCCATGCAACTTTTTGTGCAGGCTCCTCAACGGCGGTACGGCGGTTGAGTGGCAGGAAGTTGAAGAGCATGTCGTAGAGGGCGTTGACAATCTCCTGCAAAAGATAGACCGCTCCGCTGTGGCCCATGAAGGGGGTGCCGAGTGCCCGGCGCACAATGGGGCCGGGGAAGCTTGCCGGAATGAAGCGGGTTTTGGCTTCAAGTTCTGCCAGATAGATTTTATCGACAATTCGGCCAAAGAGGAACTGCGGCTGTTTTTGCTGAATTTCATCGCGCACAAGGGTATTGTCGGCCTCAGCGGTGTTGTGGCTGAAGAGGCACTGCATCCCCATTTCGCCCGCAAGAAAGGTTTCGAGCCCAAGAGCGTAGGTTTTTGCCGCCGTGACGCCGAACCTTATGGTCGGGAACCACTCTGCCTGAGGCCCACGCCAGAGATCCCAGATAGGTTTCAGCGTGGTGCGTTTCTCTTGCTGCAGAAATGCCTCGGCCTCTTTTTCTCTCTTCAAAAGGAGGCCAAGGTCATGAATGAATTTTTCGGTTTCGCCCATGCCGAAGGGGGCCTGAAGCACCGGTCGCCCCAGTTTTTCCGCCAGTGCATGGCCGAATTCGTGGTACATGACGACAAGAACATCGGAGTTTTTCAGGTCGGCAATGTCGTGCAGGGAGCTTTCAAAAGGGTAGACGTGCAGCAGCTCTCCTCCCACTCCTGCAATGAGACGTTTGATTTCGGCCAGATCTGACGGGCTGTTGAAGCAGCCGTAGGTGGGGCCAATGATGGAGACGGTACCCGCTTTTACGGAAGCGGATTCGCTGTTGCCAAAGGTATCATTGAGCCAGACAAGCGCGCGGTCACGTCCCTGCCACTCATTTTCACCGAGTGAGTTTGAAGGGAAAAAGCGGACGTCGGGGTATTTCATGGTGAGCATCCGCTCGTGGTCGCTGCCGATCATCTCGCTCTCGGCGCTTGAGACCAGAATAAGTTGCCGCCCCGGTGCCTGAAGCTTTTCGATAGTCTCCCTCACAATCTCCGAGCTGCCAGAGGAGGCGATCTCCTTTTCGGTCAGGCTGGTCGGGGTAAAGTTTTCGAGATAGGGGACAGCATCGGTATAGTCAATAACGGCTACCCCCACCAGGTTATAGCAGCCGACTGGTGCGTCGGCAATGACGTGGACATCGCGGAGTGCACAGAAGGTGTTGACTGCCGCCCAGTAGGCGCTTGCGGTCGATTCGTCCCGAATTGTTTTTCCCATGTTGTCGCCAGGCGTTTGTGTTATAATGCTTTTTTATTCAGCGTGATTGCCCCTGCAGTGAGACGGGAAGCACTCCTTGAGGTTTTAGTTTTCCTCTCAGTGTCTCTACCGCAGACTCTTCACTTGCGTCGCTTGACGAGTAGGTGCAGAGGTAAGTCGTAATTTCCGGAAAAGAGTTGATGATGTAGGGGGTGCCGAGCGAAACAAAGATCAATGGTTTCTCTTTTGGCACCATTCCTGCAAGTGAGTGGATGAACTGCTGCTGCCGTTCGGTAAGCTTCAGTGTGCCCGAGCCGGAGAGCGCCTTGACGTAGGAGGTGACAAGCACTGCCGACGCCTTTGTTGCAAGGTCGGCCGCGTGTGCATAGCCGGGAGAGTCGGTATCGGGGTCAATTCTGATATGGGTGGCGCTGTAGGCGTGGTCGAGCTTTTCGATATACCCCTTTCCTGTTTCCGGATTAGCTTTGTCCTGCAGGATAATATTGAGAATGCTGCCTGCTGATGCGTCCCTTTTCAGGGGGAGGTTGTGGTTGGCGTCGCTCACCAGTGTGACGGAGCGCTCGGCAATTTTTCGGGCAAGGGTGCGATGGGATTCGGGGTTTATCTCCCTCTCGATCCGGTTCAGATCGACAAGCTTTCTGTTTTCGATGCCAAGCCACTGTTTTACCTGAAGGATTCGGCGTACCGAGGCGTCGATCTGCTCCACCGGAATAAGTCCCTCTTCGACCGCTTTGACGATGGAGCTGTGGGCAAGTTCGGGATCGGGTGAAAAGAGCAGCAGATCGTTGCCCGCCTGGAGCGCTTTGACCGAAACTTCCGGGACGTTCTTGCCGTCGTAGAGCGCTTTCATGTTCAGGGCATCGGTAATGATCAGCCCCTGAAAGCCGAGTTCATTGCGGAGCAGGTCGGTGACGATGAGTTTTGAAATGGAGGCGGGCTCCATGGTGCCGGTCAGTTTTGGTATGGCGATGTGTCCGACCATGATGCTGATGACGCCCTGCTCAATGGCGGCCCTGAAGGGTTTCAGTTCGTAGGCATCCAGTTGCTGGCGGTCAACCTGAAGGACGGGGAGCGAGACATGGCTGTCGATGGTCACATCACCATGGCCCGGAAAGTGCTTTGCCGTCGCAATCATCCCGTTCGACTGGAGCCCTTTGATGATGGCGTTCGACATGCTGATGGTCAGCGGGACGCTGTCGCCAAATGAACGGGTGTTGATGATGGGGTTGAGCGGGTTGATGTTCAGGTCAACCGTCGGGGCATAGTTCTGGTGGATGCCGATAAGTTTGCCCTCTTCGGCTATCGCTTTTGCCATGTTTTCGGCGAGTTCACTATCCTGAGTCGCGGCAACGGCCATATTTGGCGAAAATTCGGTCGCCCCGCTCAGACGCATGGCGACACCCCGCTCCATATCGGCGCTCATCAGGAGGGGACGCGGGGCAATCGACTGAAAGTGGTTGGCGAGCATGGCGGCGCTGAAGGCATCGCCCTTGAGAAACATGATGCCTCCGACCTTGCCCTCCTGCACCAGACGGTTCATGAGCTGATATGCTTTGTCGTCACTGCCGCTGTAATGGGCCTCAATTTGTGCAATAAGCATTTCGCCAACCTTTTCCGGGAGTGTCATCTTTTTCAGGCTCTCCTCAATACCGGAGTCAGTACGGCTGAAAATTTGCCGGGCACACCACTTTTCCGTTCCGGGTTTTGCTGTTGCTGACCCGTCCGACGTCGCAGAGGTGATGAGCAGAAGAATAAAGAGGTAAAAGAGAGGATGAAAGTATCTTGTTTTCATGAAATATCGTTCTTTCTGGCCCTGTTGCTTATCGGTGAAGAGCGTCGGGTTACAGGTGAAAAGTAAAAAAAATCCCGACAATCCATTATTCCGGATTGCGGAAGAGCTTTTGTTATAAAAAATTGCGGTGCCGTGGCGGTGTTGGGCACGCTATTGCCGTGGCTGGCCATTGTAGAGCATACCGCCCTTGTCAAGGTAGAGTTGCAGAACCTCGCAAGCTTCGCTACGGCAGAGAGCGGTTAGCACTTCGATTTCCCGTTTTTCAAGTTCAGCAATCCATCGCTCCGGTTTCGCTCCCTCATCAAAGCCGGCATCTTCCGCATCGGCGGTGCGGGCTCCGCACACCAGACGGCTCACTCCTGACCAGATGATTGCGCCAAAACACATGGCGCAGGGCTCCGAGGAGGTGACCAGTTCATAGCGGGGAAAGCCGGGTCGGTTCAGCGTGTATGAGGAGAGTCGCTGCTCGGCAATGGCAAGAGCCACCATTTCGGCGTGTGCATGTGAGCAGTTACTCCCGACAACCAGATTGACTCCGACAGCCACGGGCCGCCCTGTTGAGCAATCAAAAACCGCAGCACCAAAAGGGCCTCCGGTTCCGTGGAGCACATTCTGCCTTGCAAGTCCGATGGCGAACCTCATGCGCTCCTCGTCCGACGGGAGTGCTCCGCACTTTTCTGTGGAGAGCTCCCTGAGCCATGGGGGCAAGAGTGCTTCGGGATTATATCTCTCCATTTGCGTCAATGCCCCCTCATGTTCATTGGCCTGAACGGCTGTTTTCAGAGTGAGCAGCAGATGTTCAACTGCCTTGAGGCCATCGCGTCATCAAGCCGCTTGACCGGCGTCGTTACCGGGGCTGAAAGTACAAGGGCCGGATTCGTTTCCGCTTCGTCGGCAATGGCGAGCAGTGCCCGGGCAAAAACGTCGAGCGTCTCTTTCGATTCGGTCTCTGTCGGCTCAATCATCAGCGCTTCGCTAACGATGAGCGGGAAGTAGATGGTCGGGGCATGAAAGCCGTAGTCGAGCAGCCTTTTTGCAATATCAAGCGTTTTGACGCCGTTCGCCTTTTTCTGTCGGTCTCCCGAAAGGCAGAACTCGTGCAGCACCGTTTTCGGGTAGGGGAGGTCGTAGCGCTCAAGCAGGAGGCTCAGCAGGTAGTTGGCATTGATAATGGCATTTTCCGAAACCCGGCGAAGCCCGTCGGGGCCGAGCATACGGATGTAGGTATAGGCCCTGACCAGCACGGAGAAGTTGCCATAGAAATTCATCATCCTTCCGATGCTTTCAGGACGGTCGTACGAGAGTTTGTAGGCGTCGCCCTCTTTGACGATAACCGGTATGGGCAGGAAGGGGAGCAGCTTTTCGCTGACGCCGACCGGGCCGCTGCCGGGGCCGCCGCCGCCGTGGGGAGCGGCAAAGGTTTTGTGCAGGTTGTAATGTACCACATCAAAGCCCATATCGCCGGGACGGGCAATGCCGAGCAGGGCATTCATGTTGGCGCCATCCATGTAGAGCAGGCTGCCGTTGTCGTGCACCATTTTGGAGATAGCGAGGATCTCTTTTTCGAAAAGGCCGATGGTGTTGGGGTTGGTCAGCATCAGTGCGGCAACATCACCGTCAAGCTTGCTGCGAAGATCGTCAAGGTCGGTGCGTCCGTCGGCATTGCCTTTGACGGAGATAATCTCGTACCCCGCCAAAGCGGCTGAGGCGGGGTTGGTGCCGTGGGCCGAATCAACCACAAGCAGCTTGTGGCGTTTAGAGCCAATCGACTCATGATACTTTTTGATAAGCAGTATACCGGTCAGCTCACCGTGGGCACCTGCAGCAGGTTGCAGGGTAACGGCGGCCATTCCGGCAATTTCGCGCAGCATCCCGGCCAGTTCATACATGAGCTGAAGTGCACCCTGGGTTGTTTCGCCAGGTTGCAGGGGATGGAGGGCGCTGAAGCCCGGAAGGTCACAGGTATAATCATTTATCTTGGGATTGTACTTCATCGTACAGCTTCCCAGCGGGTACATGTTTTTATCAACGTGGTAGTTCAGGTTTGAGAGGCGCACAAAGTGACGCACAACCTCGCTTTCGGAGACCTCGGGAAGTTCGGCAGGCGTGGTGCGCAAAAATTTTGGAGGCAGAATGCTCTCCAGCGGAAGTTCCGGGAACTGGTTTCCACAGAGACTGTACCCTTTGCGCCCTTTGCGGGAAATTTCAAAAATCAGTTTTTCTTTCATGATCCGTTCTATGAAACCTGATAGAGTGTTGTTCTTAAATACGTTGGATAATAAAATCGCTTTGGTGTAATACAAGAACTTTATAAACCGGGGAAAGTTTTGCTTACTGCGAAAATATTACAAAAAACCAAGATAAGGAAAGTATACTCTTCTGAGTGGTGAATTATTTTTTCGTGTGGTTAACCTCAGACCATGCAGAGCGCTGATGACAGGTTATTGATGGCAGTTCAGTTAGCAATACTATTCGGTCTCCCAGACAATTTTGCCACATCCTGTGGCAAAATTACCGGAGCAGGCCTTGCTTGCTGGTATTCTCTTGGGTTATCACAGCTTATTGATTGAAAAAATAAAGGATGTATCGCTTCGATTCTGGTACATGAAGCAAACTGCAACAAACGGCTGGAACCTCCACCTTTGCCGTAACGATTAAAACCGATCTGTATAACCGCCAGAGCTTGCTGGCCAGAGACAACAGAAAGGCCGGTTCGCAGTGATCCGGATTTACGCAGGCACAGATCGGTTCCAGAGCGTTTCCGGTGCAATATCGAGATTGCCCGGCCAAACGACCGTGCCGTACTGGACAGAAGCTGTGAAGAAGAGCTGAGAGTTGCAGAGTTTGGTAAAGGGTTTTTTGTCTAAAAATGGCTTCATGTCAAATATTCTCCTCTCTCCGTTTTCAAAAACAAGTTCCAGGGTGTAGTTGGTATGAGTTGTTACCTTTATAACATCAAGAAGTTGTTCCATAATATCCTCCTTTATTGAAGTGGTGCGATCCGAAATGGCTCTTCACCGGCGCATGCAAGTTCCCAGTCAGCCATAAGCTCTTCTCTGTGAATGTCTATCCATACTTGAACCATCCGAAGCTGCCGATGGGGGATATTTCCAGCAAGAAGACTACCATCCTCAATGGCTATCGAGACACTTTTTCCCTGGTATCGTGCATGAACGTGCGGAGTATGGTGTTGTTCATCGTCGCCATAAAAAATTGAAATCAGGATTCCGAAAAACATTGAGATAGTTGGCATCTGTTCATCCTTTTATTGAATACGTACTATAGCTGTTCAATACAGCTTAATGGAAAAGACTTATGGTGACGCTTCTCGTCATGGTGTTTGTTAGAAAGAAAGTACTACTTAACGAAGATAATCTAACGTTATTACGCAAAAGTAGTCCTACTGAGAGAGAAGATTTTTAGCTCAGGGTGAGATGAATGCGCTCCATAGCCTCTTTTGCGGCAAGCTGTTCGGCATCTCTTTTCCTTTGGGCGGTGCCTGTGCCGAGGAGCTCGCCGGAGCAGCTTACTCCAACGGTGAAGCTCTTTTCGTGCTCTGCGCCGGTTTCGGTTATCACGGTGTAGAGGGGTGGCGGAAGATGGTTCGACTGGGTGTGTTCGATGAGGCGGCTTTTGTAGTTGTGTTCAGCGGCCACAATCGTCTGGAAATTGACATGCTCGATGATATGGCGTATCACAAAATCGAAAGCGGCCTGGATGCCTTTGTCGAGATAGATGGCGCCAATGAGCGATTCGAAGGCGTCGGCAAGGGCGGACTCGCTGCTCCGGATTTTATGGTGGTCAGCCGATTCTCCGAGGATGAGGTAGTCACCAAGCTGCAGGCTGCGGGCAAACCCGGCAAGGGATTTGCTGTTGACAATTTTGGCGCGGTTGCTTGAAAGCTCTCCTTCGGCACTTTCGGGAAAGCTTCTGAAAAGGTATTCGGAAATCAACATGCCAAGTACCGAGTCGCCAAGAAATTCAAGGCGCTGGTTGGATTCGACAAGGGTGGGTGTGGCAGGGTCATGAACAACCGAGCGGTGGGTCAGAGCCGTCTGGTAGAGCCGCAGGTTGCTGGTCGGATCACCTGTAAGCCGTTGCAGATAGACCACAGTTTCCGGCGAAAGGGCTGTATCGGTTTCGTAAGCTCCAGAAGTTGCTTCTGTCCCATAAATCCTGTGCACCGAATCCTCAGAGTTATCCCCCGATCGATGAAATGCCAATGTCTTCAGCTTATGCCAGAATTGCTCCACAGGCAGCAATGGTTTTGTCAGATCGATGAACCGTTCCTGAAAATCAGCGAGCCGTTGTGCCCGCCAAAGCCGAAACCGTTGTTGAGCGCATATTCGATAGAACGTGGTTTTGGTGTGTTCGGTGTTACATCGAGATCAACCAGCGGGTCAAGATTGTCAAGATTGATGGTCGGAGGAACGATCTGGTGCTGCATGGCAAGCAGGCAGGCGATCGATTCAACAACTCCGGCAGCGCCGAGCAGGTGGCCGGTCATGGATTTTGTTGCACTGATGCTGAGCTTGTAGGCGTGCTCACCAAAAACGGTCTTGATGGCGGCAATTTCGGCCACATCACCAAGCGGTGTAGAGGTTCCGTGGGTATTGATATAATCGATTTGGTCGGGCGTAATGCCTGCCATGGCGAGTGCCGTTCTCATGGCATTGACTGCTCCTATGCCTTCAGGGTGCGGCGCAGTCAGGTGATAGGCATCGGCGGTTGCTCCTACACCGACGATTTCACCGTAGATTTTGGCGCCACGGGCTTTTGCCGATTCAAGTGTTTCAAGAACAAGCGATCCGCCACCTTCGCCCATGACAAAGCCGTCACGGTCACGGTCGTAAGGACGGGATGCCTGCTGTGGCCGGTCGTTGGCCGTAGAGAGTGCCCTGGCTGAGTTGAAGCCACCAACGCTCATCTGCGTTATCGGCGCTTCCGATCCGCCACAAACCATGTAGTCGGCCATACCTGCCTGAATGAGCATACAGGCGTCCATGATGGCATGGAGCGATGTCGCGCAGGCGGAAGCTGTTGCATAGTTTGGACCCCGGAGTCCGTTGCGGATTGAAATCTGCCCGGCAGCAATGTCGGGGATAAGCATGGGGATAAAGAAGGGGCTGATCCGTTTCGGGCCTCGTTCCAGAAAATTCTTGAACTGTTGCTCGTAGGTGGTCATTCCCCCGATGCCCGATCCATGCACCACACCGATTCTGAGCGGATCAATCTCCGCAAGATCAAGTCCTGAATCTTTCAGTGCATGGCTGGCTGCAATAACTGCGTACTGACAGAAGGGGTCCATGCGGTCGGCAGATTTTCTGTCAATATGGTCGGAAGCGGTAAATCCCTTAAGTTCGCAGGCAAAGGTTGTCGAAAAATCGGTTGTATCGAAATAGGTGATCGGCGCGGCACCACTTTTTCCTTCATAGAGCGCCTGCCAGAACTCCTCTTTGGTAAGACCTACAGGAGTTAAAACTCCTATCCCGGTAACAACTATCCTTTTGCGATCCTGAGCCATAGGTTCTGATTTAACTGGTTTTCCGTTTGCCTGCTTTCCTTGGGGGTGTTGCTTACTTCTTTTTGACGATGTAATCGATAGCCTGCTGGACGGTGCCGATCTTTTCAGCATCTTCATCAGGAATCTGTACGCCGAACTCGCTTTCAAGTTCCATGATCAGTTCAACGGTATCCAGTGAATCAGCACCGAGATCGTCGGAAAATTTCGATTCCAGCTTGATCTGATCTTTGTTGACGCCCATCTTGCTGACGATAATATCGTATACTTTGTCTTTGATTTCTGCTTCGGTCATAGCGTGTTCTCCTGATTAAATGTTGGTCGTGGCTAAAAAAAATTCAAAAAGTCTGACAATATACAAAGAAAAGAGGCTTGCCCAAATCACATAACCATGCCGCCATTAACGCTGATGACCTGGCCGGTGATGTAGGAGGATTGGTCGCTGGCCAAAAATGCAACGGCATTGGCTACATCCTGCGGCGTGCCGAAGCTGGAGAGCGGGATGGCTTCGAGCATTTTCTGGCGAACTTCATCGGAAAGTGCGTCGGTCATCTTCGAGGAGATGAATCCTGGTGCGACGGCATTGGCCCTGATGTTGCGGGATGAAAGCTCTTTTGCAACCGACTTGGTGAAGGCAATGACGCCTCCCTTTGATGCGGCATAGTTGGCCTGGCCGGCATTGCCCATGAGTCCGACGACTGAAGCGATGTTGATGATGGCGCCCGAACGCTGTTTCATCATGATGCGGCTGACCGCCTTGGTGCAGACAAACGTTCCTTTCAGATTGACCGTCAGTACGGCATCCCAGTCCTCTTCGCTCATCCGCATCAGAAGTCCGTCACGGGTGATGCCGGCATTGTTGACAAGGATATCGATTCTCCCCGTTGCTACGGCAATGTCGTTGACAACCTTCTGCACGGCCTCGGCGTTGGTGACATCGAGCGCAAAGCAGTAGGCCTTTTTGCCGAGTTTTTCAACACCTTCGGCTGTTTCCGTCAGCCATTCGGCCTTGATATCGCATACAACAATGTCTGCGCCTCTTGCAGCCAGATCAAAAGCGATAGCCTGCCCGATCCCTCTTGCAGCTCCGGTGATAAGAGCAATTTTTCCTTCAAACATGGTTTCTGTCGGTTGATGTTAATGGCTTCGTGCACACAAATGAATACAATTCTTAAACCAGAGGCAGAAGATCTGCCGCCGTGTCGATGCCAAGGATGGCGACGGTTTTGTCGATGCGTTTGATCAACCCTTGCAGCACTTTTTGCGGGCCGATTTCAACAAACTCCCTTATTCCTCCCTGTACCATCGCTTCAACAGATTGTGACCAGAGTACGGAGCTGGTCAGTTGCAGGATCAGGTTTTTGCGGATTTCAGCGGCGTCGGTTACCAGCGCTGCAACGGCGTTCATGCATACCGGTATTTCAGCATCTTTTATCTCAATCTCTGCAAGTGCCGCAGCAAGCTCCTCTTCGACCGGCTTCATGAGAGGGGAGTGGAAGGCTCCTGAAACGACAAGCTCTTTTGCCATACGGGCCCCTTTGGAGGGTGCCAGCTCTATGGCTTTTTTGACTGCCGCAATCTCTCCGGAGAGCACAACCTGACCGGGAGAGTTGAAATTGGCCGCCTGAACAATTCCCTCTTTGCCGGCCTCTTCCAGGAGAGCCTCAAGGGCGCTGTCGGGCATGCCGATAATGGCGGCCATGGTTCCGGGATTTTCTTTGCCGGCATTCTGCATCAGCTCGCCCCGTTTTGCCACAATGCGGACGGCATCATCAAAGCTGATAGAGCCTGCAAAGCAGAGCGCACTGTATTCACCGAGGCTGTGACCGGCACTCATGGCCGTATCTCCTCTGCCGATCAGGGTTGCTGCAGCAATGCTGTGCAGAAAGATGGCTGGTTGGGTATATCGGGTTTGACGCAACTCCTCTTCGTTGCCCGAAAACATGATGTCGGTGATTCGGTAGCCGAGGATGGTGTTTGCCCGTTCCATCATCTCGCGGGCAGCAGGGAATGTTTCAAAAATGTCCCGGCCCATGCCGCAATACTGTGAACCCTGTCCTGGAAAAACGAATGCCTTCATGAATGCGATTGTTCAGTAAAAAGGTGAATGGTTCAGCTCATTGCCATTTTATGTAGATGCCGCCCCAGGTATAGCCAGCGCCAAAACTGACCAGCACCAGGTTGGAGCCTGTGTGCAGTTTTCCCGATTCGTCAAGTTCGGCCAGGCAGATCGGTATGGTACCGGCCGTCGTGTTGCCATAGAGGGCGACGTTCGAAACAACCTTCTTTTCGTCAACGCCCATCCGCTCTGCTGTGGCGTTGATGATTCGCTGGTTGGCCTGATGGGGTACAAGGTAATCGACATCATCCGCTGTAAGGTTGTTGCGGCTCATAATTTCACCGGCAACCTCTGCCATGGCCATGACTGCGGCCTTGAAGACCTGGCGTCCATCCTGGCGGATAGCGTGCATTTTTTTATCAACCGTCTCATGGCTTGCCGGATTGCGGCTGCCGCCTGCCAGCATGAGGAGATGATCGGTCCCGTTGGTTCCATCGGCGTAGAGTCGGGTATCGAGAATGCCGTATCCCTCCTCTTTTGCCGGTTCAAGAATGACGCCGCCGGCACCATCTCCAAAAAGAATGGCAGTGGAGCGGTCGGTATAGTCAATAACCGACGACATCTTGTCGGCACCGATGACCATCACCTTTTTGTGGGCTCCGCTTTCGATAAAGCTCGATGCGACGTTCAGGGCGTAGAGAAAGCCGGAGCAGGCAGCATTGATGTCAAAGGCCCAGGCATTGCTGGCTCCAATGATTTTCTGCGTGAAACAGGCTGTAGAGGGAAAGAGCATGTCGGGGGTCATGGTGGCCACAATAATCAGCTCTATCTCTGTGGCATCTATCTGCCTTTTTTCAAGAAGCTGCCGGGCAACCTCCCCGCACATGTACGAAGTTGGTTTTTCCAGGTCATTGAGTATCCTGCGCTCGCTGATTCCTGTTCTTGAACGAATCCATTCATCATTGGTCTCAAGCATGAGCTCAAGGTCATGATTGCTCAGAATATTGGGCGGTAAATATTTGGCGGTTGCCGTAATTGCAGCTTTCATGCGTTCTATGCAGTTATTTCATGCAGGATAATACAAAAATTGCCCTTGCAGTCCGGTGGTGCCCTCCTTACTGCAGAGATCTACAGGTGGAAACGTACTATTTTTCTGACAGGACTTCCGCAATATGTTCATTGACCCGTCTTTCAATCATGTGCTCAGCCATGTAGATCATGTTCTTGATTGCCCTCGAAGAGGAGCGACCATGACCAACAATGGAGATGCCATCAACGCCAAGGAAGGGTACTCCTCCGAATTTTTCGACATCAAAAGGCTCAAACATTCCCTTGAAGAGGCCGGTTGTCAACTTTGCGATCTCGTGCTCCATTTGGCCGGAGGCAACAAGTTTTTCCAGTGAGCTCTTGAAGAGTGTGCCCAGAAATTCAGGAATGCTTTCACCGAATTTCAGGATGGTGTTGCCTACAAGACCGTCGCACACCACGATTGTGGCCTTTCCCTTCAGAATGTCGTTCCCCTCAATGTTGCCAAGGAAGGTTATTTTTCCCGCCTGGTCAGCCTCTTTCAGCATCCAGTAAGCCTGCTTGAGCGTCTCCGTGCCCTTGCCCTCCTCCTCTCCGATATTGAGCAGTCCCGTCAGAGGCTTCTCTATTCCGGCACCATAGCGCTGGTAGATGGTCAGCATCTCGGCAAACTGGACAAGATTTTCAGGTTTGCAGTCAACATTTGCCCCCACATCAACAATATTGGTCAACCCCTCACCAAGACGTGGAAAATAGGCGTAAATAGTGGGGCGAAGTACTCCGGAAATCCTCCCCAGCACAAAAAGTGAAGCGGCCATCTGCGCACCGGTATTGCCTGCGCTGACAAAGGCGTCGGCCTCTTTCGCCTTGCAGAGCTGCAAGCCCTTGACAAGCGACGAATTCTGCTTTGTCTTGACAGCCGTTGCAGGAATATCTTCCATGGTGACCACTTCAGGAGCGTGCAGAAATCTCAGGTTAAGCGCACTGGTATCGCAGGCGGCAAGCAGCGGCTCAACTTTCTCAGACTGGCCGATCAGCACAATTTCAAATCTGTTACCGCTCTCCTGCAAAGCCTGTACAACTCCCTCGATCACACAGGCGGGAGCGTGGTCACCGCCCATGGCGTCAACAACAATGGTCAACATGATGGGGTTTTTGTCTTGTTTTATTGGTTAAATCAGCTCTTTGCCAATTTGTTGACGACACATCTGCCCCTGTAGTGACCGCAATGACGGCATGCACGGTGCGGAAGGGTCGGCTCACCGCAGTTTGGGCAGTTGACCGTGGTTGCTGGCTTGGTGCGGGCATTGAACTGGGCACGTCTTTTATCCCGTCGGGATTTGGACATTTTGGCTTTAGGATTTGCCATGGTGGTACTCTTTTATAGTCGGTTAACGATACTTGTTTTTCAGCTTTTCAAGGGACTCCTGCCACGACGTTACGCTGCCGGGCCGAGGCTCCTCATCTTCATTCATTTGTTCCCGGTTGCCGTAAAGCCGGCAATCAGGATTATCTGTACAGGTTATTTTCATGGGTAACGAGAGCAGCAGTGTCTCACAAATTTCTCCGGTAATGTCTATGCTGTCAGCATTTCTGTCGAGGCGAATATACTCACCATCACCATTGTCATCACCATCGGTACCGAAAAGATACGACAGCACGAGCGTTCCGGCCAGCTTTTTCGATACTGGAGCAAGACAGATGTCGCAGGTGAAATCAGCTACAGTCGAAGTGTTGATGGTAAGGGTTACCTCATCATCACTTTTTTCAGCAAAAACATTGACCTCTATTTGCCCGGTAAAACCGGCATCAGCCAACTGCCGGCCCTTGAAATCCGCAGCCTTGCAGGTGAAATTGAACTCATTGGTTCCCTCCGCAAGAGCACCCAATCCAATCTCTATCAGCGATTTATCTTTATGCATAGACCATCTTTTCAGTAAAAGAGAACCAATGTACAAAAATTATTATGGAAAATGAAAAGCGCTTGTGGCACAACTTTGAACAAAATGCACAAAAAAAGCCTGTTGAGATTTGTTTTTCATAAAAACCGGTGTATATTATCACCCCATCAGCGAGAATAATGCTGATACAGATTCCGTGGTAGCTCAATGGTAGAGCATGCGACTGTTAATCGCAGGGTTGCAGGTTCGAGTCCTGCCCGCGGAGCACAAAAAAGGCAGTACACTCAATTCGGTGTAGTGCCTTTTTTCGTTTTACTCACCCAAGCCCCTAACCCATAAACCCGATAAACAAAAGTTTAGGAAATACTTTTGTGGTCTCCGATTTTATCCGTTTTCTGAACCAACTATTATTGACCCTTTATTTGAGTTATTTATAACATCAGTCTTCTTTAATTCTTTTATTTGAGTGACATACGTAAGGATTGAATTCCAAAATCCAGAACCGCCACTCGCTAAAAGCCCAAGACCGATTACCGACCAATTTCCAGATATTTTTGACATCTCTGCAGGCATGTAGTCCTGTGCCAAAAAAGCCGTAATAATGCCCGCCGCAACAGCTAAAATTTGTAGAATAGCGCACCGCCATCCCTCCGCATTGGCATCTGAATTTTTGGAGTTCAAAAATGGGATGAGGTTTTTGATAATTTCAACAAGCCGCTCCGAAGCTATGCTCAAAGCCAGGATGACTCCGACTATTGCGGTCAAATTTACAGGTTCCATCTCACATCTCCTTTTATGTTAATAAGAAAATTCATACTGCCAGCAGCCGAACCTCTTTCATGAAACCACGGTTAATTTTGGATGCAGAAATTATTTCCACAGTTTAAGTTAGTCGAAAAGAGCGTAAAAAACAAGATAACAGTTGTTGTTTTGACGTTTTAAATATGTAAAACAAGCTCGGCATGAGAACAAGAGCCATCTCTGTTGCTATTGTTTTTACATCATCATTCTGAATGTGCGAAATTAATTTTGTCATCAATGTTATGCGTCTCGCTATACTCCATCTGTCCGTATCCGGAACAGTTGTTTGAATAAAAAAATTGAATCCTGCGATGTTTGGTATTAACCTGATTATGCGTGATATTTGCGGACAGGCGGGGAGAAGGTGCCAACGACGTTCGCAGGGAAATGCCTTATGCTCAATGTCCTTATTGTTGATGATGAAATAAATATCCGCAAGACACTGACGGTTTTTATGGAATCGCGCGGTTATAGTGTTAAAGCGGTAAGCAACTCTCGTGATGCTGTTGCTGAAGCTGAGTTGCAGCTTTTTGACCTTGCATTTATCGATTTGCGTTTGGGAACTGAAAATGGTCTTGACGTGGTGCAGTCGCTCCAGGATGCCTGTCCATGGATCAAGGTTGTCGTTATTACCGCTTATGCCTCTATCGACACGGCTGTGGAAGCCATGAAGAGGGGTGCCGCAGACTATATTCCGAAGCCGTTTACACCCGATCAGCTTGAGTTGGTTATCAAGCGTCTTGCCGCAGTGAGCGGTATGGAGCAGCGCATTGCCTCGTTGCAGGAGGATCTCAGGCGCATGCATCCGGAAGTAACATTCACCTCCCGTTATCCTGCCATGCAGCGGGTAGTCGAGCTGGCACGTCAGGTTGCTTCTTCTGAAGCGGTTGTGCTGTTACGGGGTCCGAGCGGAACGGGAAAAACGGTTCTTGCCCGATCAATGCATAACTGGAGCAGAAGAGCAGAAAAACCATTCGGGGTGATTTCCTGTCCATCGTTAAGTTGTGATCTCCTTGAAAGCGAACTTTTCGGCCATGTCAAGGGCTCTTTTAGCGGAGCGGTCAGGGATAATCCGGGACGGGTCTCTTCCGGTGAAGGGGGCTCATTGTTTCTTGATGAAATAGGAGATCTTCCTCTTGCAATTCAGCCCAAACTTCTTCGTTTTCTTCAGGATCGCGAGTATGAGCGGATTGGTGATCATCAGACACGCAAAGCTGATGTCCGAATCATTGCCGCTACCAATATGGATCTTGAGAAGTCGGTCAGGGAGGGGCGTTTCCGTGAAGACCTTTTTTACAGACTGAATGTTATCCAGATTCATCTGCCGCCTCTTGCAGGAAGACCTGACGATGTTGAACAGCTTGCAGGGAGTCTGCTGCAATTTTTTGCTGCCCAGAACCACAAAAACCTTGATGGATTTACCGAAAGTGCCCTGCTTGCACTCCGAAGCTATTCGTGGCCAGGCAATGTCCGTGAGTTGCGCAATGTTCTTGAACGCGCAGTGATTTTGAGTAAAACAGATCGAATAGGAGTAGAGCTTCTGCCAGAACAGATTTTCTCCAAAGCGAATCCTGTCCGCCTTGGAGATCCCTTTACTCTTGACGTGATTGAAGAAAACCATATCCGCCGTATTCTTGCGTCATCAAAATCCCTTCAGGAAGCCGCAGAGCTTTTGGGTATAGACCAGGCAACCCTTTGGAGAAAGCGGAAACAATACAGGATTTGACTCTTTCGGGCCGCCTTGCAAAATTCAATGCGCTCTCTCTTCTACCCTTGTGTTCCGCAATATGCCCTATGGCACCCTTTCCTTATGTTTGTGATTTAAAGGCAGGCTGCAACCGCATGGTTGATCTGGATTTTGGCGTTTGTTTCTGTTTTGATCCAGCTCCTTGAAAGAGGGAGGGCGAACAACAAGCTTTCAACAGGGGGTTAAATTTTTTGTATTACAGTTATGACAGCGAATAAAGCATTCCGGCAGTTAAAAACATTTTTTCTTGGTGGTGCACGTGATTTCCGGGATCACAGGATTTTTCACCAGCTTGCGCTGACTGCATTTCTTGCGTGGGTGGGACTTGGTTCGGACGGTCTTTCCTCCTCCTGTTATGGGCCACCTGAGGCGTTCAAGGCACTCCAGGGTCATCCTACACTTGGAATTTTTGTTGCCATAGGCACTGGTATTACCATTCTCATTATCGCATCCAGTTATTCGCATATTATTGAACTGTTTCCATCTGGTGGTGGCGGCTATCTGGTTGCCAGTAAACTGCTCTCTCCGGAGATGGGCGTTATTTCAGGAAGTGCGCTCCTGATTGATTATGTGCTCACCATTACCATATCGATTGCCAGTGGCGCGGATGCCATTTTCAGTTTTCTTCCCATCGGCTTGATTGGCTATAAATTGTGGTTTGCGGTATTCGGGGTTACCGCTTTACTGCTGCTGAACCTCAGGGGGATCAAGGAGGCCGTGATGCCTCTCGTTCCGGTTTTTCTGCTCTTTGTTGCTACCCACCTGATTGTGATTGTTTATGCGGTACTCTCTCATCTTGCGGATTTTGGCAAAGTCTATCATGAAACAGGACGTGAGCTTACCAGTTCATTTCATACGATGGGGGTTTTCGGAGTGCTCTTTCTTGTCATGAAGGCTTACAGTCTGGGTGCTGGTACTTTTACAGGTATTGAGGCGGTCAGCAATGGTCTTCCCGTTTTGCGGGATCCGAAAGTTGCGACAGCAAAGAAAACCATGCGCTATATGGCGATCTCTCTTTCCTTGACGGTTATGGGGCTTATGCTTGCCTACATTCTTTTTGATGTCCGCGATATGCCTGGAAAAACTCTGAACGCAATGCTGTTTCAGCGGGTCACGGCATCATGGGGTGGGTTTTACGGTGTTGGTTTTGTCTGGGTAACGCTCTTTTCCGAAGCGGTTCTGCTTTTTATTGCTGCGCAGACCGGTTTTCTTGACGGACCAAGGGTTCTGGCAAATATGGCGCTCGACAAGTGGTTGCCTGCGCGTTTTGCCATGCTGAGCGACAGGCTTGTGACGGAAAAGGGAATTCTTGTCATGGGAACTGCGGCCTTGATCATGATGCTTGCCTCAAATGGATCGGTTGATTTTTTGATTGTCCTTTACAGTATCAATGTTTTTATCACCTTTACCCTTTCACAGCTTGGGATGGTACGGCATTGGTGGACAAAAAGGGAGACAGAAAAAAAATGGCGCAGGAAACTGCTGATTAATGGCATCGGTCTGATGCTGACGACCTTTATTTTGATCTCGGTACTTGTGCTCAAGTTTGATGAAGGTGGGTGGGTTACCATGGTGATAACGGGTCTTCTTGTTTTGGCGGCATTTTTTATAAAAGGTCATTACAACAGTACCGCTCACACCCTGAAACGGCTTGATGTTATTGTTGAGGCGGCGGTACTGACAGGAACAGATGTTCACGACAAGGAGAGCGATCGCTCTTGTTTACTGCCGGTTTTTGATCCTAAGGCAAAAACTGCGGCTATTCTGGTGAGCGGCTTTAACGGACTGGGCCTGCATACGCTGTTCAGTGTTTTCCGGTTGTTCGGCGATAGTTATAAAAATTATGTTTTTGTTGAGATAGGCTCTATTGATGCGGGGAACTTCAAGGGAGCTGATGAAATTGAGAATCTCGGCAGTTTTGTGCGCAACGAAACGTCGAAATATGTGGACTACATGAACGAGCATGGGTACTATTCCGAGGCATATTATTCTCTTGGAACCGATGTGGTTGATGAGGTCAACAAGCTTGTTCCGGCAATTACCGAAAAATTTCCGAATATTGTTTTTTTCGGGGGCCAGCTCGTTTTTATCAAAGAGTCGCTGATGGATCGGTGGCTGCACAACTACACCGTTTTTGCCATACAGCGGAATCTCTATGTGCACGGTATTCCCTTTGTGATTTTACCGGTCAAGGTATAACGGCTGTTTTGCTTGGCGACGTTTCTTGCTGGGCCTGCAAAATTCAGGTAGGCTTTTCAAACCCTCTTGTTTTTTTAATAAGAAGCAGCTTCGATACGCTGTTTGCATCCATATCTGTCAGGAAGTTGCTCATGATCGGTATTCGGCAAAAACTTGTTCTTGGATTCGGGGGACTGCTTCTTATTGTTGCAGCAATGGGTGTACTTACCATCCGCCAGATTGATGCGCTTGGTGGTGCCATTGATGTTATTCTTAAACAGAACTATCGTAGCGTTATTGCCTGCCAGGAGATGACCGAATCCCTGGAGCGCATTGACAGCGGAGTGCTGATTATTTTTGCTGGTCATGACCATGAGGGCGTCGGTACAGTAAGGGAGTATGAACAGGCTTTCAGAACGGCTCTGCGTGTAGAGCTTGGTAATATTACGTTGCCGGGAGAGCACGAAAAAGCCCGCAAGATTCAGATGCTTTTTGAACGATATACCGGGTTGATTGATCGTGTTTCAGATTCATCAGTTTCTGTAGCTGAAAGAGAAAGGCTTTATTTTTCAGAGCTTCAGCCTCTGTTCCGTGATATAAAACTGCTGGCGCGTCAGGTTCTCGAAATGAACCAGCAAAACATGAATGATGCAAATGATAAGGCAAGGATGATGGCTTTATCGGCACATAATATCATGCTTGCGGCAATTTTTGCAAGTACAATTCTTGCTCTGCTCTTCAGCTATCAGTCGCACCGATGGATTCTTATGCCTATAAAAAAGCTGATAGCGTCGGCTGAAGAGATCAGGAAGGGAAATCTTGATCTTGTACTTGATACCGCTTCCAGGGATGAAATCGGCCAGCTTTCCGGCTCTTTTAACGAAATGGCGGCAACCCTGCGCAAAATGCGCAAACGCGACAGGGAAACCCTGATCCGGACACGAAGGGCCACGCAGGAGGTTTTCAAGGTGCTGCCATCACCAATAGCGGTGCTTGATCTTGACGGATGTGTGGAAGTATCAACGGAGAGTGCCGAACATTTTTTTCGTCTCAAGCCCGGTGTTAAGGTTCGCGATCTTGGCTTTGCATGGCTGACCGAGTTGCTGCAGAGAAGCTTTCGGAAGGGTCCCGTGGTGGAATCAGAAGATGGTAGCAGTTTCGTTCAGCATTTTGCCGGGAATCGGGAATATTTTTTTCAACCCATAGCAGTACCTGTTCCTTCTGGTACAGAAAACGGTGATGTTATCGGAACAGCTCTGATTTTCAGGGATGTTACACAGCTTCATGAGCAGCTTGAACTGAAGCGCAGTGTTATTGCAACGGTTTCTCATCAGTTGAGAACCCCGTTGACTTCGCTGAGGATGTCTATTCATCTTCTGCTTGAAGAGCGTATCGGTTCCCTGAATGAACAACAGGCGGAGCTGCTCCTTGCTGCGCGTGAGGAAAGTGAGCGTTTGGTGCATATTGTGGATGATCTTCTCGATATCAACCGTATTGAGTCCGGAAAAGCTCATCTGAATATTCTGCCGGTCTCTCCTGTTCTTATTGGTAAGGGTACCGAGCCGTTTCTTGTTGCAGCCCGTGATCAGGGAGTCTCGATTGTCAATACTATTGGAGAGGGATTGCCGGACGTTATGGCCGACATCGAGAGTATCCGGCATGTTTTTGCCAATCTTCTTTCAAATGCCTTGCGGTTTACCTCACCTGGTGGCAAAATAACAGTCAGTGCTGCTGAAGTACTCGATAGTATCAGGTTTTCTGTTGCCGATACTGGGTCAGGCATTGCACCGGAGCATCTTGAGCATCTCTTCGAACAGTTTTACCGGGTTCCAGGTCAGCAAGAGAAGAGTGGTATCGGTCTCGGGCTCTCGATTGTCAAGGAAATTGTTGAAACTCATGGTGGAATGGCTGGTGTACAAAGTGATTTAGGCAATGGTTCGGTTTTTTATTTCACTTTGCCTGTTCGAAAAAACAGATGAGCAAAAAAACGGCAGGAGGCGATGCATGAATGTGTACCATTACCTGTATATCGGGATATTCATTTTTCTGATTCTGGCAGCGCTTGCGGAATGGGCTGGTATCTGTATAATGAAATGAATATCAACATCCAATTTTATTTTGGTACGTAAGCTATGGAGAGCAACAGAGCCAACAGTTTTCTGCGTCTCATTCAGTGCTCACAACGAGGTAAACTCAAGATCTATCTTGGTTACTGTGCAGGAGTGGGCAAAACCTGGCAGATGCTGCAGGAAGCACGTCGTCTCAATGACAATGGTATTGATGTTGTTGTCGGCTTTGTAGAAACGCATAAAAGCAAGGAGACTGAAACCCTGCTTGCAGAACTGGAGATTCTTCCGCGGAAAAGCCAGCTATACCTGGGGATAGAAATTACAGAAATGGATATCGATGCGATCCTCCAGCGTCGTCCATTTGTTGTGCTTGTCGATGAACTTGCACATACAAACATTCCCGGAAGCAGAAATTCCAAGCGTTATGAAGATGTTGAAGAAATTCTTGCTGCCGGTATCCATGTGATTTCGACCATGAACATCCAGCATATCGAGAGCCTTTATGAAACGGTAGAACATGCAACCGGTGTGAAGGTCAAGGAAAGGGTGCCCGATCGTATGTTGTCTCTGGCCGATCAGCTTGTCAATGTCGATATTACTACCGATGATCTGCGACAGCGTCTGAGAGAAGGAAAGGTCTATCTTCCCGGTCATTCGGGAGCTGCACTGTCCAACTTTTTTAAACCGGAAAACCTTGAGCAGCTTCGTGAACTTACTCTCAGGGAACTTGCGGCACAGCTTGATTCGAAGCGTCGTAACCAGTTTCATGATGAATCTGTTTCGAATCCCGACCAGCTTATGGTTTGTCTCAGTTCAAAAACCCGGAACTGTGAAGCAATCTTGCGCTACGCATCTCGTATAGCAGGACGACTGAACAGAAACTGGTATGCAGTCTATGTTCAAACCCTTTCTGACAATCCAGCCAATATCGATGCGAGGGTACAACGGTTACTCTCCAATACCCTTGCCCTTGCCCGGCAACTCGGAGCTACCGTATTTACCTACAAGGGAGATGATGTGGTGAAGACCATTCTGCAGTTTGCAAGGGAGTATCGTGTCGGACATATCATTATCGGTAATTCAGGACGAAAACTGTTATTTTGGCAGCGCCTTATGGGTAGGCAAACCGTTGTTGAGCAATTAATCAGTGAATGCCGGGGCATCAGCGTGATTGTCCTTGATACAAGAGAAGAGGATGCTGTGAAAGAACCAAAAACGCCTGCGCAACTTTTTTCCGGTATTAAGGAGACTTTTTCGACATCAAAGCAGTTGCAGAATCAATGGAAAGAACCGATCCGGAATGCAAGGGTCCTTTTATGGGAGCGTGTTCTGGAAAAGGAGGATGCTTTTCGTGAGCTTCTTCACGAATGTTGCCTGGCAAATCCGGGAATTGATGAGGAAAGTGCATTCCAGAGCCTCCTTGAACGGGAAAAACAGGGTGGTACATTTGTCGGGGATGAAATTGCTATTCCTCATGCAAGACTCGTAAATCTGGACAAACCGGTTGTTGCCATCGGTGTCAACAAAATTGGTATTTATGATCGGGAATCAAGCAAAACCGCCCGGATAATATTCCTGATGCTCTCTCCACTGTCAGATCCGAACAGTCATATCAGACTTCTTGGAGCCATCAGTAAAATGGCTGCTGACAGCCAGTGGCGCAGTATGATGCTTCGAACGGGTAACAAAAAAGAGATTTTCCGAATTATACGGAACAGGTCAGGCCAGTCTCGTTAAAACCCTCGTTTTTATTGTACTCCGGAACCGAACGGTGATTTCCTTTACGAAAAGGGCTATATGTCCTGAATTTCAGTGCTAAAGAAAATGTTCCGGTTTGCATTGCAAGCTTCGGCAATTTTTTTATTTTCCATGAAAGCTTATGAATTGAACGGTTGAATTTCTGTGCTGACCCATGCGTGCAACGAACCTGAATAACCTTCTGTCTGTGCTGGCCCTGCTGCTTCTTAGCATTGTGGCCCCGGAGGGAGGTGTCTTTTAGTTCGTTTGTCAGCCAGAGTGAACATTGTTAAAGCCGCCACCTTCCCAGGGTAGGTGGCTTTTTTCGTTTAAAGGATACAAAAAGGAAAAGCATTCATGAAAAAGATGAAGTATCAAAAATACGCAAAATACCCTTCGGTAGCCATTTCCGCAAGGAGCTGGCCTGACAGAAGCATCACAAAAGCACCGATATGGTGCAGTGTCGATCTTCGTGACGGTAACCAGGCTCTTCCGGTACCGATGAGTGTTGAGGAAAAGGTCTGCATGTTCCAGCTTCTGGTTTCCATAGGGTTCAAGGAGATCGAGGTTGGCTTTCCATCAGCTTCGGCGACAGAGTTTGCCTTTGTGCGCAGGCTTGTTGATGAGCATCTTGTTCCTGATGATGTTACCATTCAGGTACTGACCCAGGCGCGGGAGCACCTGATCCGCAAGACGTTTGATGCCATAAGTGGAGCGAAACATGCCATAGTGCACCTTTACAATTCGACGTCAAGCTTGCAGCGGGATGTGGTCTTTCGCAAAAACCGGGAGGAGATCAAGGCTATTGCCATCGAAGGGACGGCGCTTGTTCGTCGTCTGAAGGATGCGTGCGGCAATGCAGGAATTCGTTATGAGTACAGTCCGGAAAGTTTTACCGGTACGGAGCTCGACTATGCGCTTGATGTCTGCCATGCGGTTATGGATGCATGGGGAGCATCGAAGGATGAAAAAATCATTCTGAACCTGCCCTCAACGGTTGAAATGTCGCAGCCGAATATCTATGCTGACCGCATTGAGTGGTTCTGTCGCAACATCAAGGCGCGGGATGCGGTACTGATCAGCGTTCATGCCCATAATGACCGGGGTACGGCTGTGGCTACGGCTGAATTGGCGGTGATGGCCGGTGCTGACCGTGTTGAGGGAGCCTTGTTCGGAAATGGCGAGCGGTGCGGGAATATGGATGTTGTGACCATGGCGCTGAATCTTTTCAGCCAGGGAGTCGATCCTGAACTGGATTTTTCCGATCTCCCGCGCATACGCGAGGTCTATCGTCGCTGTACCCGTATGGATATTCATCCTCGTCATCCCTATTCGGGGGAGCTGGTCTATACAGCGTTTTCCGGTTCGCACCAGGACGCAATCAGCAAGGGAATGAAAGCGCAACCTCTGTCACCCGGTGGCTTCTGGGCTGTTCCCTATTTGCCGATTGACCCCCAGGACGTTGGTTGCAACTATGAGGCTATTGTGCGTATCAACAGTCAGTCTGGCAAGGGTGGCGTCGCTTATGTGCTTGAGCAGGAGTACGGTCTTCAGATACCGAAATGGATGCAGCCTGATTTTGCCGAATCGGTCCAGGCAGTTGCTGACACGACCGGTGTCGAGTTGTCGGTGGAGCAGATTCATGAGCTTTTTTATACAGAATATGTGAAACTTCGCGAGCCGGTTACCCTCAAGAAGTGCCATATCAGTTGGGATGACGAGGAGCCCCGGCGTCAGGATGAAGAGGATACCACCATAAACTGCGTTGTGCAGACCAGAGAGCGGGAGTTCAGCTTTGAGGCACAGGGAAACGGCCCTCTTGATGCATTTGTGAAGGGATTTATCCGGGAGAGTGGTCTCGATTTCAGCGTTGACGAGTATGCCGAACATGCTATCGGGCGCAGTGCCGGAGCTCTTGCCATAGCCTATATCAAGATCGGCTGCGCTGATGGACGGGTTTCTTTTGGTGCCGGTATCGATTCGAATATCAGTCTTGCCTCAATCAAGGCTACAGTAAGTGCCCTGAACAGGCTGCCGTGAGAGAATGTACTTCCGGCGGCAATATATTTCATCTTTTTATTACTGCCGGCTCTTCTTCGACGGAACAGCGCAACCTTTTTTTGTATCTTCAGGGAGGGATGATAAATGTCCCATCCCCCGGCATTAAAGGGTAAATATGGATTGTATGGTGAAGATCGTGAGGAAATTCTTTTTTCTGGTTCCGTTTCTTGCCCTTTTTCTGAACGGGTGCACCAGGCCAACCGAAACGGGAAAGCTCCGGGTTGTTGCCTCTATTGCGCCATTCGCTTATTTTGCTGAAAGAGTTGGTGGTTCTCATGTTGCTGTATCGGTGATGGTGCCACCAGGCGGAAATCCGCACAGTTATGAGCCCTCCCCCCGGCAGATGGCCCGACTTGGTGAGGCTGCACTTTTTATCAAGGCAGGTTCAGGGATTGAGTTTGAGCTGGACTGGATGAAGCGTTTTTTGTCGATCAACCCTTCCCTGAAGGTTTGTAATGGTGTTGAGGGTATTCGCCTTCTTCCAGTCAAGCATGATGGATCGGCGCATCAGGATGGGCGTTATGATCCTCATTACTGGCTCTCTGTGACAAATGGAATGATCATTGCCAGGAATGTTGAGCGAGCGCTTGCTGCTGCTGATCCGGCTCGAAGGGTTGAGTATGCGGCAAACTCGGCAAAGCTTCAGGCTGAACTGCAGTTGCTTGACCGGGAGATTCAGGGAAAGCTTGTCGGGTTAAAAAACAGGCGTTTTTTGGTTTTTCATCCGGCTTGGGGCTATTACGCAGAGGCATTCCGGCTTCAGCAGATCGCCGTTGAGGAGGAGGGCAAGACGCTCACACCGCGGCAGATGCAGCGTGTCATTGAACAAGCAAAGGCAAATCGTATCACCGTCGTCTTTGTCTCTCCACAGTTCAGCTCTTCCCAGGCTCAAACCATAGCGCTCGAAATCGGCGGCAAGACCCGCAGTGTTGACCCACTCTCATCTGATTATCAAAATAACCTACGACGTGCGACAAGTGCGTTTATTGAAACCATGCAATGAGGCCCCCTGTAATTGCATGTGACCAGCTTTCAGTCGATCTGGGCGGTGTGAGGGTGCTTGAAAACGTGACACTGTCGGTTGGCGAGGGTGATTTTCTTGGACTTGTCGGCCCAAACGGTGGGGGGAAAACGACGCTGCTCAGGGTGATTCTCGGGTTGGAGAACGCTTCTGCCGGGAGTGTGAGGGTTTTTGGCGGGCTTCCAGGAAGCTTCCCGGGTCGCATCGGCTACGTGCCCCAGCGGCTTTTTTTTGACCGTGAGTTTCCAATCAGTGTTCGCGATCTTGTGCTGATGGGACGGTTGTCGAAAAAAAAACTTTTTCAGCATTATAACACTCTTGACAGAACGCGGGTTGATGAGGCGATCCATGCGGCTGGCCTTGAGCGGTTGATTGAGCGCCGGATAGGCGACTTGTCGGGAGGGGAGTTGCAGCGGGCACTTATTGCACGGGCGCTTGCCGGAGAGCCGGAACTGCTTCTGCTTGATGAGCCTACGGCAAGTATTGATCCGCAGATGAAAACCACCATTTATGATTTGATTGAGCAGTTGAAAGAGAGGCTCACCATTGTTCTTGTCACGCACGATACCGCACTTATAGGTCGTTATGTTACACAAGTTGCCACATTGAATGTCACGCTTGAGCTGCATGAGCCGGGTGCAACTGCTGGCAGGGAGAGCCTTGCAGGGGTGGCGGCGCAGAATCCCGTCTTTTTGAATCCTTGAACAGCACAAACGGTATGCTACAGGAGATATTTGCTTTTGAGTTCATGCGCAACGCCCTTCTTGCAGCGCTCCTTTCCAGTGTTGCCTGCGGTATCATTGGCACCTATGTGGTGGTGAAAAAGATAGGCTTTATCAGTGGAGGTATAGCGCATACGGCGTTTGGAGGTATCGGGCTTGGCTACTACCTTGGAATCAATCCGCTTCTCGGCGTTATACCGTTCAGTCTCGCCGCAGCCCTTGCTATCGGTCTGTTGAGCAAAAAGGCAAAGGTTGCGGAGGATACCGCAATCGGAACCTTCTGGGCAGTCGGGATGGCGGTCGGGGTGATCTGTATCGGCCTTAAACCGGGCTATGCCCCCGATCTTTTCAGCTATCTCTTCGGCAATATTCTGACGGTTCCCTCGTTTGATCTCTGGATGATCATGCTGCTTGATCTGCTGATTATTGCCGTGGTATGGCTGCTCAGCAAGGAGTTTCTTGCCATCTCTTTTGATGAGGAGTATGCCGCCGTGTCGGGACTGAAAACGACGGCACTCTATCTGCTGATGCTATGCCTGATTGCGTTGACTGTCGTCGTTATGGTGCGTGTTGTGGGTATTGTGATGGTGATAGCGCTGTTGACCATTCCTGCGGCCATTGCGCGGATGCAGAGCCGCAGTCTGCCCGGCATGATGATTCGGGCCGTTGTACTCTCGGCCTTTTTCAGCATCTGCGGGTTATGGCTCTCCTGCCTGCTTGATATTGCATCAGGAGCAACCATTATTCTTGTCGCCGGGTTTTGCTTTCTCCTGGCGCATAGCTGGCGATTTGTCAGGCTTTTGCCTGGCGTCCTTCCTGGTTGATCATGAACAGTGCAAAGGCAACACCGGGCAGCCAGCCGAGCGCGGTAAGAAGTCCGGTAAGCATGACCGTCCCGACCTCCTTGTTGGTGACTGATGCGGGAGGAAGAATCACGGCAAGAATCAATCTGCGAATATCCATTGTAGGGCTCCATTTTTTTATTAAAAATTTCATAAAATTTAACACTAAAACAGACAGGAAGCAACGCAAAAACGTTGTCAGGAGCCTCTTCTCGCATCTATGGATAACACTATTTCTTGTATTTTGATTCAAAAATCGTAAATTAAGCTCCCTTCAGAAATAATCCTGAGTAAAAAAAAGCGCTCTTGATTTGTTGAACATAAACAGAAAAAACTTGCTTAATAAAGTTCATCCCGACGTGGTTTTGGATGATGTTGATGAGGTCATTGACGAACCGAATTTTAATAACCACAATACCTCTCCAGAGCCACCCAGTCCCTATGCCGACCTTGAAAAAAAGTATCGCAAAAACCGGTTTAACAAAAACAGAAGCAAAGCTCCGTCGCCGTTTTTCGGTGTGAATGGTGCTGGCAATTCCGTTTCAAAAAGTGCGGATGGAAACAAACTCCAGAAAAGAAAACCGAAAAAGAAGAGTTTTTCCAAGGTATCCCGAGTTACTTCCGGCAAACGCAACCCATAACGCCCCTGGCAGGAAGTTGTTTTTTTAATGCTTTTACTTGCAATGTGCTTTTGCCGGTAATGATGGTTTCGTGCCTTTTTTTGAACTCTTGTAACCGCTCAAAAAAGGTTGGTTGCTCAATGCAATACGGTTGTTTCATGGTGGCAATAGAGTGATCGTTATGTCGTTTGAAATACAGGCTCATCGCGGCGGCAGATCCCTTTTCCCCGAAAACACACTGCAGGCATTCTGTTATGCGGCTACTCTTGGCATCAGGGTTCTGGAACTTGATATTCTGGTGTCGAAAGATCACCAGATAGTCGTTTCTCATGACCCCTGGCTTTCTGCTCCCCTTTGTGCTGATCCGCAAGGTCGTCCACTCGGCATTGACGAGCATGGGCGCTATCTTCTTTATGAGATGAACTATGCCGATATTGCCTCTTTTGACTGCGGTCTGCCTCATCCATCCTTTCCCGGGCAGGTGCGTGTTGTCGCCGTCAAGCCGCTTCTTTCCAGGGTATTCCGGGAAGTGGAGGCTTTTATGGCATCGTCGGCTATGAGGGGAAGGATGATCTATAATCTGGAAATAAAGTCATGGTCCGACAAGGATGGTTTTTTTTCATCCGCCTCCCGACCATTATGCAGCACTTGTTCTCCAGCTTGTTGAAGCCGCAGGGTTATCGCAGCATGTCAGAATACAGTCTTTTGATTGCCGGGTGGTTCGGGAGGCGTGGAAGTTGAACCCAAGGCTCTGCTATGGCCTTTTGATTGAGGAATCGAAAACTGCCGACGGAATTTTTCGGGAACTTGGCTTTGTCCCTGGCTATCTCAATCCCCATTTTTCGCTTGTAGACCGGGCGATGATGGAAACTCTCCATGCCGAGGGTATCGGGACGATACCCTGGACGGTGAACCGGACAGAAGAGATGCTTGCTATGAAGCAGATCGGTGCGGATGGGATTATCACCGATTATCCTGAACGTGCGATTGCGCTTTTCGGCCTGCCGGAGTAATCGGGTTTCCTTCTTAATGGTTTTTGCGCTTTCAGCGCGATGAGCAAGCTTTTTTTAAATCACGCAGCAGAGCGTTCACCTTTGTCGTCATCCAGTCAGGGATTCGACTCTCTTTTTCTTTGGCTGGGCTGTAGAGAATTTTATCAAGCGAGTCCAGTACTGCCGGGAGTTCTGAGCGGGTTTCATCGGGGATGTTCATCTCTTGCAGTGCATCGTGCAATTCCATCCTTGTCATGCTTCCGGGACTTTTTACACCTGTTTCTGAAAGCAGGGCCAATAGCTGCTGCTTTATGGTTCTGGCAGATTTTCCGATTTCAGGTGATTGCTCAGTCACCTCCCCGGCTCCTTTTTTTTTTGTACCGGTGAGCTGTTTTTTTCTGATCAGTACAATTATTGCACAGCTTATCAGCAAGAGGAATGCAATGGTGACCTTTGAGAAGAGAGTCGTTACCGTGCTTTTATTTTCTGACAAGCCGTTAAGAGGTTTATCTCGTTCTCCTGTTGCGTTCAGTCCTGCTGCGTCGACTCTTATGGCAAGCGATTTTGAGTGAAGTGTGCTGAATTGTTGTGTGTCAGGGTTGAACACAACAAGGGATACTGCCGGGATCTGAAAATTACCCTCTGATTGAGGCCAGGCAAGAGTTGTTGAGGTTGTGGAACCAGAGGTGGTCTCAGACTCTTTTATAAGGGTTGTCGTTTTTTCCGGAGGGTTTTGCCGAAAGCTTTCGGGGAGTTGCATGCCGGGCAGTTCAAGGGTAAGGAGGCTTCCTGTTCCGGTGAGTATGAGTTTAAGGGAGAGTGGTTCTCCAATTTTGAGCTTCTCCTTGTCTGCCACAAGGTTGAGTGAGAAGATACCTACGGCACCGGAGAGTTTTTCAGGCACCGGTTCAGGAAGTGAACGGGCAGAGATGGTAATGGGGGGAGCAGTGATGCGTAAAGAGTTCCCGGTGGGCTCTTTTTTGTCGGCAGCAATATTATCTTGCGGCAGAGTGCAGAGCATGCTGTATCCTGAAACCGTAAATTTGCCACTCTGGATCGGTACCAGTTTGAATTGCTTGACAACAGCACTTCTGAACTCCTTTCCCTTGACCGTTGCCGGGATGCTTTTGATAAAGCGCTCAGCACCGGTCTCCCTTGCCCATAAACCCTGAAGGGACGGTGTCATTTCATTGGATATTTTCGGTGCGATATCCCTGAAATAGAGTCGATAGGTCAGGAGTATTTCCTGGCCCACAAAGGGATGGTTGTTGTTTATTGAGGAAGCAAGAAATGGTTTGTTTCCCTGAAGCTCTGACGCTCCGGCAACTGCCGGAGCGCAAAGGGCCACCATGATGAGCATGAACAGGTAGCGGTAGCGGTAACGAGCAAAGCTTGCAGCCATATCGATTATTTCATGAGTTCCCTGGAGCGTGCCGCAGCGGCGGCAACTGTTGCAACCAGAATCTGCCGAATATTTTTTTCATCCATGATTTTCAGCCCGGCTTCTGTTGTGCCTCCTGGCGTCGTGACCTCCTGCTTGAGTTCTTCCGGGCCTTTTCGCCCGGAGAGCACCATTGTTGCCGCTCCGATCATGGTTTGTGCACCAAGAAGCAGAGCCTCCTCGCGTGAAAGGCCGCACTGCACCCCCCCCTCGGCCAGAGAGTCAAGAATATGAAACATGTAGGCCGGTCCGCTGCCGGACAGGGCGGTTGCGGCATCCATCTGCAATTCATCGAGAATGGCCACCCGGCCAATGGATCTGAAAAGCTCAGAAGCAAGAAGGATATCGTCGTCCAAAGCCATTTTTCCCCGGCACAGGGCGGTCATCCCTTTGCCGACAAAGGCCGGGGTATTGGGCATTACCCTGATTACCCTCATGCTCTCGCCGGAGTTCTTCCGGATAAACTCCGAGGAAATTCCGGCAGCAACGCTGACAAGCAGATGACTGGTCGTGAGTGAGGGCTTCAATGCTCCGAGCACCTCCTCCATCTGGTAGGGTTTGACGGCAAGGATGATCACTTGCGATTTCAGGGCAACCTCTTCAATTGAGAGGCAGGGAAGAAGGAAGTAATCGGCCGCAATGGAGGCAAGAGCGGCTGGTTCCTTGTCAAAGCCGAAAATAACCGTGTGCTCTCTCTGGCTGAGGCCGGCAATAAGCGCACGGGCAATTCTTCCTGTTCCGACAAAGCCAAGACGAAGATGGTTATTCATTACAAAACAAATTTTGGTGTACAAACCTTACTATAACTGTATTTACGCTTTTTCAGCCGATTTTCCATCCTGTAGCATCGTTACGGTCTGCCCTGATGATCGATAGAGGGGAGTGCGTTGTCTATGGGGGTAGTGGGCGGGAAACGGAAAAGGCGGGGTGTTTTCCCGCCTTTTCAATAAAGATAAAGAAGAGTGGAGCTTATTTGCTCTGCTCGGCCATGTAATTCACTGTATCGCCGATCTGGGCAGTAGTCAGAGTTGTACCGCCTTTTGCCGGCATTGATCCTGTTTTGCCATCATATCCGTTGTCGGCATGGTTGACAAGCACCTCAATTCCCTGAGCGATACGGGGTGCCCATGCAGCCTTGTCGCCAAGCTTAGGTGCTCCGCCAAGACCGGTTTTGTGACATGCAGCACAGTTTGCATCGAAAAGGGTTTTACCTGCAGCAAGGTCGGTCGCAGATGCTACAGTGGAGCAAATTGAACAGACAAAAAGTGCACAAATTGCGGAAGAAATAAAACGGGACATAGGTATACTCCTGGTTTAATGAGTTTAGTCTGAAGGAAGTGTATTACGTTAAAGTAAATAATACGATCAATATCTCCCGGAATGGTTTGCGGCAGAAAAAGAGAGATCGATGTTTATTTTGAACTTTTGACCATGTAAGCGACAGCGTTGGTGATTTCAGCAGTTTTCAGAGTTGCAGTACCGCCCTTTGCTGGCATGGTGCCTTTTTTACCGGTAAATCCTTTTTCGGCATGGCTGACAAGTACTGGAACTCCCTGCTTGATGCGTGGTGCCCAATCCACCTTGTCGCCAAGTTTTGGTGCACCCATCAGGCCTGTTTTGTGGCATGTTACACAACTGGTTTCAAAAGTTTTTTTACCGGCAGCGAGGTCGGGGGCTGCTGATGCTACTGAAGAACAGATTGAACAGACAAAGAGTGTACAAATCGCGGTTGAAATAAAACGGGACATAGGGGTTACTCCTCTTTAACGGGTTTTGGGATGATGGGCTGGTATTTTTTGCTTGTGTTCGTGCTTCACACAATTGTTAATACGAATAAAATATGATCAATCCAAATGGGATGAGGAATATTTTATGTTTAACATGATTTCGAAATAAAAAGCGGGAACTGATTTTGCCAGTTCCCGCCAGGGAAAAAGAGCTCTGCGCTTTACTTTGATTTGTTGGCCATATAGGTGACGATACTTGATATCTCCGCACTGGTAAGCGTTGCTTTGCCGCCTTTTGCCGGCATCATGCCAACCTTGCCCTTGAATCCATCGGTGGCATGGCTGACAAGAACAGGGACTCCCTGTGCGATACGTGGAGCCCATGCAGCCTTGTCTCCGGGTTTCGGAGCACCCATCATGCCTGATGCATGACATGCGGCACAATTGGCGTCATAGAGTGCTTTGCCGTCGGCCAGTGCCGGTGCTGCTGCGGCTGCTGTTGCCGGTGCCGGTGCCGGGGCTTCAGTTTTCGTTGTTGCACCTTTTGACTTGTCGGCCATGAAGGCTACTGCGTTTGTTACCTCTGCATCGGTCAAACTGGCGTTGCCACCTTTTGCTGGCATGGTTCCCACTTTACCGGTGAAGCCTGCGATCGAATTTTTCGCCATAACGTCGGCGCCCTGCGCAATACGTGGTGCCCATGCGGCGGTATCTCCGGGTTTCGGTGCACCCATCATGCCTGCGTCGTGACATGCTGCACAGTTCGCGTCATAAACCGTTTTACCTGCTGCCAGTTTCGGGTCTGAGGGGACCTCAGCCGTTGCAGCCGGAGCTACTGGTGCGGCTGTCGATGCGGCTTCTCCCTTTGCATCAGGAAATTTAAGTGAGGCCGGTGGTTTTTCAAGGCCGCAGGCACTGAGAAAAAAGAGAGCTACGGTCAAAAAAGGAAGAAAGGGCTTCATGGTCATTTTTGATACAGGTTTAGATTGTTGCACCGGGTTCGGGTTAGAAAAACTGTCATTCATTTTAAAAATTATTTGGCGTATGGCAAAATGGTTTTTTCATTCTGTTTTGTTTCAAGCTGACATCGCAGGTCATGGCGGGAGAGATTGTAGAGATGAGTGTAGAAGAGGTTGAAGAGCATCACTGCACTTTTCGCTCGTGGAGCAGCCAAGCCTCTGATGACGGCATTTTTTGTGTTGAACACTTTCCGGGTAAGGGCGGAGTAGCTTTCGATAAAGGCGTCGAGTGGGATGTTTTTAGGCTTGTACAGCATCTCCTGACCGAACGAGTAGCGGTAAGCGGTGATGTCGAGTGGGTCGAAGAGAAGGCGTCCCTCCTCACGGAGCCGTTCAAAAACCTGTGTTCCAGGAGTTGGGCGCAGAATGTTGATGCCGGGGACGTCAAGCCTTGTTTCGTCTATAAAATCAAGAATTGCTGCCGGCGTATCGAGCGTATCGCCGTCGAGACCGTAAATAAAACTCCCGTAGAGGCTTATTCCTGCTGCTCTGATATTTTTAATTGCACCGGCAAGTTCTCCTGCCCTGTTCTGGTTTTTTTTATGGGCGCTCCGGCTTTTTGTTTCAATGCTTTCTATACCAACCAGGAGCGCCTGACATCCTGAGTGGTTGAAGGTTTCAAGCAGCTCATGTTGTTGGCCGAGGGTTGTTGTCGCTTGTCCGAACCAGCGGATTTTCAGGGGAGTGAGTTGACGGAAGAGTTCCTGGGCATAGAGCGGGTTTGCATTGATGGAGTCATCGACAAAAAAGAAGATTCTTTTGTCATGCTGCTGAAACCGCTCAACTTCGCTGACCACGTCGGCAATCGCCCTTCTTCGCAGGGTACGGCCGTTCAGGAGATGCACATTGCAGAAGTCACAGTTGTATTGGCACCCTCTTCCTGTCTGAATCAGGTTCGTTGTAAAATAGCGGCTTTTTATCAGTGCCCGTTTACTGACAGGCCTTGATAGTCCGAGATCGGGAAAGCTGCTGGATTGATAGAGGGGCTTGAGGGTGCCTGCTGCAAGGTCGGCAAGCACCTCCTTCCAAAGGTCGTCAGCCTCTCCGAGTACAAGAACATCGGCGTGGGGACTGCATGAATCGGCGAAGAGTGTCACATGAGCCCCTCCCAGTACAACTGCGATTCCGGCAGAACGGAGTTTGTCGGCAAGGGCAAAGGCCTGTTTTGCCATTCCGGTCTGGACGCTGATGCCAACCAGATCCCAGGTTTGATGAAAGGGAAACTGGTCAAAGCGCATGTCGCAGATCGACTGCTCGACTCCCGGTACCTCAAGAGAGCTGAGGATCATGAGCGAGAGCGGTGGAATGGCAAACTGGCTTTGCTTGATTATGGTTCTGATCGAACGGTTGAACCAGTTGAACAAAGGGTTTGTCTCCTTCGCGCCGTAGAGTGAGCGGGCTCCATCAACACCGCTTTCCGATGGAAGAAAAACCAGGACGACCTTTTTTGGTGAATGCATTCCCGCCTTACCAGTCCTGATTGTTTTTGCCGCCTTGCGTCGTAGCGTTCCCTTTTCTCGGGATGCGCTGCATCAGTGCGGACTCATCCTGTTGGGCGTTCTTAAGCAATCGTTCTGCTGTATTCTGGCTGAGGCCGGAAAGAGGGGGAGTTGCGCGCTGTTTTTCGGATTTTGACGAAGAGGCCTGTTCGGGTCTTTCAAGTTCATCAAGGTAACGGCGAACAATTTCATAATTGATTTTTGCATCATTATCCCCCGGGTCGGTCAAGAGTATCGTCTTGAAACGATGAAGCGATTGGCGGAAGAGGATCTGTTTTTCTGTTTTTCTGTTGTTTCCGACAGCTATCATGGCAAGTGCATTGCCTTCATTGAAGATCGCTTTCACTCTCACTTCCGGCTGTTTGCTGTCGGGCTTTGTGCTGAGAGCAAAGAGTGTTGCCGATTCAGGATATTTTCTCTGCATGTAGAGGGAGCAGGCGAGATTAAAGCTGGCAGATGCATTGCTTTTTTGTTCAGGTAGAGCTGCAATACGGCGAAATACAGTTTCCGCTCCGCTGTATGCACGATGCTCATAGAGTGCGTTGGCTTTGAGCTGCAAACGGTACTCGCTGAGCATCTCCTGCATTGAAGGCGCGAGTGCAAAAACAAGCAGGAGAGTGTGCAACAGAATCATGGCGAAAGCACTCCCTTGGCTCAGTTGCCGAGAAATGCTTTCTGCACAGCGCTGACGCCAGCACCAATTTCAAACGGAAAGTTAATCTCCTTCAAAGCACGTTCAATACCACCGATGACGGTCAGCATGTCGAGCTCATCATAAAAGCCGAGATGAGAGATACGGAAAATTTTGTCTTTATAGTCATCCTGGCCAGCGGCAACCGTTATGCCGTTGCTGTTTTTCAGCGCCTTGTTGAATGCTGACCACTTTACTCCTTCGGGGAGCCATACCGGAGTAACCGCAAACGACGGGGAGTTGCTGAAGAGCTTCATGCCAAGTGCATTACACCCCTGACGGCAGGCGTTAGCAAGGCTTTCGTGCCGTTTCCAGATATGCTCAATGCCTTCCGCCTTGATCATCTGCAATGCTTCGTCGAGGCCGATGACAAGCGAAACGGCCGGAGTGAAGGGAGTGTCGTCGCCAGCATGAGCCTTGAGAGCGTGTTTCAGGCTCAGGTAGTATTGCGTCATGCTTTGTCCCTTGATGATGTCCTGCGCCCGTTCTGAAACGGCGACCAGTGCGAGGCCCGGCGGCATCATGAGTCCTTTCTGTGAACCGGTGATGCAGATATCGACACCCCAGTCGTCAAAATGAAACTCGTGAGCCCCGACCGCTGTAATGCCGTCAACCAGTACAAGCGCATCGGACTGTTCGCGAATCAGGGCACTGAGCGTCTGAATATCGGCAGCCGTGCCGGTTGATGTTTCTGAATGGGTCAGGCAGACACCTTTGGCATCCGGATGCTCTTTGAGCAGCTCTGCAAGTCGTTCAGGCTGAATGGCCGAACCCCATGCGACCTTTTCCTCAACGCAGTTGCCGGTGAAGATGCGTACCAGCTCTCCCCACCGCTCGCCAAACTTGCCGGCATTGACGGTGATGACCTTGTCGCCTTGTTTGAAAAGGCTTGAAATTGTCGCCTCCATGCCGCCAGTGCCCGAACAACTGAGCACAACGACGGGCTGGGTTGTTCTGAAGAGATACTTGAGATCCTCGTGAATCCTGGTCAAAATCTCCATGAATTCAGGGTTCCTGTGGTGGATAATCGGAGCAGCCATGCGAAGCATGACATTTTCAGGCACCGGGGTAGGCCCTGGTGTAAATAATCTTTTTTTCATCTCGTCAGAATAATGGGTTGAGTTAAATCCATAAGTGAGGTGAACTCTTCAAAGAGGTAGTGCGAATCGTGCGGTCCCGGTGCAGCTTCCGGGTGGTACTGTACTGAAAAACAGGGAAGTTTTTTGTGCTTTACCCCCTCAACGGTCGTATCATAGAGGTTGAGATGGGTCATTTCAAGCTCTTCGGGCAGTGACTCCATGGCAACTGCAAAACCGTGGTTCTGTGATGTTATCTCTATCTTCTTGCTGGCGAGGTTTTTAACCGGATGATTGCTGCCGTGGTGGCCGAATTTCAGTTTGTAGGTTTCGGCGCCGAAAGCCAGAGAGAGCAGTTGGTGGCCGAGGCAGATACCGAAGATCGGCAACGGCCTTGTTGTGCGGTTATACTCGACAAGCTGCTTGATGGTCTCAATGGCGTAGCCGACGGCAGAAGGGTCGCCAGGACCGTTGGAGAGAAAGACTCCGTCCGCGTTGAGCTTGAGTACCTCGTCGGCTGTTGTTCCGGCCTTCAGGACGGTTACACGGCATCCCGCATCCTGCAGCATACGCAGGATATTTGTTTTGATACCGTAGTCAAACGCTGCAACATGGTAGCGGGCATTTTCTTTTTCAAGAGTGTAATTTTCGCTGGTGGTAACGGTTTTGACCAGGTCGCGGCCACTCATTTCAGGGCTTTGAAGGGCCTTCTCCCTGAGCTTTTCGTCGTTTGTTTCAAGAGCGGAAATAACGCCTCTCATGGCCCCCTTTTCACGGATTTCGCGCACAAGCTTGCGGGTATCAATACCGGCAAGACCCATGACTCCAGCTCTCTTGAGGCAAGAGTCGAGACTCTCTGTTGCCTCGAAGTTGCTGTGAATGCGCGACACTTCATGGACAATGAAGGCCGAAGCCCATATTTTATCCGATTCGTTATCAGTCGGATTGATACCGTAGTTCCCGATAAGCGGATAGGTCATCATCACCATCTGGCCAGCATAAGAGGGATCGGTGAGAATTTCCTGATATCCGGTATGTGATGTATTGAAAACCACTTCGCCGGTTGTTTCTCCGATGTGGCCGAATGCGGTTCCCTGATAGACCGAGCCGTTCTCCAGTACCAATTTTGCTGCTGCTGGTTGCATGATACTTCTCATTCCTTGGTCGTGAGTTTATCGCCGGTTTCCTGTTTTTCAATATTGGCAACAGCGGTGCGGTCAAAGGTAATTTTTGTGGAATCATTGACCTGGACAAGAACGGTTTTTTTCTCTGTATCGATTCCGGCAACGGTACCATGAACACCGCCGATGGTGACAACCTTGTCACCTCTTTTCAGGCTGTCAAGAACTTTTTCGCGATCCTTCTGCTTTTTCTGCTGGGGACGGATCATGAAGAAGTAAAAAACAATGAAGATAAGTACCAGCGGGACAATTTGAATGAGCGGATTTGGTGCTGCCTGGCCTGCAACGGGAGGCGCAAAGAGTAATAGTGAGAGTAGCGTATTTTGCATGGTGTTGTCGTAGGATATTAAAAAAACGTAACGAACTTATTTCGTGAGCGGTAATGTAATGTATTTATGGAACTATTTCAATCACGCCCTCCTTGCTCCGGCGGTAAAGCTTGCGTAAGGCGCAATATTATAACGGCATTCAGCTCTCATGCCTCGGGAGAGTTTCAGGCTGGCAAGAGTGGCGATCATGGCCGCGTTATCGGTTGAGTAGACGGCGGCGGGAACATGCAGCATGATGTTGGCTTTATCGCAAGCCGTTTTCATCGCTTTTCTCAATGCCGAATTGGCACTCACTCCACCGGCCATTGAAACAGCCTTGATGCGATGACTGCGTGCTGCGGCAATGGTTTTTTCGACAAGTACGCTGACGATTGCTGCCTGGATTGATGCGGCAATATCGGCTTTATGGCTTTCGATGAATTCAGGAGTCTGTTTCTGCAGCCAGGTGAGTACAGAGGTTTTCAGACCGGAAAAGCTGAAATCAAAATTGCCATGATAATTTTTACTGCTTTGCGACGTTGAGGTGAGCGCCCGTGGAAAGAGGTGGAAGGCTGAATCTCCCTTCTCTGCAAGTTTGTCAATCACCGGACCTGCCGGATAGGGGAGGCCGAGCATCTTGCCGGTTTTGTCGAATGCCTCCCCAGCGGCATCGTCAAGTGTCCGGCCAATTACCCTGTAGGAGAGATCCTGCTCTACAACAGAGAGTAGGGTGTGGCCGCCGGAAACGGTCAGCGAAACAAATGCTCCTTCAGGGGAAGGGAGAGAGGTGCCTTCGTTGATAAAAGGCGAGAAGATGTGGGCTTCGATGTGATTGACCGGCACAAAAGGAATTTTGAGAGCGTATGCCATGCCTTGCGCAAAACAGAGACCCACCATGACGGCACCGATTAATCCCGGACCTGCGGTCGCCGCTATGACATCAAGTTCATTTTTTCTTATATTGGAATCGGTTATGGCAGCGTCCACAATTGAAACAATAAGCCGTTCGTGTTCTCGTGAAGCCAGTTCAGGCACAACGCCGCCGAAGAGTGTATGACAGCGTTGCGAACTGACCACATTAGACCGTACCGCTCCGCTACAAAGCACTGCTGCGGATGTTTCGTCACAACTGGTTTCAATGCCTAAAATATTCATGGTATAATTTTTTCTGTAGAACTATGGGCAAAGCTAACAATCCGGTCAATAATAGCAAACCGCGTGAAAAGGTAAGCGCGTTCCATGTGCTTTTGATTCTCATTGGTGCAAACCTCATGCTTCTTTTTGCACCTGATTTCGGCCTTCTCAACAGCATGCTTTATATCCCTGATATTTATGTATGGCCAGCAACGATCGGCGGGTTGGCCATGGTGGTTTTTGGTTTCAGGGGTTTTTTCAAGAAAGCTTGAGGATCGCGGCAGCAGGAGAATGGATTCGAAAAAAACAGGTTCCCTTAACAAGCACAAGAGAGGAGGCATCATGCAGCATGCAGTAGAACTGGAAGAGCTTGGAGAGCAGATAACGGAGGCCTCCCGTTTTATTGAACATGCGCAGGAACAGCTTTCGCAACGCATTATTGGGCAGCATGAGGTCATCAGAAGGATTTTTATTGCCATGCTCGTTAATGGCCATATTCTGCTTGAGGGTGTGCCAGGACTTGCCAAAACACTTATTATCAGGACGTTTGCGTCGGCAATGAATCTGAAGTTCCAGCGCATCCAGTTTACCCCGGATATGTTGCCGGCTGATCTTATCGGTACTATGATATATAATCCCAAGGATATGGAATTCTATCCCCGCAAGGGGCCGGTTTTCGCCAATGTTATCCTTGCCGATGAAATAAACCGTTCACCAGCCAAAGTGCAGTCCGCACTGCTGGAGGCCATGCAGGAGCATCAGGTAACGATCGGCAACCAGACCTTCCCCCTGCAGGAGCCCTTTATGGTGCTGGCGACCCAGAACCCCATTGAACATGAAGGTACCTATATTTTGCCGGAAGCGCAGGTCGACCGGTTTATGATGAAGATTCTTGTCGATTATCCCTCATACGACGAGGAGCTTGAGATTATGCTGCAATCGGCGACCACCGCCAGCAAGTTGCCAGTTATTCCGGTTGTGCAGCTTCACGATATTTCGAGAGCAAGGGCGCTGATTGACCGGATTTACGTTGACCCGAGAGTGCAGCGCTATATTGTTGATCTTGTTGTTGCTACTCGAAAACCCGGCAAATATGGCATGGCCAATCTTGAAGCAATGATTGAGTATGGCGCCTCTCCGAGGGCCTCAATATTTCTCCTTCTGGCGGCCAAAGCACACGCGTTTCTTCAGCATCGGGCTTATATTACTCCGGAGGATGTAAAGGTGATTGCCTACGATACCCTCCGCCACCGTATACGACCGGGGTACGAAGCCGAGGCCGACAACATCAAACCTGACGATATTATCCGCCAGATCCTGCAGCATGTGCAGGTTCCATAACTTTGACGGCCGTAACATGAGAGCGGAGGAGGGCAATGGAAAAAAGTGAAGAGCGTTTGAAAGAGCTCCAGAATATCATAAGGCGGGTTGAAATCCGCTCGAAGCGCATGGCCAGCGAGCTGTTCAGCGGCGAATACCACTCCTCGTTCAAGGGGAAGGGGATTGAGTTCAGCAATGTCCGTGAATACCAGTACGGCGACGATGTTCGCTCCATTGACTGGAACACCTCCGCCCGGAAGCATGAACTCTATGTCAAGCTCTTTACCGAGGAGCGCGAGCGGAGCCTTCTGCTTGTGGTAGACGGCTCCGCATCAATGCTTTTCGGCAGCCGGAAGCAGAGTAAAAAGGATCTTGCCCTTGAAGTGTGTGCCGTGCTTGCTTTCAGCGCTCTGCAGAACAACGACAAGGTCGGGCTTCTGGTCTTTACTGACCGGGTTGAAACCTATATTCCTCCCCGAAAAGGGCGTTATCATGTGCTGGTGATTCTTGAAGAACTTGTTCGTCTGAAGCCCAGGAGCCGCACGACCAATATTGGTGCGGCACTCTCCTTTATCCGTTATACCCGCAAGCGGCAGGAGATTATTTTTCTCTTGACCGATCTCGTCGATAGTGATTACGAAAAAGGGATGAAGCTGCTCAATACCCGTCACGACTTTATTCTGGTACACATCAGTGACCCGCTCGACAAAGCGCTGCCTCTCAGCGGTCTGCTCGACCTCGAAGAGCCTGAAACCGGCTTGCGGATCACCATCGACGGCGGAAGCCCTAGCGAAATAGAGCGCTATCGGCTGGAGCAGGCGCGGCAGCATGACGAGCTCCGTCAGCGGCTTCGGCGCATGCGCATCGACTCGGTTTTTCTCGATACAGATCGCTCTTTTACCGCCGACCTCAACTCTTTTTTCCGGAATCGTGAACGCAAGCTTTGAATTGCAGAGGGTCGGGCTCCAGAAGTGGCTTCTTTTTTGGCTGCTTTTCCTCTTCCCGATGCTTTCCTCCTCTTCACTCTTCGGTGCAAGTGGAGAGGTTCAGCCCCGGATAACGGTGAGGGTTATCCCCGATAGCGTTCTTGTAGGCGACCGTATTCGCTGTTTGATCACGGTTTATCATTCACAGAAAGAGGTTGCTGCACTTGAAGGGTTCGATCGGAGTGACTCCCTTGCCAGCCACTCTTTCGAGCTGATCCGTCGGAAACACTCCTCCTCTTTTCCCTCTTCCGGATCAGGATCGGAGGAATTCGAGCTTGAACTTGCCGTTTTTGGTCGTGGCCAGCAGCCTCTTCCGCCCTTTACCGTGGTGTTTCGGGATCTCCAGGGAATGGTAACAAAAAGAGTGCCTTATACCTCCTCTGCTTCACTCTTTGTTCGGGTGCTTACCGACTCCTCCATGCGCGAACTCAGACCTCTCAAACCACCCCTGAAACCCTCGATACCCTCTCTTTTGATGATGAGCGTTATTGCAGGAGTTTTTGGTGTTGCCGGTATGGTGCTTCTGCTGCTTTTTCTGCTTAAACGCACGGTGCGCAACAGCGCTGAACGGGTTGATTCCGGACAGGTTGCCCAGCGGAAGCTCCGAAAACTTGGTTCAAGCCTTTCAGCAGGGATGCCTCCGCACGAATGCTATGAGGAGCTCAGTAACATCATGCGCTCCTTTCTTGAAAACCACTACCGAATCAGTGCACTTGAAGCCGTAACGCAAGAGATTGAGCGCGACTTGAAAAAGATCGGTGTCGCGGGATTTGAAAGCATCATGAATCTTCTCAAACAGGCCGATCTCGTAAAGTTTGCCGATTGTCATCCTGATGTCGAAGAGTCACGCCAGTCACTCAAAAAAGCTTCAGAAGTGATCCGTTCCACCCGTGTACCAAAGTCAGATGGGTAGAGCGACAGGCTGTTCAGCAGTTGATTGTTTCAATGAACCATTATCAGGTTTATCGAACGCCTGATTTTGATGAGCCGGTTTGCAGAGAAGTTTGTATTTTTGGGATAAACAAATTATGCCTATGCTGGAGTGGTTTGGCAGTATGCCTCGCCTTGAATTGGCGGAACCCTGGTGGATTTTGCTGTTGCCGCTTCTTGCTTTGGCGGCCTGGTTCAGGGCTTGGCTGGAACGTGCTGGCAGGGCTTCTGCCATTCTTTTTCCCGCTCTTGAGCGCCTGAAGGATTCCGGGTTTGCAGCTCCCCGCTGGTTGCATCAGTTGCCGCAATGGCTGAGGTGGAGTGCTGTTGTGCTCTCTGTTCTGGCGCTTTCGGGCCCTTACCTTCTTTTTCGTCAGACTGAAGCTGAATCGAAGGGCATCGACGTGATGCTGGCGCTTGATATTTCGGAATCAATGCTTCAGAGTGACTTTGGCGGTAAAAGCCGGCTTGATGCGGCTCGGGAGGTTGCCCGCAGCTTTGTTTTGCGTCGTTCGAACGACCGGATCGGTCTTGTGGTTTTTCGGGGAAAGGGGTATACGCAGTGCCCGTTGACGCTCGATCATGAGGTACTGGCCATGTTGCTTGATCGTCTTTCATCCGGAGTGATACAGGAGGACGGGACGGCAATTGGTTCAGCGATTCTCATTGCGGTCAACCGGCTCAAGGTATCGGAGTCGTTGCACAAGGTACTTCTTCTTGTTACTGATGGTGAAAATAATACAGGCGAGATAGGGCCTGCAACGGCTGCCGGTATTGCCGCCCGGAGTGGAATCAGGATTTATGTTATTGATGCAGGTTTTAACGTTGTTAAAGAGCGCAGTGATCAATCCGCAGAGAGCAGCACTCATCCACAGAAAGATGGGGAGTCGCTCCAGGGGATTGCACGAACGACTGGTGGCGGTTATTTCAGGGTTGAGGATCCGGCCGCATTTGATGAAACGATCAGAGCTATCGACCGGCTTGAAAAAAAACGGCTTGCCGGGCCGGTTATGGAACATCGTTCAGGGTTGTTTTTTCAGCTTTTGCTGCTGGCACTTGTGCTGCTTTTTTTTGAGGCCGTTTTGTCAAATACCCGACTTCTCAGGATACCATAGCCAATGGATTATTGAAATGCTGATGAAACAGGAGTGCGCCCATGTGTTTTGCCTGGCCTGAAAATATTGGCTATTTGCTTCTTTTGATGCCTCTTGCCTTGATTTTGGGCTATGGGTTCATGAGGCTGCGTCAGGCGCGTGAGGCTGTTGTTGGGCACCTGGTGGCCGATGGTATGATGCGTGGTATGCCGATGAGGATTGTGGTGGTGAAAAAAGTGTTGCTCTTTTGCGCCATTGCGTTGCTGTTGTTTGCCATGGCGGGCCCACGGTTTTGCAGTGGCGGACGCCCGGTATTGCGTAAAGGTGCCGACATTGTTTTTATGCTTGATGTTTCCCGGAGTATGAGGGCAAGGGATGTGCTGCCAGATCGTCTCGGGCAGGCGAAACAGGAGATTTCGGGTATCAGTCGTGCTGTCGCGGGCGGACGGAGGGCTCTTCTCCTCTTTGCTGCCAGCCCTCTCGTTCAGTGCCCGCTCACGACTGATCAGGAGGCATTCGATGCTCTGCTTGGCATGGCTTCGCCCGACCTTATCGAGGAGCAGGGAACCTCTTTTCGTGCCGCTTTTGAGCTTGCCGATAAGCTTCTTGAACCGCAATCGGAACGCAGTATGGCATCAGGGGTAAAAGGGGAGAAGATTGTCGTGCTGCTGAGTGATGGGGAGGATCATGCCGGAGAGGTACAGCAAGCGGTTCAGCAGTTGAAAGAGGCAGGTATTCATCTTTTTGTGATAGGGGTTGGCATGCACAAGCCTGTTGTGATTCCTGAAGGAGAGGCCGGGAATGGAGTCAAGCGCGATGAACGCGGAAAGGTGGTGATGACCAGTTTCAGGGCTGAAACGTTGCAGATGCTGGCTCGTGATGCTGGCGGCGTTTACTTTCGAAGCAGGGCCGATCAGACGGTTTATGGAGCGATTTCCGAAAGAATCAACCGTATTGCAGCGGCATCCCGCTGGGTGATGGAGCCCGGTGAGCGAGAACCGCTTTATCGTTATTTCCTTGCGGCAGGTCTTGTTTTTTTGCTTGTTGAAACGTTCACGGGAGCAGGAGTAGGGAGGCTGCGGTAAGGGGTGCACCGGAGAGTCGATCCGGGAGGGTTTTACTCCTTTTGTTGAAAAAATTATTACATTAACTTCTACAATCAAGGAAAATCAGTTCATTTCAGACGAAAAACAGAGACGTTATGGAGCAGCAGAGCAATGGAAAAAAAGTTCTTGACTCTTTTGAAAAGGCGAAGCTTGGATTGAAGGTTTTTAACATGCCGTTTGCTGAAGCTGAAGAGGTTATAGATGCTTATGTGAGTCAGGATGATTATGATCCTGACTGTGTAGAGCTTTTCAAGGAGCAACTTGATACGCAGCGACACATACAGGAGAAAAGCGTTGAACTCTTGTCTACGGGCAGCCAGATATTGCGGCTTGTGGTTGGTGCGTTTATAAAAAATATTCCACAATCATCTTCCGCACAGCGCTCAAAGTCCTGATCCTGAACGTTTCACAAAACAGTCAGAACCATGCAGTTTGATCCGAACAAATTCACACTGAAGGCTCAGGAAGCCCTGCAGGCGGCGTCGACTCTTGCTGGCAGCCATCAGCATCAGCAAATAGAGCCGGAACACCTTCTCTCGGTCATGTTTGACGATAAAAGCAGTATTGCAGTGCAGATAGCACAGAAGCTCGAAGCTCAGTCCGAAATGCTGCAAACGGCCCTTGACCGCGAAATCGGGAGAATCCCCAAGGTCACCGGAGCTTCGGCTACGGGACAGTATCTTTCGCAGAATCTTGGCAAGGTTTTTGATGTTGCCCTGAAAGAGGCTGAAAGTCTGAAGGATGAGTATATCAGCTCGGAACATCTCCTGATTGCCATGAGTGAAGCCGGGGTTCCTGTTTCCCGGATGTTGCAGGATGCGGGGTTTAACCGTAACTCCATTCTCAAGGTGCTCTCTACCATCAGGGGGACTCAGCGCGTGACCAGCCAGAGCGCTGAGGAGAGCTATAATTCACTGAAAAAATATTCGCGTAACCTCAATGACCAGGCGCGCAAGGGTAAACTCGATCCGGTTATCGGCCGTGATGAGGAGATCCGCAGGGTTTTGCAGATTCTCAGTCGTCGCACCAAGAACAATCCGGTGCTGATCGGTGAACCAGGTGTCGGCAAGACTGCGCTGGTCGAGGGAATCGCACAACGCATTGTGGCTGGTGATGTACCTGAAAACCTCAAGAGCAAGCAGATCGCTGCGCTTGATATTGCCCAGCTTGTCGCTGGCGCCAAGTTTCGCGGAGAGTTTGAGGAACGCCTGAAAGCAGTGGTTCGTGAGGTGCAGTCGTCCGATGGCGAGATTATTCTTTTTATTGATGAACTCCACCTGCTTGTCGGTGCAGGATCAGCCGAAGGCTCGATGGATGCAGCCAATATTCTCAAGCCTGCGCTGGCTCGCGGTGAACTGCGCTGTATCGGAGCCACGACGCTTGACGAGTATCGCAAGCATATTGAAAAGGATGCCGCTCTCGAACGCCGTTTTCAGACCGTGCTGGTCGATCAGCCAAGCGTTGAAGACACGGTTTCCATTTTGCGTGGACTTAAGGAGAAATACGAGATCCATCACGGTGTACGAATCAAGGATGCGGCTATTGTCGCTGCCGCTGAGCTCTCTAACCGCTATATTGCAGACCGTTTTCTGCCCGACAAGGCTATCGATCTGATTGATGAGGCATCATCACGCCTTCGTCTTGAAATCGACAGCAGTCCTGAAGAGCTTGACCGGATAAACCGCGAGATCCGTCGCCTTGAAATCGAACGTGAAGCCCTGAAGCGCGAGATCGAAATCGGGGGGTAATTGCCTGCATTTGTTTGTTTTGAAAAATATTGTCATCTCGTTTCAGCCGTCAGTAGGGAAGGCTTCATTCATTAGCTACTGTAATGTTATGAGGTTATTGTGTAAAGGTTTTTCCTTTCTGCTTGCGTTTGTGCTTATTTCAATGGAACTCCCCTCGACTTCAAGCGCAAAAATATCGAAAATTCCGGTTGAACAGCTTGAGGGTAAAACGCGCTTGAGCGTCGTTCCCTGTGCTGATTATGAAGCAGGTGCGCTGCATACCCTGCTCTTCGGTACCCATTGGCGATCACTTTGGACGACCCCTGTTGAGATGGCGGTGCTTGATCTGAACTCCTTTGCCGGTGGATTGGTACCGTTTGAAAAAGGGGGTGGGTTGCAGACGATGACGTTGAGTTTCAGGGGAGCAAATGGCAGGGAGTATCGTTTCCGATCTCTCGACAAAGATCCCTCACGCGGGCTGCCTCCAAAATTGAAGGAGAGTGTTGTTGCCACTGTTCTGCAAGACCAGGTTACAGCGTCAAATCCTGTTTCCGGATTCATTGTCTCCCCATTGCTTGATGCTGCGGACATTTATACGGTTGCTCCTGAATTTACGGTATTGCCTTACGACAAAGCCCGTCTCGGTGAATATTTTGATGAATTTGCCGGTCTTGCGGGGACATTAGAGGAGCGTCCGAACGAAAACGAGAGCGCCGGGGCAAGTTTTAAAGGTGCGGATAAAATATCTGGTACCTATGCTGTTTTGAACAATCTTGAAAAAGATAACGACAACCAGGTTGACTGCGCGGCCTATTTACGCGCAAGGTTGCTCGATCTCTTTATCGGCGATTGGGATCGTCACTCCGATCAGTGGAAATGGGCTGGATATAAAAAAGAGGGGAAAACAGTATGGCTTCCCATTCCCAGAGACAGGGACCACGCCTTTTCCCGGCAGGACGGCGTTTTTTCATGGATTATCACCAGGGTTGTTCCCCACATGACCGCGTTCGGTCCGAATTATCCGAGTATCAAAAATTTAAGCTTCTCTGGTCGTCCTCTTGACCGGCGTCTTTTCTCCGGTATTGACCGGGCGGAGTGGGATGCTGTTACAACCTATGTCAAGCATAAACTGACCGATCAGGTTATCCATGATGCCGTCATGAAGATGCCTTCTGCAATGTATGACAAAGAGGGGGGTCGGCTTGAGAGTGAACTGCGGGCGAGAAGAGATCTTCTTGAAAAAGCGTCAGGGGAGCTCTATACGCTCTATGCCGAAGATGTGGATATCTACGCCAGTAACAAATCTGAATATGCGACGGTACATCGTACGGCGGATGGCCGTATAGAGGTTGCAATTTTCAAAAGGGATGTCAATACCGGTGCTGGAAAAGGGAAGCCCTTCTATTCCCGCATTTTCAATCCACTTGAAACAAATGAGGTACGACTCTACCTGCAGGGTGGTGATGACAGGGCAGTTGTTGACGGGCCGGTTTGCAAGGGGGGCGTGAACGTCAGGGTCATAGGCGGTGAGGGGCAGGATACCTTTGAAGATTATTCGGCGGCTGTACTCTCAAGAGATTCTGATACCTCCAAAATCATGACATTTTTCTATGATGATGGCAACAAATCGAAATTTGTCACCGGAAAGCATACGGCAGTTGACCGGCACACGGTAGCGGTTCCTGTTGAGGATCAGGAAAAATATGATCTGATGGTGCGTGATTTTGGCAGGGAAACCGGCTTTCGTCCAGGTGTTGATTATTCGCCGGAGAGCGGAGTATTTCTTGGCTTGGGAGCAACTGTTGTGGATTACGGCTTCAGGGCAAACCCTTATCGTTACAGTATGCAACTGAGCGGAGGTGTCGCTACTGGAAATAATTATCGTTATAAAGTTAACTACACCGGCGATTTCCGGTCGCTTTTCCGCAATACATCTCTTCTTGTTGAAGCAGGAACGACAGGTCTTGATATCATTAATTTTTACGGACCTGGAAACGAGAAATACTATAATGGCACCGCTCTCAAAGAAGATAATTTCGAAATTCTCAATCAAACGACCTCCTTCAGGGCGTTATTGCGTTATCCGACGGATAAAAACTATTACGGGAGTGCAGGAGTCGGGGCAAAATGGGTAGACACAACTCTTGATCCGGGTTCATTCAATGAGCTGCACAGAGCGGAAGTTCCTGGAATTGCCCATGATTTTGCCGGCAGTTTTCAGATCGGATTTCATTATGATTCACGCGATAGCGGTGACGAAATTGCCCTCTCACCAATAAAGCAGTCAAGCTCCCTTGCCGACGGTAAGACAACGGCACTCAGCGGAATCATGCTGGATATCAGTGGGAGATACTACCCGGAATTTTTTGCCAATGAACATGCCTTTTGTAAAATCGGCGGTGAATTCCGTAGCTATATTCCGCTGGTTCCGTCCCGTTATTCACGACTTGTTCTCCGCTTTGGAGGTGAGAAAATCTGGGGTGATTATCCCTTTTATGAATCGGCTTTTCTTGGTGGTTCTACCTCGCTGAGGGGTTATGACCGGCAGCGTTTTGCCGGAGACGCATCACTCTATGCCGGTTCTGAACTCCGGCTCTACCTGGGTACCTTCAAGTTTCTTGTGCCGGTTATGTATGGTCCACTGGCCTTTGCTGAAACCGGCAGGGTCTTTCTTGACGGCGAGGATTCCCGCGCATGGCATAGCAGTGCCGGCGGGGGATTATGGTTCGGCGGTATTGAGTCGTGCTATTCTGCAAGCCTCGCTTTTGCGCAAGGATTTGACGATGGCCGACTGATGGATGATTATGGAATCTATCTCAGGACAGGATTCAGTTTTTAGTGATCACGACGGAAAGTGCTCCCAATGGTTATCCTTTGCTGATAAGGTAAAAAGTGCGATTGAGATACAAGAAGTGGTGAAAAATGTCGTCAAAGAGATTGACGCACAGCAAAGCATAATGAAAAAAAACGGGTGGTCAAGACCCTTGCCTCTCACTTACGAGCGGTATGATTGGGTGCGGCTGCGTTCTGCCGCAGGTTCGTTGCGGGAATTTACGGCTGAAAATCGTACATTGAAGCTTGCATATCATTGTATGTTTTCTATGCTTTGCTTTTATTAAACAACCATTAACAGGCGACAATGATGAAGATGATAAAAATTGTTACTCTTGCTCTTCTGTTTGCAGGAGTCTTCTGCTCTGCGGCGATGGCTGGATGGGACCCTGCTGAAGAGGATCATGCGAGGACGACGGTTGATTCTTTCAGGGTACATTCCGGGCTTTCCCGCTTTTTTGATAATGCTTATGGGTTTGTTGTTTTTCCCGATGTTTACAGGGGGGGCTTCATGCTTTTGGGAGGTGGACGCGGTAAGGGATATGTTTATGAACAAAATAACCTTGTGGGACGATCAATGATCACCCAGCTTAATGTCGGTCCGCAGCTTGGTGGGCAGTCTTTTTCTGAAATCATTTTTTTCAGGGGCAAACACGACTTTGAAAATTTCAAAAAGGGAAATTTTCAGTTGAGCGCCCAGGTTACGGCGATCATGGTTACGACTGGTATGGCAACCAATACGGATTATTCCAACGGTGTAGCCGTCTTTATTCTTCCCAAGGCCGGGGTTATGGCTGAAGCAACCGTTGGCGGGCAGAAGTTTTCCTATAAGCCGTACTGACATGCAGTTTTTTATAAGCAGGAAAGATTTTGGGGCATACACACCGCTGTTTTTTCAATAACGTTAATTTTTGCAATGAAGTATGAATTAGTGGTCGGTCTTGAGGTGCATTGTCAGCTCAATACCGTTAGCAAGGCTTTCTGTGGCTGTTCGGCCCAGTTTGGCAAATCGGCCAATACCAATGTTTGCCCCGTCTGTCTTGCTCTTCCCGGAGCGTTGCCGGTACTGAACCGTCGTGTGGTTGAGGATGCCGTGAAGCTTGGGCTTGCAACGGGTTGCACTATAGCGCCCCATTCAGTGCTTGCCCGGAAAAACTACTTTTATCCGGATTTGCCGAAAGGGTATCAGATTTCCCAGTTTGAAGAGCCGATATGCAGCGAAGGGATGGTGCATATTGATGCTGGAGAGGGGAAACGGGAGATCCGACTGATCAGAATCCACATTGAGGAGGATGCAGGAAAATCGATTCATGATATCGGTGAGGAGACCTATATTGACCTTAACCGGAGTGGTGTGCCGTTGCTTGAGATTGTCAGTTATCCTGACCTTCGTACTCCGAAGGAGGCCTCAACCTATTTGCAGAAGGTGCGCCAGATTGTCAAGTATCTTGGTATTTCGGATGGCAACATGGAGGAGGGAAGTCTTCGCTGTGATGCCAACGTTTCTCTGCGGCTAATCGGGGCAGAGGAGTATGGTACACGTTCCGAGATCAAGAATATGAACTCCTTCAAGAACGTTGAAAAGGCTATCGAGTACGAGGTCGAACGCCACACAGCGATTCTGGAGAGTGGTGGTGTTATTGTGCAGGAGACGCGTCTCTGGGATGCCGACAAGGGTGAGACCCGTTCCATGCGTGGCAAGGAGTTTGCTCATGACTATCGTTATTTCCCTGATCCTGATCTTGTGCCGGTGCTGGTTGACCAGGATATGATTGATCGTATTATGCTTGAGCTTCCCGAGTTTCCTGAAGAGCGTGCGGTTCGATTTGCTGAAGAGTATGCCATTCCGACCTATGATGCCGCCGTGTTGACGGTCGAGCGGGAGCTTGCGGACTATTTTGAGCAGACCGTCAGGGTTTCGGGTGATGCCAAGGCCTCATCAAATTGGGTGATGGGGGAGGTTATGCGTACGCTGAAAGAGAAGTATCTTGAGATTGCTGAGTTCTCCATCATGCCGGAACGGCTCGGAGGGTTGATCGCTCTCATTGGAAAGGGTGTGATCAGTAATACCATTGCCAAGCAGGTTTTTGAACTGATGTTGCAGAGTGAAGATGCTCCCGAGGTGATTGTTGAACGGGAAGGACTTGCACAGGTTTCAGACAGCGGGGCAATTGAGACGGTCGTACAGGCAATTCTTGATGCCAATCCCGGTCAGCTTGCGGCCTATCGTGGCGGAAAAACCAAGTTGCTTGGCTTTTTTGTGGGGCAGTGCATGAGCCAGATGAAAGGCAAGGCCAATCCCCAGATGGTCAATGATGTGCTGTTGAAGAACCTTGAGGGGTGAGTGATTTCAGGATTCGCTGTCGAAGAGATCTTTGGTTCGTGGTGATTCAGGCCAGCTTTTTGCAAGTTCAGGGTTGATCACCTCGATTTTTTTTCTGGCTTCGAGCAGTCTTTTTTTACAGTTTTCGGCTATGGCGAGTCCCTCCTCGTACATGCCGATGGAGTTTTCAAGGCCGGTTTCCGGATTTTCGATATTACGGGTGATCTCTTCTAACCGGGAGATCAGCTCTTCGATAGGAAGTTTTCCGGCGTGGATTGCTGCCATGGTATTTCAAGGTTTTGATGTTGATGGTTAAAATAGAGAAAGAGAAAGATTATTCAAAAGGCAGGTGCGTGAGTGAAGTTTGTTGATAGTGCGTCTATATTTGTCCAGGCTGGAGACGGCGGAAACGGGTGTGTAAGTTTTCGGAGAGAAAAGTTTGTGCCCAAGGGGGGGCCTGACGGAGGCGATGGCGGTCGGGGAGGCCATGTATGGCTGAGAACCAACCGGCAGTTGACCACCCTTCTCGATTTCAAGTATAAAAAGAAGTATATCGCTGTTCGTGGTGTGCACGGGCAGGGTGCCCGAAAAACGGGCCGGGATGGGGCTGATATTATCATTTACGTTCCGTGTGGCACCATCGTCAGAAACAGTGAAACCAATGAGATTATTGCTGACTTGACGGGTGAGGATCAGGAGATATTGATTGCGAAAGGAGGCAAAGGGGGGCGGGGCAACCAGCACTTCGCCACACCAACCCGACAGGCACCCCGCTATGCAGAGCCGGGTCAGAAAGGAGAGCTGATGATGCTCAATATGGAGTTGAAGCTTATGGCTGATGTCGGTCTGGTTGGATTTCCTAATGCAGGGAAGTCTACACTCATTTCGGTTATCAGCGCGGCCAAGCCGAAAATTGCCGATTATCCCTTTACAACACTGGTGCCCAATCTTGGCATTGTGCGCTACGAAGAGTACAAGTCGTTTGTGATGGCCGATATTCCTGGAATCATCGAGGGTGCGTCGGAGGGAAAGGGGCTGGGTTTGCAGTTTTTGCGTCATATTGAGCGCACGAAAATACTTGCCATTATCATTTCGGCCGATTCACCCGATATTGCCGATGAATACCGCACCCTTCTCGTGGAGCTTGAAAAATTTGAGAAGGGTCTGCTCGACAAACCGAGGATGGTGGTGGTGACGAAAATGGATATCGCCCCTGAAGAGCTTGAGATTCCGACACTTGAAGAGGGTGTCAAGGTACTTTCGATATCGGCAGTTTCAGGTCATGGGCTGAAAGAGCTCAAGGATGAACTCTGGCGGGAGGTATCGGGTCGCATCAGGGCTGCTGAACCGCAGGATGAGCGTATCGAGTAACCATGCAACACTCTGAACTGTATGTCAGGTATGCGCGTCTGGCCGACGCCCCGGCAATTTCCGCCATCACCGCAGAGTATGCGCGACAGGGAATCATGCTGGAGCGTTCCGGCGAGAATATTGTTGAAAATATTCGTAACTTTTTTGTTGCTGAATACAACGGTGAGGTGATTGGTTGTTGTGCTATTGCCTTCTATACCCTGAAGCTGGCCGAAATCCGTTCGCTTGCTGTCTTTAACCGCTATAAAATGAGGGGGATAGGCCGGTTGCTGGTTGAAAAGGCTGAGTCGGTCTTGCGCGAAGAGGGGGTTGGAGAGGTTTTTGTTTTGACGCTCAGCCGTGAGTTTTTTCGCCGACTTGGCTACAGCGAAATCAAGAAAGAGTATTTTCCGCAGAAAATATGGAGGGATTGCACTCATTGTCCAAAGCTTATGGCCTGCGATGAGATTGCAATGATGAAGACATTGTAACTTAATTACTCAAACAGGTATCGGAAATTCGTGATAGTTCAGGAAGTTATCGTTAAAAACAAGGCTGGACTGCATACCAGACCTGCGGCTGCAGTTGTCAAACTCGCATCCCGATTCAAATCAGATTTTTTTATCGAGATGCAGGGCGTTGAAATCAATGCAAAGTCAATTATTGGTGTCATGAGCCTTGCCGCCCCTAAAGGTACCCGGTTGATGCTCAAGCTTGATGGTGAGGATGCTGCCGAGGCATCCCGACAGTTGGTTGAGTTTTTTGAGCAGGGTTTTGGAGAGGTATAGCGTTGCGGATTGCCTTTATATCTCCTTTTTCTCCTCTGAAAGGCGGGATTGCCCGGTTCAGCGGAGTGTTGCGGGATACCCTTCAAGGCAGGGGATATTCGGTGACTCCTCTTGCCTTCAGGGCGCTCTACCCCGACTTTCTGGTCAAGGGTGGAGTTGACGGGGATAGCGGTGCAGAAGCCGCACGCTTCAAAGAGGCGCGTCTGGTGCTGTTTAACCCTTTTTCATGGCTTGGAGCGATCCGCCGTCTCCGATCACTGAAGCCGGAACTGCTGCTTGTGGCTTACTGGAGTGGATTTTTGGCACCGCTCTGTTTTGCAATACGCCGTCTGACCGGTATCAAAATGGTGGTGCTGCTCCATAACCTCTCTTCACACGAATCTTTTGTATTCGAGCCCCTTATGCAGAGGCTGCTTGCCGCTTCCGCCGATGGAGTTCTGACCCTTTCGGGCACTGTTACGCAGGAGGTGCAGGCTGCCATGCCTGATATTCCTTTGCGGCAACTCTTTCACCCCCTCTATGAACCGGATGGCGAGAGCTTTTCGGTGGAGAATGCCCGCAGTGCACTTAATCTTGATCTTCACTCGCCGGTGCTCCTTTTTTTTGGTTATGTGCGCCGCTACAAGGGGCTTGATACGATGCTTCGTGCCATGCCGGCGATTCTTCAGAGGGAGCCAACCCTCCGTCTTGTGGTTGCCGGACAGTTTCATGAGGATCAAGAGAGTTATCACCGTCTTGCGGGGCAGCTTGGTGTCGGGGGAAGTGTCGATTTCTATCCCGGCTATGTTTCTACTGAGCGCACCTCCCTTTTTTTTGCTGCGGCTGACGCTGTCGTTCTTCCCTATCGCAGTGCAACACAATCAGGCGTGGTGCAGCTTGCCTATGGTCACCGCCTGCCGGTCATTGTTACACCGGCAGGAGCCCTTCCCGAGATGGTTTCTCACGGCAAAACCGGCTGGGTTGCCTCTGATTGTTCGGCGGCTGGATTTGCCGAAGCGGTCGGGGAGTTTCTTGACTGTCGCCAGAAGCTTGAGCTTGATGCCATTCGCCCGGCTATCGAAGCGTTCAATCGTGACTGTTCCTGGGATCTCTTTGCTGATGGCGCAGGCAATTTTTTTGAAGAAGTAACGGCGGGGAGGTGATGACTACTCCCTTGAGCTGCATTGTGGTGCTGAACTGGAACGGCGCAGATGATACTCTTGCCTGTCTGGAGTCGCTTGTCGCAGTTCAGTCGCCCTCATGCAGGGTTCTTGTTGTTGATAATGGATCAACCGATGGCTCAGCGGAGAAGATTCGTGTGGCTTTTCCGGAAATCGAGCTGCTGTTATTGCCCTCCAATATCGGTTATGCAGGGGGCAACAATGCCGGTTTTCGGCGGGTTCTGGAGCTGAAGGCCGAATTCGTCATTTTTCTGAACAACGACACCATTGTGGATGCCGGTTTTTGCACTCCACTGCTTGAGACGCTGCAACGCAACCCCTTGGCCGGAATTGCCGTGCCGAAAATTTTCTATCTTGATCAGCCCGGCACGCTCTGGTATGCCGGCGGAATGGTGACGCTTTCGACCGGCCTGATCCGTCATGTAGGGTTGAGGCAAAAAGATGCACCACAGTTTGACCATCCTGGAATCACAGGGTATGCAACAGGCTGCTGTATTGCCATGCGCAGCCGTGATTTCGATGAGGCTGGAGGGTTTGATGAAGGGTTCAGGATGTACGCGGAGGATGTGGATCTCTCTTTGCGGATTCGCTCTCTGGGGATGAGTATCAATTATGTTCCCTCCTCAAGGATATGGCACAAGGTGTCGGCATCGCTGCAAGGCAGCCCGCTGCGAAAGCTGGCAAAAAAAAGTTTCGGGGCGCTTCGTCTTTTCAGAAAGCACCGGGCATGGAGCGGGATGGCGCTCTATCTCCTTTTGCTTCCCCTGCGTCTTGCCGGAAGCTTTTGGGATGCGTTGAGGGAGAGAATGTCCGGAACATCATAAAGAGGAGGTCAGAGCATGGAGAGCAGTTACAGAACCGTCATTGATGGGGTCTATCTCAGTGATCCGGCCCACGGTGTCCGGTGGAGGAAAACCCTTGAATTTCTCGCAGGCTCGTCACTTTCCGGTGTGTCACTTGCCAGTGGGCTGGATCTGGGCGATCGAACACCTTTTACCGCAGTGCTGGAGCAGCATTTCGGCTGCCCGTTCGAGAACACAGCAATCGATCTCGATCTTGAACCCCTTTCGGGCTCCTTCGGAGTGGTAACCGCTTTTGAGGTGCTTGAGCATCTCTACAACCCGCTTCATGCGCTGCTTGAGGTCAAGCGGCTTCTTGCTGGCCCGGATGCACGGCTGTTTGTTTCAATGCCTCTTTGGAAACCGCCCTTTCTTGCAAGCCCCGATCACTTTCATGAGATGACGCGCCGCTCAGCTCTCTCGCTCTTTACGCGTGCCGGATTTGCCGTTCTCCGAAGCGCGGAGTTTCGTATCCGCCATCCGTTGTTTTATCTTACAGGAGTCAAGCCGCTGTTGCGGGCATGGTATGAAAAAGTGCAGATCTATGAACTTGTCGTCCGATAGGGTATCCCCCGGTAACAGGCCCGACCGGTTCAGGCTTGTCTGGTTTTCCGAGATACAGTGGGATTTTCTCTCAACCCGGAAACAGCGGCTGTTGTGCCGCTTTCCGGAGAACTGGAGCATTCTATTCATTGAACCTTACGCTCTCGGGCGCTGCCACCACTGGATTCCGGTCAAAAGGGGGCGGGTCCGGGTTGTCACGGTGCCCTTTCTGAAGAGTGTTCCCTTCAGGATTGGGCGACTGCTCGATATTGCGTTGCTGCGCTCGCTTTTCTCCCTGCCCGGTATGGTGCTGATGCTCTTCTGGGTGGCCATCCTTGGATTTTCCTCCTCCGAAAGGATCATCGGCCTGAGCAATGTCTATTGGGGCCGGGTTGCCGCCCATCTTCCTTGTCGTCTCCGCTTTTATGATGCCAATGATGACCATCTTGCCTTTCCGGGGACTCCTTCGTGGCTGAAGGGCTCTCTGGACAGCTATCTTTCGCAGGTTCAGCTTCTCTTTAGCGTTAGCCGTGAGCTGACCAGCCAGCTCAAGGTGCCAGCCGGTGTGCGCACGGTTGAGCTGGGCAACGGGGTGGAGTTCAGCCTTTTTGCCTCTCCCCGCCCCGTCAAACCAGCAGCGCTCTCCCAGCTCAAAGGGCCGATTCTGGGCTATGCGGGGGCGATGGACTGGCTCGACACCTCCCTGATTGCCGCCACAGCCCGTGCATGGCCGGATTATCAGATTGTACTCCTTGGTCCAGCCTACCAGCGGGAGTGGTGGAAAAAGCAGGAGGCGATCAACGCGCTTCCAAACGTTCACTATTTCGGCAAAATTGAGTACGAGGAGCTTCCTGCCTGGGTGCAGCGGTTCGATCTGGCCCTGATGCCCCTGCTCTCCAGCAAGCTGAAACAGCTTTCCCATCCAAACAAGCTCTATGAATATACCGCAGCAGGGGTGCCGGTGCTCTCGATGAACTACTGCAGCGCAGTTGAGCGGGCGCGGGAGGTGGTGCATGTTGCCAGGTCGCAGGAGGAGTTTGTTGGTATGGTGCCCGAGGCTCTTGCCGACCGGCGTGTTGAGGCGCGGCAGGCTTATGGCGGGCAGCATAGTTGGGATGCCCTTGCTGCCGTCATGGTGCAGGAGCTGGAGAAGGGCTGGCAGGAGAGGCGTTCGTGAACCGCAACGCCGTCATAGCCGGTCAGGCAGGGTTTTCCTTTGCCGGATTTCTCTTTGGCCAGACCGTGCGCTTCGGCTATAACCTTGTTGTGGCAAGGCTGCTCGGCGTTGATGCCCTTGGCACCTATGCGCTCGCCATTGCCGTTATTCAGATTGCCGAGGTGTTTGCTGTCGCCGGGCTCGATTCGGGTCTGCTGCGCTACGCCAGTCTGCACAGTCGTGATCCCCTTCGCCAGAAGGCGGTGATCGGTTCCGCCCTGAAAACCAGCATAACGCTTTCATTTTTTGTGATGCTCCTGCTGCTCCTCTTTTCAGCGCCCATTGCCTCGAAGCTCAACGGCAGCAGTTTTCTTCAGCTCACTATCTGCTGCTATGCAGCGGCCATTCCCTTCAATGTGGCAACCGTGCTCTTCGGCCATGCCATGCAGGCGTTCAGGCAGCTCAAGCCTAAAATTATTGCCACACAGGTGCTCAGCCCTCTTTTTTTGTTGCTGCTCACCATTCTTTTTCGTTACACGGCAGGTCAGGATGCAGCTCTCTTTTTGCCCTTTGCTTTGGCAGGCGCGGGGGCATTCTTCTGGATTCGTTCCCGTCTTTCCTCCATTACCGGGGTTCTGCCAGCGGATATTCTCCATGCCCGTCCGGACAAGGCGATGCTTTCCTACGCTCTCCCCTTCATGGCGGTCTCGCTGTTGAGTATGATGAGCCACTGGCTTGATGTCATGATGCTCGGGATGCTTACTGATACGGCAACGGTAGGTCTTTATCATCCTGCTGCCAGAACGGCCGGGCTCATTCGCTCCGTTCTCCTTGCCTTTGCAGGCATTGCTGCGCCGATGATTGCTGAACTGCATGCGGGGAGGCAGAACGCGGAAATAGGACGGATTTACAAGATGGTGACTCGATGGATTGTTACGGTGGTTATTCCGCCGGCCATACTGTTCATGGTGTTTCCCGAACTGGTGCTCTCGCTTTTCGGCGCCCGCTTTGTTGCCGGCGGAGTTGTCGCACTGCTTCTTTTGACGGCCGCCTCCTTTCTGCAAGCCACTTACGGCCTTTCGGCAACGATACTTGCCATGACCGGCCATGCGCGGCTCAGCCTTATCAACGCTCTTGCTGCCCTCGTCTTGCAGGTTGCGCTGAATTTTCTCCTTATTCCGCGGATGGGTCTGAACGGCGCCGCCCTTGCCACACTGCTGCTCTTTTTGATGCTCTCCGCTCTTCGGCTTGTTGAAATTCGCAGCATTCTGAAGATTCACCCCTTCGGTCATGCGCTCTGGAAACCCCTTGCAGCAGGCCTCTCGGCTGTGCTCCTCCTTATGGCCTTGCGCCCGTGGCTGCTCACCCTGCCATCCTTTGCCGGGCTTGCGGCTGGGGCACTTTTCTCTCTTGGCAGCTTTACGGCATTGCTGCTGCTCCTGAAGTTGGAAGAGGAGGAGAGAGAAATTATCTTGAAGTACATGCCTTTTCTTGACAAGAAACCAAATCAATAACACGGTGAAGAAAAAGATTCTCCTGTTGCTCGCTGTTTTTGGCGGCTATACCCTTTTGGCGATGTTGCTCTTTTATCCGCTTGTGTTTCAGTCAAAGGTTCTCCTTGCGCCCGACTCCCTCATTCCCCAGGCTTCAACGATGGCGCTTGACCGGCTTCAGGCCCAAACCGGCACCTACCCGCTCTGGCAGCCATGGCTCTTTTCGGGGATGCCGACGGTGGAGGCATTCAGCTATCTCAGTGGACTCTATTACCCCAACGTTGTTTTCAACCTCTTTCATACCGACGGTATCGTTCTGCAACTGCTTCATCTTGCCTTTGCCGGTTTGGGAGTCTTTCTTTTTCTCCGCCAGTATGGCCTGACCACCCTTGCAGCCCCGTTTGGCGGAGCGCTTTTTATGCTCAATCCCTACATGACCGCCATGCTGGTGCACGGTCACGGAAGCCAGCTCATGACGGTGGCCTACATGCCCTGGATGCTCTGGGCAACCATGCGGCTCATTCAGCGCGGAGGGCTTCTTGATGCGGGGATGCTTGCGCTCATTGCCGGGTTTCAGTTGCAGCGCTCACATGTGCAGATTGCCTGGTATTCGTGGATGCTTGTGTTGTTGCTGGCTGTTGTTTTGTTTGTTTTCAGGCGCGGGTTGCCAGCAAAAAATATGGTTGTTTCAGGGAGGCCTCCTGTTGTACCGGGCGATGGCGGTGGTGGGGGTGGAAGCGCAGGTGGGTACGGGGACGAGGGCGTTTATTCAGGCGGTGATGAGGGCAGCCACAAGGGTGGCCCCTACGGGACATTGCGAAGAGTTTTGTTATTGGTTTTGGCGTTGGGTTGCGGTGTTGCCATGTCGGCCTCAATCTACCTGCCCGCTTCCGAGTATGCTGCGTATTCCGTGAGAGGGATGGCAGAACAGGGCGTTGGTTCAGCGTGGGAGTATGCTACTCTTTGGTCGATGCACCCGCTGGAACTGCTCACTTTTCTTGTTCCGGGGGCATTCGGATTTGGCGGAGTGACCTACTGGGGCTTCATGCCCTTCACCGACTTTCCCCATTATGCAGGAATTGTTGTGCTGCTGCTTGCCGTTGCGGGCACCGTTATGCGCAGAAAAGAGCCGATGACCTGTTTTTTTATTGCAGCCCTCCTGCTTGCGCTGCTACTCTCTTTCGGCCGGTTTTTCAGTCCGATTTTCGATCTTTTTTTCCATTTCGCGCCTCTTTTCAGCCGCTTCAGGGTGCCCTCCATGGCGCTCATCATGCTTTACCTGATCATCTCTTTTCTTGCCGCCGCCGGAGTCAATGATCTGCTTCAGCGTCAGCCCAAGTGGCTGTTGAAACCAATCAGGATCGGAGCGCTGTTTCTTGCCGTCACTCTGCTTCTCTTCCTTCTTTTTGAACAGCCGCTTGAGAGTTTTTTCCGTTCAATTTTTCCCGAGCCGCAGGTTGGCAGTTTTGACCTTGCCTTTATGGTCAATAAAGTGCGCTGGGAGAATCTGACAGGGAGCCTCTGGATTGCCTTGCTCATGGTATCTCTTTTCGCCGGGGTACTCTGGCTCAGCATCAAGGGCAAGCTCTCCCACAAAATGACCGGCCTGCTGCTTTTTCTCCTTGCGCTTGGGGATCTTGTCTGGATGGACATACAGATTATCTATCCCTCCGCCGACTCCCTGCGTCCTCCGCTCTATGCCGAGAGCCGCACAGTAGAGCCCGCTTTTCAACCCGACGACATTACCCGCTACCTTGCCGCACAGAAAGGGCCTTTCAGAATCTACCCCGCCGGAGAGTTGTTTACGGAAAACAAGTTCGCCCTCTTCGGTATCGAGTCCGTTGGTGGTTATCATCCTGCAAAGCTCAAGCTCTATGAGGAGTTTCTCGCAAAAACAGAGAACCTCGCAAGCCTCAATATTCTCCGTATGCTCAATGTTGGCTACATCATCAGCCCAAAACCCATCGCGCATCCCGCCTTTGAACAGGTCAAAACCGGCTCCCTGCAACTGGCAAGCGGCCCTGTCGCCGCCTCTGTCTACCGGCTTCAGCAGACAGTACCAAGAGCATGGTTCGCCGGGCAGGTCATTGGTGTAAACAGCAATGAAGAGCTCTTTGCCCGCATCCTTGATGATCAGGCCCCTGCCGGTGAGGCGTATGTTGATGGTTCACTCTGGAGAGGAGCCAGAAATTTTGCACCAGCAACGATCACATCGCTCGATGCAACATCCGAAACGATGGTTGTGAAGGTTGCTGCTTCCGGTGATGCATTTCTCGTTGTCAGCGAGATTTATTACCCCTTGCGGTGGAAGGTAACGGTTGATGGCAGGGAAGCCTCAATGGTGAAGGTGAACGGCCTGTTGCGCGGTGTTGTGGTTCCGCCAGGCAGCAGGGAGGTCAGGTTTTACTATGATCGAAGCGGGTTTGAGACAGGGCGATGGATATCGCTTGGTGCTTTTGGTGTGGCGCTGATGATGGTGGTGGGGGGAGTGATTGGCAGGTGGTTCCGACAAAAGGGCAAAGAGAGATTGGACTGATGTGATAGATGCTTTGTTGTTTAAAACAATTTAAAAAGCGTACTATGAAGCAGTGGGAATGTGCCCGGAATGGGTTGTGCATATTTTTTTACTTGTAACCAGTGAGCTGTAACGCCATGAACCCTCGATCACCCCGAAAACTGATCAGCTTTGACTGGGCGATGAAGCGCCTGCTGCGCAGCAAGGCCAACTTTGAAATCCTTGAAGGCTTTTTAAGCGAACTGTTGGGTAATTCTTGAAAGCGAAAGCAACAAAGAAAGCAAAAACGACAAATTCAATCGTGTTGATCTCAAGGTAAAGGAGAGCAAGGGCGAGATCATCATTATCGAAGTGCAGTTTGAGCGGCAGTACGATTACCTCCAGCGAATGCTCTATGGCACGTCACGTGTCATCACCGAACATCAGAAGGAGGGCGAAGCCTGGTCAAAACTGATAAAGGTTATCTCTGTCAATATTCTCTACTTCGATCTTGGCCACGGCACCGACTACATTTATCATGGTACCACAACCTTCACGGGTATCCATGACCATGATAAACTGGAACTCGACACGCGCCAGCAGAAGCAGTATGGCAAGAGTCGGATAAGCGATATTTATCCCGATTACTACCTGATCAAGGTCAACAACTTCAACCGCATAGCAACAACATCGCTTGACGAGTGGATCTACTTTCTCAAGAACGAAGAGATCAAGGATGAGTTTAAAGCCAAGGGAATTCAGCAAGCAAAAGAGTCGTTTTCACTGCTGCGCATGACGGACGAAGAGCTTCGTGCCTATAACAGTTATCAGGATTCCCTGCGCGATCAGGCAAGCTATGTCAAAACAAACTATGACTTTGCCCGTATGGAAGGCAAGGAAGAGGGTATTGGTGAAGGAATCAGGCAGGGGATTGAGATAGGCATTGAACAGGGCCTTGAGAAAGGAAAACTTGAAGTTGCCAGAAGATTGGTAGCGAAGGGAATGAGTGATGAAGAGGCTGCTGCAATCGCCGGGATAGAGGTGGAGTGGCTACGCCATTGAATCTTCCTGGCGAAAATGAAATCCAGAGCTTGTTGATTTCGGATGAGGCTGTGAGGAGGGCCAATATCGGGTGGTTGCCCCAATTTTGAATGTTTGTACCAATTCGCAGGGGCACGCCATGGCGTGCCCTTACTGCGTAATTCCATGTGGATTGTAAGGAGATGCCACGGCCTCTCCTCATAGCCCCTGCGTCACAAGCGTTTCGATGAGGAGGAGGATTTCGGCAGCCATCGTGTGACTCAAATCCGGGGCATCGGCGAGGGTTTGGTCGCGGCTGCCAGTGGCGATCGCTTGGAGGGCTCGGATGAAGACACCGAATCCAGCGGCTCCGAAGTGCGGAATCTGTTGCTTTAGGAGCGATGCAGCAGTAGTCGGATCAGCGGCAAGCAATTGTTGGGTTACGGCAAGGGCAATTCGGCCATCGTCGTAGTGATTTTCACCGCCGTCGCGGCGGTAGGCAAGGTAACAGTCGATGGCCTTTCTCGTTGCCTCCGCAGCCGCAATGGTGTTTCCTGCATCGCTCTCGATGTCGGCGAGGGTGGTCCAGCTTTTCCACGGTTCAGTAGCATGCCCAAACTGTGATTTGCATTCTATCGCCCGGAGGATTTCCATTCGTGCTTCGTCGAGGCGGCGAAGCTTGAGGAGGGTTTCACCGAGATTGCTCCTGTCGCGACCCTCGTTTGCAGCATCGACAACCTCGACATGCTTGTTTGCAGCCTGCCGGTAAAAAGTGGCGGCCTCTTCCAGACGATCAAGCACATAGTTGTACAAGTTTCCCAGTTGACCGAGCGTACTCGCCTGCCCGGCAACATCGCCAACTTGCACTTTAATCGCAAGCGATTGGCGATAGGCATCCTCAGCGGCTTCTGGCTTGTCCATCATCCGATAGACCATTCCCGTCTGATGCCAAATCGTGGCGACAGAGCCTGGTTCTTCCAACTGCTTGAACAGTTTGCGAGCCTCTTCGTAAGCCAGCAATGCCTCTGGATAACGCCTCTGATCCTTGCGGACAGTTCCAAGCTGACCCTTGTTGACAGCGACACCTCGTTCGTTACCAAGTTGCTCATCGCGGTGAATAGCCTCTTCATAAGCCGCAGCCGCTCCGTCGAGCCGACCCAGATGGAGAAGAGCGTCGCCTTTGTTCGTGAGGCAAGCCAACACCATTCTTTCAGCGCCTCTGCCGGGCTCTTTTTTTTCGACAGCTTGGAATTTCTGGCGAGCCTCCTCCAGCAGGGGCAATGCCTGCTCCGAAGCGCCAGCAGTGTTCAGCACTCTGGCCAGAAGCAAGCGGGCCATTGCCAGATCGTAACCGGCTTCGGGATAGGCCTCTTCTCTTGCTGAATTGGCATGCTGGAGCAGCGCTTGTGCGCCATCAAACGACTCTTGCAAACGGCCAGCGCCAAGCTTTTGCTGGATGCGGGTGCGCATTGCCTCGAAGCGTGCGTGATTCCATGAGTTCCCCATTGTTGCTACAGCGGCGTCGCGCACCTCTCCTATTCGCTTGAGCAGGCGCGGCTTGCCGAGCATGTTGAGAAGGGTGTAAAGCGTGGTAGAGAGATTGACCGTCGCTTCTGCATCTTCTTTCCGTTGCACGAGGTCGAGCAGAGCAAACAAGTTTGGCAGTTCAAGTAGCGTCAACGTAGCCACAACCACAATATGCTGGCTTTGCTGCTGGCGAAGGAACTCCGCATACTGGCCCATTGCCTCAATCCAACGGACAGTCAAAGCCTCGTGCTCGGCTGCCTCCATCTGCTCGGAGAGGTACGGAGAGAGTGCGGGATTGAGCGTGAGATGGTCGTAGGGATTCGGCGTTGCAAGCCCGGTTTCAAACAGTTCAGCAGCCAGTGAGACCACATCGTTCTCTTCCCACTCCATCATCACACGGAGTACATCCAGATCGACGCCTCCTTGAAACAGCCCCAGCACACGCGCCCGCTCACGGTTAACCTCCGACATGCGCCGCAGCGAGAGTTCAACGCTGGCGAAGAGGGAGTGCTCCCGGCTGCAGGGAAACTTTTTCTCCATCTCCGCCATCAGCAGGACAAGCGATTTGCGTGTGGCATCAACGCCTCGTTCCTGCAGGGCCGGAGCAAGCAGGGCAAGCGTGCGGGCGTGGGAGTGGACGCTCTCGACAAGTTGCTCGATCTCTTCTTGTGCGGCGTCGCCGGAAGCGCCAGCCTCTCCGCCTGCGGCGTTCAGGGTACGCTCAACCAGTTTTACCGCATCGTTGCGGTCGAGCTGGTGGAGCGGGCGGTGGTTTCGCACAGCGTCAAAGGGCGCAGGAAGAGCTTCACGGCTGGTGAAGATGACGATGGCGTTGCGGTTGAGGCGCTGGCAGAGCTGTAGAATGGCCTCCAGCTCATGCTTCGCATCTTCGGAGAGCGCGTCCGATGCTGTATCGGCGAGAAAGGGCGGCAAAAGGATACTTTCCATGTTGTCTATCACGAGAAGCGTCGGCTCTTCACGGATCGCTCGCTCAACCGGCAGGATTGCCTGTTCAGGGTTTTCGAAGGTGGCAACCGAGTACTCGGCCCTGACCAGTTGGCGGCCAAGGGCATCGAGCACCGCACCGGCATGGTTGTAGAGCTCCACGGAGACAAAGGCGGCGCGGCGGAGTTGGTGGGAGCGTACCATCCAGCGGGCAAACTCGGCAACCAGCGCAGTCTTGCCTTCGCCGCCCTGACCGCACACTACGGCGTAGCGCTCTTTTTCGTCCGAACGCAGCAGCCGCTGAAGGGCAAGCAGTTCGCGGCTGCGGCCAACAAAGCCGGTTTCAGGGGTTGGCGGCAGCTCGCCAAGTCGGGCAGAGAGTCCTGCCTTGAAGTCATCCTGCGTCTGCCGGGCTGGCGCTGTGGTAAAGAGTTGCGGATCACTCTTTTCCTGAAAGAGCATCGGCACAAACCAGTCTTCAAGCTGGAGTTCACCTGCACCGAAGATGCGTCCCCGGAAGTTGTCGTCCTTGAGGCAGCGTTGGCCTGCAAGCATGGCGTCGCCCACCCGTTTGCCTCCGGCCAGCGCCTTGTAGAAGGCTTCAACAAAGCGGCGCGCGCTCTCCACCAGTATGCTGTGGCTCATGGCAACGACCGAAGCTATGCCCACCTTCAGCAGTCCGGAAGCGACGGATTCGGATGCCTTTTCCGCTTTTCCGCTCTGGCAGGCGTCAAGAAAGACAAGCTGAATGCGATGATCGCGCAGCAGCGGGCCAAGGTCGTCAGTAAAAACCGTAACATGCCGGCGATGCTCCAGTTTTGCGGAATCTTCCGGTTTCTCAAAGCAGAGTCCGCCAAGGCCGACCGACGGGTCATAGACGCCGTGACCATCGAAGTGAACAACGTGATAGGGCGTTTTTTTGTCACGGGCACGGTCGAGTTCTGCGCACAAGGCAGGCAAGGTTGGCGGGCTCAGGACGTGGAGCTTGACCAGCCCCGGGAGCGACTCCATTGCCTCCACCAGCGGCAGGGCGCTGGCACGATGGTCGATGTAGCCGCAGGAGTCGTCTTCCGGTCGGGCGGTAACAAGCAAAATGCGGATGGGTGTTGACACCACAGACACATCGAGTACATTGGTGTTTGGCAGTCGCCGACGGATACGGGTGGGTTTCGCGCCCTGGAAGAGGTAGTTATCGCCATTATGGAGCAACTCCCATGGCAGGCCCAGCAGCAGCGTGGCGGCTTCCTGGGCAGCAGTAGCCTCCGCCTTCGTCGCACCAGCTACAGGCTTGGTATCCACGTAGACGGAGAAGCGCCGCCCTGCTCGGTCGCTAATCGTCATCCATGCATTTATGACGTTGGACGTATATGCCAATGGCATAGCCGCATCGTGCAGAAGCTTTCCCCACGTCACGAGATTCATCTCCACCTTCCTCCCTCTCTCCTGAATAACAGAGACTCCGCTCGGCCAGGTGGCATATTGTTCAAGATACCAGCGCAGATCTTCTGCCTCGATAGGGCCGATGGGCGAAACGAAACGCCAGCTTTGCAGACTCGTGACTTCGCGTTGCCCGGACGTTGCCGGTTCATAGACAAGCTGTGCGCGGGCTGAGGCACGACGAATGCCATCCTGCTCAAAAAATTTCAGATCGGTCAGTTCAAGCACCAGCTCCTCCAGCGGTTCTGCTTTTGGTTGCGGCGTTGGAGCGACGTCGGCCGGGAGCCGTTTGCCCAGAGCGACCAGAATCGCATTCATCGCCGCGTCAACACTACCTGCGCCGCTGCTTACAGAAATGTAAACCGGCTCTTCGCCGAAAAATTGTTCCAGCACACCAAGCTTTGTGCCATTGAGCGAAAGAGGGATAACCGGAAATTTTTTTATACCTCGCTGTTTTTGTACCTCCAGGGCATGACGCAGCTCCCTGCCCACCCATTTCGACTGCAATGCTTCCGGGCTGACCACAACAGCATAGGCCGAGGCCTCCTCGATAGCCCTCTCTATTTCTGGCCAGAGCAGTTCACCACCGCGCAGCTCGCGCGAGTCAATCCAGCCAGCCTGCCCATGATCGGCGAGCGTCATACGGAGGTCGCGCACAAAACCATCGTCTTCTGAACTGTGGGAGATGAAGAGTTTCGCCATGTTTGATCTACCTGAAGTATTGATCATTGATGATAGTGAGGCCAGTCCGATGTTACTGAAACAGTGAAAAATGAAGCGGCATACAACGTCACCATATCAGCAGATTTTTTGAGTTAGAACCCGCATAAGATACGACTTATCTGTATTATTTTTCGGCACATTCAGAAATATTACACACCTTACATTCACTCAGATTATCAGGAGCAGGCAGAAACATATTCAATCCTTGATGTAATCCTCTTTGCTGTCCCTATTGATGCTGATTGATATCGGGGAGGTTGTTTTTTTCTGATTATGATGTAGAGATTATTCTGAAAAAACGTAACATATCAGTAATGCTGCGGGCGTATGGCAGGCAGTTGTTATTCATCATATTCCTTGATGAGGATTGGTATGCATTTTTCTGTCAGGGTTGTCATGCTCCCAGGTGCTGAATCATCAATCGAAATGATGTGGTTATGGCCACTCCAGCTCCCTGGAAATTAACAGGACGGGGATTTATTATGGTCTACAGGTTCCCGAAAAAGTTTGTTCGTGAATCCTGTTTTATTGCCGGGGATTGGAAGCATCTGAAATGGTCGGGATTTGGTTATGTGATGATTGTTGATTATCAGGATTCGCCGGTTGGCCGGTATCATGAGCTCCTGGTAATTCCGGGCAAGGCTCGTTTTGCTGGAGCGAGGCGTAACAACATTTCAAAAATATATGTGGATTCCGTTGACAGTATGGTGAATGGAAGGCATAACTGGGGGATTACAAAAGAGCTTGCCGATTTTACATGGAGCGAAAAAGAGGGGCGGCATCTTATCCGGATTGGAGGTGGTACAAACTGGTTCGAGATCGTGCTTGAAGCTGGAAGGATTTCTTTTCCATTCGATACGAGGCTGTTGCCAATCAACCTGTTCCAGGAGGTTGAAGGGCAAAAATTCGAGGTATCTCCTGTCGCCAAAGGCAGAGGGCATTTTGGTCAGCTCAAGGAAATCAAGGTTGACCCATTGTATTTCCCTGAAGTGAATCTGCTGAGACCATTAATTGTTATCTATGTTAACCCGTTTGAGATGATATTTCCGGTAGCAGCAATCGAATCTTTTTATGGAAATTAATCAAGCGCACATTATTATTACCGGAGCAGCCTCAGGTATAGGGTTTTCAATCCTTGAAGAACTCCTGAATTTCGATTGTAAAATCGTCGCGGCCGACAAAAATGCTGAACTTCTTGAAGAGGTAACGTCATCTCACAGGGATAAAGTTACACCGTTTGCGGGCGATTTGGCAAATCCTGACAAGGTTGACCAACTATTTGATTTTGCGCTCCACTCGCTTGGTTCAGTAGAACTGTTTATAGCAAATGCCGGATTCGCATATTATGAGCAGTTCATGGAAGCCGACTGGTCACATCTGGAGCTCATATTCAGGATTAATACTTTCTCGCCCATTTATTCATTGATGAAGATGGGTCAATTAAATTCCGGCAAACGATGGAAAACCGTCATGGTCTGTTCAGCTATGGCCGAATGGGCTCTGCCGGGTTATTCGGTGTACAGCGCAACAAAATCTGCCTTACACCGTTTTGCAGAGGGATACAGGTTTGAGAGTTCCGAGAACCATCTGATGGTTGTCTATCCGATTGCCACACGGACAGCGTTTTTCGAAACAGCAGGGAGGCATATTCCGCTTCCGTTCCCGGTTCAATCGCCTGAAACGGTGGCTAAAAAAATTATTAAAGGAATATTGGATGACCGGCAAAAATTATTTCCATCTGCACTCTTCAGCACCGTCTTTGCTGTAAATCGGATATTCCCTTTCATTAAAAGACTTTATCAGTATATTGAGTTCAGAAAACTAAAGATTTGGCTTCACACTGATCCTTCCTGCTGAATATTTCTTTTGGTTTTATCTCCGGTTACGCTATAAATACAGATTAAAGAAAATGTTATCTGTGCATGATGGCAGTACCTATTCTTTCGGTATTCCATCAGCTTTTTATTAATGGTATGGTGAATGATGCCTGGACAGGATCGTTCAGAAGGTCGATCATGAAGGGGGGGCAGGTCTGAAACGTGTATATATATAAGGAAGTGCTGGAGTACACTGTTTCCGGGCGTTTAGCCTCTTCAGGCAGGGGTGAGGAATGCAATCAAATATTTTCGCTCACGAAACGAAATATATTCATTTAGGTTTTGGTTTTTTTCATAATTCGCTTACATTGTCTGTCCTTATGGATTTTTAAGCATTGCATTGCGTTTTTTTGTAATCAGAGGTTTTTTAAAAAGAAAGAGAGTTTCAGTATGCCGACGATTCAGCAGCTCATCAGGCTCGGAAGAAGTGTAAAAGCCTCAAAAACAGCGTCACCAGCGCTTGAAAAGTGCCCGCAGAAACGCGGGGTTTGTACGCGTGTTTACACAACTACTCCAAAGAAGCCAAACTCCGCGTTACGGAAAGTTGCGCGTGTACGGTTATCCAACAAGATTGAAGTTACGGCATATATTCCGGGAGAAGGCCATAATCTGCAGGAGCATTCAATTGTTTTGATTCGCGGCGGCAGAGTAAAGGATCTTCCTGGTGTGCGCTATCATATTGTGCGTGGTTCGCTCGATACGTCCGGTGTTGCTGATCGTAAGCAGAGCAGGTCAAAGTATGGTGCCAAGCAGCCGAAGGCCGGTGTTCCGGCTCCTGTCAAGGGCAAGGGTAAGAGGTAGATAAAATAGAATCATAAATTCAGAGAAGAAACATGCCCAAAAAAGTTGGCTATAAAAGAATCGGTGTTGATTTCCGTTACGGGGATGAAAGTGTTGCCCGTTTTATCAATGCTGTGATGCTTGATGGTAAGAAGGCTGTTGCTACAAAGATAGTCTATGATGCGTTTGCTATCATTGCCGAAAAACTTGCTGGAGAGGATCCGCTTGAAGTGTACCGCAAGGCCATGTCGCATATTGCGCCGGTTGTTGAGGTTCGGAGCAAGAGGGTTGGTGGTGCGACTTACCAGATTCCTATGGAGGTCAAGGCTTCCCGGAGAGGTGCGCTTGCATTCCGCTGGTTGAAGATTTATGCTGCAAAGCGTGGAGGTCGTTCTATGGCCGAGAAGCTTGCTGCTGAGCTGATGGATGCTGCCAATGAGCAGGGTGCTTCGGTGAAAAAACGTGATGAGGTACATCGTATGGCTGATGCAAACAAGGCATTTGCGCATTTCAGGTTCTGAGAGTTGGTCAAAGTGTGGATAAAAGGTCTAAAATTTTGTTATGGCAAGGCTGGTTGATTTAGATAAAGTACGCAATATCGGTATCATGGCTCACATTGATGCCGGAAAGACGACGACAACAGAGAGGATTCTCTATTATACCGGTCGTCTGCATCGTATGGGTGAAGTGCATGATGGTGGTGCAACGATGGACTGGATGGATCAGGAGAAGGAGCGTGGTATTACCATCACTTCTGCTGCGACAACCTGTTTCTGGGTACCGAAGTTTGGTAATTATGTCGGTGTCAATCATCGTATCAATATTATCGATACACCTGGCCATGTTGATTTTACGGTTGAAGTTGAACGCTCCCTGCGTGTGCTTGACGGCGCTGTAGCGCTGTTTTGTGCGGTTGGTGGAGTGGAGCCTCAGTCTGAAACGGTTTGGCGCCAGGCGAACAAGTATGGTGTGCCGAGGATTGCCTATATCAACAAGATGGACAGGACCGGCGCAAACTTTTTTGAGACGGTCAAGGCTATACGGGAGCGGCTCGGTGCCAATCCGGTTCCTCTTCAGATCCCGATTGGTGAAGGCGAGATTTTTGCCGGCTTTGTTGATCTTATCAGAATGAAGGGTATCATCTATAATAAAGAAGATGGCAGTACCTATGATGAAGTCGATATTCCGCATGACCTCCAGAATGAGGCTCGCACATGGCGGATCAATATGCTTGAGGCGGTTTCCGAACATGACGATACCTTGCTTGAAAAATATCTGAACGGTGAGGATATCACTGAGTCAGAGGTGAGGAATGTGTTGCGTCAGGCGACACTCAAGGTTACCATTATCCCGGTGCTTTGTGGTTCTTCTTTCAAGAACAAGGGCGTCCAGTTTATGCTTGATGCTGTTGTTGAGTACCTTGCTTCTCCGGTTGATGTTGGTGCTGTCGAAGGGCATCATCCACGCACCGAGGAGTCGGTGACTCGCGAGCCGAATGATGACGAGCCATTTGCCGCCCTTGCATTCAAGATTGCAACAGATCCGTTTGTCGGAAAGCTTACATTTTTCAGGGTTTATTCCGGTTTCCTCAAAGCGGGCAGTTATGTGCTCAATACCATGACTGGCAAAAAAGAGCGGATCGGCAGGGTGCTTCAGATGCACTCCAACAAGAGAGAGGATATAGATTGTGTCTACTGCGGTGATATCGCAGCGGCAGTTGGTTTGAAAGATGTGAGGACGGGCGATACCATTTGTGATGAAAACCATCCGGTGGTGCTTGAGAAAATGGTTTTTCCTGAGCCGGTTATCCAGATTGCCATCGAGCCGAAAACCAAGAGTGATTCTGACAGGCTCGGTATGTCGCTTGCAAAACTCGCAGAAGAGGATCCTACCTTCAAGGTAAAGACTGATGATGAGACGGGTCAGACGCTGATTGCCGGTATGGGCGAACTTCATCTCGAGATTCTGGTTGATCGTCTCAAACGTGAGTTCAAGGTAGAGGCCAATGTGGGCAAGCCACAGGTCGCTTACCGCGAAACAATCAGAAAGTCTGTGGAGTTCGAAGGTAAATTTGTTCGTCAGTCAGGCGGTAAAGGTCAGTTCGGTCTGGTTGTTCTCCGCGTTGAGCCGCTTGAAGAGGGAAAAGGATATGAGTTTGTTGATGCGGTCAAGGGTGGAGTTATCCCGAGAGAGTATATTCCTGCAGTTAATGCCGGTGTGCAGCAGGCGATGAAGGGCGGTGTCGTTGCAGGGTACCCGATGCAGGATATCAAGGTTACCCTTTTGGATGGCAAGTATCACGAGGTTGACTCTTCGGAAATGGCGTTCAAGATTGCCGGTTCAATCGGATTCAAGGGTGGTGCCAAGAAAGCTGATCCGGTTTTGCTCGAGCCGATCATGAAGGTCGAAGTTGTTACACCCGATGAGTATCTTGGTGATGTCATGGGTGATTTGTCGAGTCGTCGTGGTCATATCGAAGGTATGGGCCAGAGGGCTGGAGCTCAGTTTGTTAATGCCAAGGTTCCGCTTTCAGCAATGTTCGGTTATTCGACCGACTTGCGTTCGATGAGTCAGGGAAGAGCTAATTATTCGATGGAGTTTGACTGTTATCGCGAAGTTCCACGCAGTATTGCGGAAGCTTTGCAGGAGAAGAGGACAAGCAAGGATTCGGATTAGGCGGGCGACAACTGTATCAGATTTAATTACACAAACAATAACAGATAACCGACACGGAGACAAGTTATGGCAAAAGAGTCCTACAAAAGGGATAAACCCCATGTCAATATAGGAACCATTGGTCACGTTGATCATGGCAAGACAACCTTGACCGCTGCGATTACTTCGGTTCTCGCCAAGCAGGGACTTGCTGCAGCGCGTGATTTCGGCAGTATCGACAAGGCTCCTGAAGAGAGAGAACGCGGTATTACCATTTCAACAGCGCATGTTGAGTACCAGACAAAAAAGCGCCACTATGCGCATATTGACTGTCCTGGTCACGCTGATTACATTAAAAACATGATCACCGGTGCTGCCCAGATGGATGGCGCGATTCTTGTAGTCGCAGGTACCGACGGTCCTATGCCTCAGACACGCGAGCACATTTTGCTTGCCCGTCAGGTAAACGTCCCTTCACTTGTTGTTTTTCTGAACAAGGTTGACATTGCTGATCCTGAGCTTATCGAGCTTGTTGAGCTTGAGCTGAGAGAGCTTTTGACTCAGTACAACTTCCCTGGTGATGATATTCCGATCATCAAGGGTTCTGCACTGAAGGCTCTTGAGGGTGACCCAGAGGGTGAAGCTGCAATTATGGAGCTTATGGATGCGGTTGATTCGTACATTCCTGAGCCTGTTCGTGACATTGACAAACCCTTCCTGATGCCGGTTGAAGATGTTTTCTCAATTTCTGGTCGTGGTACTGTTGGTACAGGCAGAATTGAGAGAGGTCGTATCAAAATCAACGAAGAGGTTGAAATCGTCGGTTTGAGACCAACGCGCAAATCGGTTGTTACCGGTATCGAAATGTTCCAGAAGCTTCTTGATGAAGGTCAGGCAGGCGATAACGCCGGTCTTCTTCTCAGAGGTGTCGACAAGACCGAACTTGAGCGTGGTATGGTTATTGCCAAACCAGGCACCATCAAGCCGCACACCAAGTTCAAGGCTGAGGTCTATATTTTGAAGAAGGAAGAGGGTGGCCGTCATACTCCGTTCTTTAACGGTTACCGTCCCCAGTTCTACTTCCGTACCACAGATGTTACCGGTTCTGTGACGCTGCCTGAAGGCGTCGAGATGGTTATGCCTGGTGACAACCTTGGTGTCGAGGTTGAGTTGCTTGCCCCTATCGCTATGGATGAAGGGCTGCGTTTTGCTATTCGTGAGGGCGGTCGTACGGTTGGTGCAGGTTCCGTTACCTCGATTATTGAATAAGAGATTGTATGGCGTCCCGGGACGGGGCCGAAAATCCCGTCCCTTTTTTATTGATAACACGAAACAGGGTTGACAAGTGGCTGTACAGCAAAAGATAAGAATCAAGCTCAAGTCTTACGACCATAGTCTGGTTGATAAGTGGGCCCTAAGGATTATTGATGTGGTCAAGCAGACGGACGCTATTATCTTTGGTCCAATACCGCTGCCCACTAAATCGCATGTCTATACCGTAAACCGGTCTCCGCATGTCGACAAGAAGTCCCGTGAGCAGTTTTCTTTTTCCTCTCACAAGAGGTTGATTGAAATTATAAACCCGACATCCAGAACCATTGATATGCTGATGAAGCTCGAACTTCCAAGCGGCGTTGATGTTGAAATTAAGTCTTAAAGAATTAGAAAAGATAATCAGATATGGGTGCGATTCTTGGAAAAAAAATCGGCATGACCCGTTTATTCAATGAGAAACGCGAAGCAGTATCCTGCACGATTATCCAGGCAGGTCCATGCTTTGTAACACAGGTTAAGCGTGTTGATACAGACGGTTACGATGCTTATCAGATTGGTATCGGAGAAAGGAAGGAAAAGAATGTCAGCAAGCCACTGCAGGGACATTACAAAAAGGCTGGAGTAACACCGGGTTTCAAGCTGGCTGAGTTTGACTTTACAGAGCTTAATCAGGAACTTGAACTTGGCAGTGCTGTCAGTGTTGAATCGTTCAAAGAGGGCGAAAAGATTAACGTTCTCGGTGTTTCGAAAGGAAAGGGTTTCGCTGGTGTTATGAAGCGCCACAACTTCTCGGGTGCTCAGAGGACACATGGTCAGTCGGACAGGCAGAGAGCGCCAGGTTCTATTGGTGCTTCATCGGATCCGTCAAGGGTTTTCAAGGGTACCAGAATGGCTGGACGCATGGGATCAGACAATATTACCGTCAGGAATCTTGAAATATTCAAGATCATGCCTGAATCCAATCTTATTGTCATTAAGGGATCGGTGCCTGGACCAAAGAATTCCTATGTCAAGATTGTTTCTACAAAAAAGTAAATGCTGAATGCACGAAGCTATGGAACTTAAAGTCTTAAATACCGGCGGAACTGAAACCGGGGAAGTGGTAACGCTCCGTGATGATATATTCGGCGCAGAAATATCTGAACATGCGATGTATCTCGACGTCAAGTCAATTCTCGCAAACAGACGGCAGGGAACACATAAGTCTAAAACACGCGGTGAAGTCAGAGGTGGCGGGAGAAAGCCCCTTCGCCAGAAAGGTACCGGTAATGCGCGCCAGGGTTCAAGCCGTTCACCACTCAATATTGGTGGCGGTACAATATTCGGGCCGGTTCCCCATTCTTATGATCAGAAAGTCAACAAGAAGGTTAAACTTCTCGCAAGACGCTCTGCACTGAGTTCCAAGGCGAAGGCTGGCCAGATTCTTGTGATAGAGGATTTCATCTTTGAGAACATAAAGACAAAACCTTTTGCCCAGATTCTGAAAAATCTTGGTCTTTCTCAGAAAAAAACTCTTATGTTGACGCCTGAGTATGATCTGATCATTGCAAGATCCGGAAAGAATATCGCGGCATTGAATGTCATGACAGCCGACAAGGCTTCTACCTATGATATTCTTCATAGCCATACGTTACTCGTCCAGAAGACGGCGCTGAAAAAAATAGAAGATACTTTAGGGTAATTGGAGTTTTCCCCAAAAAAGGAGTTAAAGAGATGATAAACCCGTTGTTGCGCCCCTTGTTGACAGAAAAAAGTACCGGGCTGACAGAGAAGAAAGGACAGTATGTTTTCGTCGTTAAACCCGATGCCGACAAGACTGATATCAAGAAAGCGGTAGAGAACAAATTTGGTGTTGAGGTCAAGTCGATCCGTACGATCAATTGCCTCGGCAAATCCCGAGCCCAGAATACCCGCAAGGGAAGGGTTACCGGAAAGAAAAGTGACTGGAAAAAAGCGATTATCACTCTTGAAAAGGGGCAGTCGATAGATTATTACTCAGGTTCAGCCCAGAAGAGCGAAGGATAGTACTCATAAAAAGGATAGATCATACATTCAAATGGCTATAAGGAAGTTAGCGCCGGTAACGCCAGGGTCAAGGTTCATGTCGTACCCTGCATTCGATGAAATCACAAAAAGCACGCCTGAAAAAAGCCTGCTTGTGCCCTTAAAGAAGTCAGGTGGCCGCAACGCTGCTGGACGCAAGACTTCAAGGCATAGAGGTGGTGGACACAAAAGGCATTACAGGATTATCGATTTCAAGCGCAACAAGGATGGAATTCCTGCAACGGTTGCTGCAATTGAGTATGATCCGAACCGTTCATCAAGAATTGCATTATTGCATTACAATGACGGAGAAAAACGTTATATTCTCGCCCCGAAAGGTTTAAATGTCGGTGACAAGGTGGAAAGCGGAGAGAAGGTCGAAATCAAGACCGGCAACACCATGCCCCTGAAAAATATTCCTCTTGGTACGGATATTCATAATATTGAGATGAAAGCGGGCAAGGGTGGACAGATTGTCCGCTCAGCAGGTGGGTTTGCGGTTCTTGCTGCTCGTGAAGGAGATTATGTTACTTTGAAGCTTCCTTCCGGCGAAATTCGCAAGCTCAGGGTCGAGTGTCGTGCCACTATCGGTGTGGTCGGTAATACGGATCATGAAAATGTTGTTCTCGGCAAAGCAGGAAGAAGCCGCTGGCTTGGTATCCGTCCCCAGACAAGAGGTATGGCGATGAACCCGGTCGATCACCCGATGGGTGGTGGTGAAGGTAAATCGAAGTCGGGTGGTGGAAGAAAGCATCCTATGTCGCCATGGGGTCAGCTTGCCAAGGGTTTGAAGACAAGGAACAAGAAAAAGGCTTCACAAAAATTGATTGTACGCGGCAGAAACGCCAAATAACTATAGCGGTTAACAACAACAAGCAGAGAAATTATGCCAAGATCACTTAAAAAGGGACCGTTCATTGATATAAAACTGGAAAAGCGGATCCTTGATATGAATAGCAGGGAAGAAAAAAAGGTTATCAAGACCTGGTCCAGAAGTTCAATGATTTCACCTGATTTTGTCGGTCATACCGTCGCGGTGCATAATGGTAAAAGCCATGTGCCGGTCTATGTTGGTGATAATATGGTAGGTCATAAGCTTGGAGAGTTTGCCCCGACAAGATCGTTTCGCGGCCATGCTGGTGGTGGAAAGGCTGAAAAAGGCGGATCAGCACCAAGAAAAAAATAAATTGAATAACGCGAAAGGGTAAAGATTACAATGGAAGCTAAAGCAATTTTACGGGATACGCCAACATCACCACGGAAAATGCGTCTTGTCGTAGGGCTGATTCGTGGAAAGCAGGTTGATCTGGCCAAGGCCATTCTGCTCAACTCTACAAAGGCTGCTTCGCGAAATGTCATGATGACGCTCAAGTCAGCAGTGGCAAATTACGCTCAGCTAAACCCTGATGAAAGGGTCGGCGACCAGGAGCTATTCGTCAAAACTATCTTTGTCGATGAAGGTACGACACTGAAAAGAACGCTTCCTGCTCCTATGGGTCGGGCATTCAGGATTCGAAAAAGATCGAATCATCTTACGATAGTCATTGATAAGGTTAAAAATCCAGCAACTAAATAAAACAAGGAGAGAGCATTGGGTCAGAAAGTTAATCCTACTGGATTTAGGCTGGGAATTATCAGGGACTGGGCGTCACGCTGGTATGATGACAGTCCGGTTATATCGGATAAGATCAAACAGGACCATGTTATCCGTACCTATGTTCTCGCAAGGCTGAAGAAGGAGAGAGCTGGCATTGCGCGTATTATTATCGAGAGAACAACGAAGCATGTCAAGATAAATATCTATGCAGCTCGCCCTGGTGCTGTTGTTGGAAGAAAAGGCGAGGAAATCAACAACCTGTCTCAGGAGTTGAGCCGTATTACTGGCAAAGAGGTGAAGATTGATGTTGTTGAGGTAGTCAAGCCTGAAATTGAGGCACAGTTGATTGGTGATAACATCGCCTACCAGCTCGAAAATCGTGTTTCGTTCAGAAGGGCCATGAAGCAGGCTATCCAGCAGGCAATGCGCTCTGGAGCTGAAGGTGTCAGGATTCGCTGTGGTGGTCGTCTTGGTGGAGCAGAAATTGCGCGCTCCGAGCAGTACAAGGAGGGCAAGATTCCGCTTCATACCATTCGTGCCAATGTCGATTATGCAAGTGTCACCGCTCATACCATAGCCGGTACCATCGGTATCAAGGTCTGGGTTTACAAAGGTGAAGTTCTTGTGCAGCGTATTGATGCCATTGAAGAAGAAGAGATGAAGAGAATGAAGGACAGACGCAGTGATCCAGGAGCAAGAAATCGCGACACTCGCACCAGCAAGCGCCGCAATCGGACCAAACGATCATAATATCAAGTACCATACAATCAGAAAATAGAATGGAGTTGCCTGTATGTTAATGCCAAAGAGAGTTAAATATAGAAAGACACAACGAGGCCGGATGAAAGGCAATTCAGGACGTGGTACATCGGTATCTTTCGGTTCGTTCGGTCTTAAAGCAGTTGAGTCAGCATGGATTACCAGCCGTCAGATTGAGGCTGCCCGTGTTGCAATGACGAGATTTATGAAGAGGGATGGTAAAATCTGGATCAGGATTTTCCCTGACAAACCAGTAACCCAGAAACCTGCAGAAACACGAATGGGATCGGGAAAAGGTTCACCAGAGTTTTGGGTCGCGGTTGTCAAGCCAGGAAGAATCATGTTCGAGGCTGATGGAGTGCCGAAAGAGGTTGCCACAGAGGCCTTCAGGCTTGCAGCACAGAAGCTGCCCATCAAGACCAGATTCATTGTCCGTCCTGATTACGAAGATAAACCGAGCAACTAATTCGATACGAGGGTTACATATTATGAAAAAGTATGAAATTGCGGCACTAAACAAACAGGAACTGATTGACAGGCTCAAAGAGCTTCAAAACAGACTTGCCGATATCAATTTTTTTAAGGTTATTGAGCAGCCGCAGAATCCTATGGTTTTCCGCAATTCGAAGCGGGATATTGCGCGCATGAAAAACCGTCTCCATCAACTTGCTGCTGCCGAAACGAGCCAGGTTTGAGGGAAAGGCAAACAAAAAAACTGTTTACTTACATGGAAGAAAATAAAATGGGCAGTGTATCAATGGAACAGAGTGCTCCAGTAAGGGGAAGAAAAAAAAGTTGGTTAGGCAAGGTTGTCAGTGACAAGATGGATAAATCATGTGTTATTGCAGTCGAGCGTAGCGTACAGCATCCGGTATACAAGAAATATTTCAAGAAAACGACAAAGCTGACAGTTCATGATGAAAAGAATGAAGCTGGAATCGGTGATCTGGTTAAAGTAGTCGAGTGTCGTCCACTGAGCAAAAGGAAGAGCTGTCGTTTGGTAGAAATTATAGAAAAAGCCAGGTAAGAGAGCATTTTTACACATTTAATAAAGTTTGAAACAGGATGATCCAGAAAGAAACAAATCTGGTTGTTGCCGACAACAGCGGAGCCAAAAAGGTTCGTTGTATTCATGTTTTCGGCGGAACCGGGAGGCGTTATGCCTCATTGGGTGATCAGATAATTGTGACGGTCAAAGCAGCAGTTCCTGGTGGTATTGTAAAAAAGAAGGATGTATGCAGGGCCGTTGTCGTACGCTGTGTCAAGGAGTCACGCAGAAAAGATGGTTCCTATATCCGCTTTGACGAGAACGCAGTTGTTCTTCTCAATGCTCAGGGCGAACCAAGAGGTACCCGTATTTTCGGGCCGGTGGCAAGAGAGCTTCGTGACAGAAAATTTATGAAGATTGTTTCTTTGGCACCCGAAGTATTGTAAGGTGTCACAGGCGGGAGTAACTCAGTTGGTAGAGTCACAGCCTTCCAAGCTGTTGGTCGCGAGTTCGAATCTCGTCTCCCGCTCCGGATTTTATGAATAATATCATATCAGTTAAAAATGAAAACAGGGATTAAAAAGGTTAAGTTGCACGTCAAGAAAAACGATTCGGTTATCGTGATCAGCGGCAATGATAAAGGCAAGGCTGGAAAGATTTTAAAAGTGTTTCCGATAAAAAGTCGTGTTATTGTTGAAGGTGTCAATATCCGCAAGCGCCATACGCGCCCGGCCCAGGGTCAGACACAAGGGTCGATCATCGAGCGTGAGTTCCCGATTCATTCTTCCAATGTGAAGAAAAGTTAACTGTTTCCACTAAAAGTCCCCGATGACCAAGACCATCGAGGGTAAACTGATAAAGAAAAAGATGGACAAGAATATAGAGATGATACCTTCTGCCCCTTCAATGGCAAGACTTGAAACATTCTTCAAAGAGAAAGCAACGCCGAATCTTATTGAGCGCTTTCAGTACAAGAATGTCATGCTGGTCCCCAGGCTTGAAAAAATATCGATCAATATCGGCGTAGGAGCCGCAGCGGCGGAACCGAAGTTGCTTGAAATAGCCCTTCAGGAGCTTGCCCAGATTACCGGTCAGAAACCACAGATCCGTAAATCAAAGAAAGCAATATCGAACTTCAAATTGCGTGAAGGTCAACCTATAGGCTGCCGCGTAACGCTTCGCCGCAAGGCAATGTATGAGTTTTTTGACCGTTTTGTCAGTCTTGCCGTTCCAAGGATACGTGATTTCCGCGGGCTCAGCGATACCAGTTTCGACGGACGTGGAAACTACACGGTAGGAGTCAGGGAGCAGATTATATTTCCGGAAATCGATATTGATAAAGTACCGAGAATCTCCGGAATGGATATCAGTTTTGTTACGTCAGCTTCGACAGACGAAGAGGCTTACGTACTGCTTTCGGAGCTTGGAATGCCATTCAAAAAGAAGAACAACTAAATAATTCAGAAAACAGATGGCCAAGAAAAGCGTTGTAGCAAGGAACGAAAAGAGAATCAAGCTTGTAGCGAAATATGCAGTCCTCCGTGCTGAGTTGCTTAAAGCTGGCGACTATGAAGCTCTCCGCAAATTGCCGAGGGACAGCTCTGCAACAAGGGTACGTAACCGTTGTGTGCTGACAGGTCGTGGAAGGGGTGTTTATGCAAAGTATGGGTTATGCAGGCATATGTTCCGCAAGTTTGCTCTTGAAGGAAAGTTGCCTGGTGTCAAGAAAGCAAGCTGGTAAGCGGGCTTTCCTTTAGTTAAAGTAAGGTATTTGTTCATTTTAGAAAGTAACCAACGTTTGCTATGCCTGTAACGGATTCTATTGCAGATTATATCACCCGTATCAGAAATGCGGGAAGAGCAAAAAATAAAACAACCGATATTCCCTATTCAAAGCTCAGGGAAAATCTCTCTCAATTGCTCGTAGAGAAAGGCTACATCAAGAACTTTACGGTCATCACCACCGAAAAATTTCCTTTTCTGCGGATTGATCTCAAGTATACTGCGCACGGTGATCCTGCCATAAAAGAGATTACCAGAGTCAGCAAACCGGGGCGGCGTGTCTATGACGGAAAGGATATTAAAAAATATCTTGGTGGTCTCGGGTTATACATCCTCTCCTCATCGAACGGGATTATAACTGATAAAGAGGCAAGGGCACAGGGCGTAGGTGGTGAAATCCTGTTCCGTATCTATTAATTCATAAGCCAGAGAGCATTAGAATACCATGTCAAGAATAGGAAAAATGCCCATATCCCTGAGCAATCAGGCAAAGATAGAGATCAACGACTCAACTATCAGGGTATCCGGTCCTAAAGGCACTCTTGAACAGAGGCTGACGGATCAGGTAACTGTATCGGAAGAAAACGGTGTAATTACCGTTGTGAGAAGTGATGACAGTAAAAAGGCGAAGGCTCAGCATGGTCTTTACCGCATGCTTATCAGCAATATGGTTGATGGTGTGACAAAGGGTTTTACCAGAAAACTCGAAATTGCCGGAGTCGGATATCGTGCAGAACTGAAAAATGATTTGCTCGCCCTGACGCTCGGTTATTCGCATATGATCTATTTCAAGGCCCCTGACGAAATCAAAATTGAGGTGCCTGATCAGGTTACCGTGCTTGTCAGCGGTATCGATAAGGCGCTTGTTGGACAGGTTGCCGCCAAGATTCGCTCATTCCGCAAACCGGAACCTTACCGTGGAAAGGGTATCAAGTATGCAGGCGAAGTCATACGCCGCAAGGAAGGTAAGGCTGCAGGAAAATAAAGAGTCAAAGGAAAAGCTCAAGTAGTCAGGCAATAACATTATACAACGGTTCAAGAGCATGAGTCAAATCGATAAAGCCTCTCGCAGGCAGAAAATCAAGGACAGAAGCAGGGGCAATGTCCAGGGTACCCAGGAAAAGCCGAGGCTATGTGTGTACAGGAGCCTTTCGCAGATTTACGCACAGTTGATTGATGATGTCAGCAGTACAACCATATTGGCTGTGTCAACGATGTCAAAGGATAATGCAGCTCTTCAGGGTTCCAAGTCAGAGCGTTGCCGTATCATCGGAAATCAGCTTGGTCAGAAGGCCCTTGCAGCGGGTATAACATGTGTGGTATTTGACAGGAATGGATTTCGTTATCATGGCAGAGTCAAGGCATTGGCTGATGGAGCGAGAGAAGCAGGACTGATCTTTTAAAAAAACATTTCAAAGAGATAGGTAAATGGCAAAAACATCTGCTAAGAGTATCAGACCCGGTGAGTTAAATCTGAAAGAGAAGCTGGTACATATCAACAGGACTGCAAAGGTTGTCAAAGGTGGAAAACGCTTCGGATTCAATGCTATTGTTGTCGTTGGCGATAAAGAGGGTCATGTCGGCTACGGGCTTGGTAAAGCAAACGAAGTGCAGGACGCTATTGCAAAAGGCATTGAAGATGGCAAGAAAAATGTCATCAAGGTACCGATTGTCAAGGGCACCATCCCTCACCAGATTATTGCAAAGTACGGTTCAGCCAAGGTGATGATGAAGCCTGCAACGCCTGGTACAGGTCTTATTGCCGGTGGAGCAGTCAGGGCTGTGCTTGAAATGGCTGGCATACACGACATACTGACCAAGTCTCTCGGATCATCAAATCCGCACAATGTGGTCAAGGCGGCTATCAAGGGGCTTCAGAGCATATCTGATGCTTATGATGTTGGTGAAAGACGGTCAAAGAGCCTTAAAGAGGTTTTTGAAAGCTAAAAATGACAAATGCGATCATGAGTGATAAAATATTAAGAATTACCCAGGTGCGTAGCATCATTGGTTGTACGAAAAAACAGAGAGCGACTATTCAGGCACTTGGCCTTGGCCGGCCCCATTATCATGTTGATCGTCAGGATAATCCCTGTACAAAGGGACAGATCAGGGTTGTGCAGCACCTTGTAAAGGTTGAAGAGGTCTAAGATTTTTACTAATAGCAAGTCGGGAATTGAAACCATGGATTTAAGTTCACTTCGTCCTGCAAAAGGCGCAGTAAAAAACAAAAAGAGAGTTGGCCGCGGTCAAGGTTCAGGTAACGGAACGACGGCTGGCAAAGGAAACAATGGTCAGCAGTCACGTAGTGGCTACAAGAGACCTATTATTGAAGGTGGACAGGTTCCGGTCTATCGGAGACTGCCTAAATTCGGTTTTACCCCTATTGACAAAAAGCCTGTAAACACGGTTAATCTTACCCAGATCGACAAGTGGATAGAGGACGGCCTTGTAGAAAACGAGATTACTATATTTGATCTCAAGTCGCTTCTCCATGCCAGTAACGCCGATTATTTCAAGATTCTTGGTAATGGTGAACTCACGAGTGGAATTAAAATAACTGCTCATGCGTTCAGCAAAAGTGCCGAAGAAAAGATTATCGCAGCAGGTGGCTCAGCCGTGAAAGCGTTCCGTACGCTTGAAGAGGCATCCAAGGTCAAGGATCTGCCGTTTGAAGATGCGCTCCTTAAACCAAAGGCGAAGTTGGTAAAGAGAACAAAAAAATCCACCAAGGCCTGAAGCCGTTAAAAGGACGCTATGAAGCTTACTGAAAGTATAAGCAACATCAATAAAATCCCTGAACTCCGTCAGCGGATCCTTTATACGCTTCTTCTCTTGTTTGTCTACAGGCTTGGTGCACACATCACAATCCCGGGTGTTGATGCGGCTGCTGTATCAGGCGCATCGACTTCCCATGCCAACGACCTTTTTGGTCTTTTCGATCTTTTTGTCGGCGGAGCTTTTCAACGGGCATCAATTTTTTCTCTGGGCATAATGCCATACATTTCGGCATCAATTATTGTCCAGTTGCTTGGAGCCGTTACTCCCTATTTTCAGAAACTGCAGAAAGAGGGGGAAGATGGCCGGCAAAAAATCAGCCAGATGACACGGTATGGCACAGTCGTGATCGCTATACTCCAGTCATGGGGAGTCAGTGTCAGTTTTTCGAGTCCGGCAACTTTTGGAAAGATAGTTGTCCCTGATCCCGGTCTCTTTTTTACCGCAACAGTTGTGATTCTTCTGACAGCGTCCACGGTATTTGTGATGTGGCTTGGCGAGAAGATTACGGAACGTGGTATCGGTAATGGTATCTCGCTCATTATCATGATCGGTATTCTTGCACGATTTCCCCAGGCACTCGTTGCTGAATTTCGTTCAGTCTCACTGGGAAGCAAGAACTGGATTATTGAGATCATCATTCTTGCCATGATGGCCGCTATTGTTGCTTTTGTTGTCATACTCACGGTTGGTACCCGCCGGGTTCCTGTGCAGCATGCAAAGCGGGTTGTCGGGCGCAAGGTCTACGGAGGAAGTACACAGTACATTCCGATGCGGATCAATACTGCCGGCGTTATGCCCATTATTTTTGCACAGTCCATTATGTTTCTGCCTGGTACCTTTCTTTCGTTTTTCCCGGAAAATGAGGTGATGCAGAGCATTGCCAAATTACTCGCTTATGACTCATGGTGGTATGCCCTGATGTTCGGTACCATGATTGTTTTCTTTACCTATTTTTATACAGCGATTGCGTTCAATCCAAAGGAAGTTGCCGACACGATGCGCCGTCAGGGCGGATTTATTCCCGGTGTCCGGCCTGGAAAAAGCACTGCTGACTTCATTGACAATATTCTGACACGGATTACGCTTCCGGGTGCCATATCGCTTGCCATCATCGCAATCCTGCCAACTTTTTTGACAAAGTTCGGCAACGTAACGCAAGGGTTTGCACAGTTTTTTGGCGGAACCAGTCTTTTGATTATTGTTGGTGTTGGTCTTGATACCCTGCAACAGGTTGAAAGCCATCTGCTCATGCGCCATTACGATGGTTTCATGAAGTCAGGCAAAACACGGGGACGACAGGCCAGGTAATGGAAACGATATGATCACCATCAAGAGTGAGCGGGAAATTGAGCTGATGAGAGAGTCAGGGGCACTCGTTGCCAGGACGCTTGATCTGCTTGAGACCGAAATAAAGCCTGGCATGACGACCAAGCACCTTGATGTTATGGCTGAGGAGTTTATCCGCGATCATCACGCAGTCCCAAGTTTTCTCAATTATGCACCGAAAGGTGATCCCGATGTGACACCATACCCGGCAACACTTTGTGTCTCAATCAATGAAGAGGTTGTTCATGGCGTGCCGAGTATAAAAAGGGTTATCAAGGAAGGCGATATTGTCTCCGTTGATTGTGGAGTATACAAGGGTGGATATCATGGTGATGCAGCACGCACGTTTGTGCTTGGCATCATTGATGAACAGGTTCAGCAGCTCGTTGATGCAACCCGTGAATGCCTTTATCGGGGCATTGCCATGGCTGTCGAAGGGAATCGTCTTCATGATATCTCATCTGCCATTGAGGACTATGCCCGTTCGTTCAGGTTCAGTGTTATAGAAAATATGGTAGGTCACGGTATCGGCAGTGAACTGCATGAGGAGCCGGCAGTACCTAATTATGGCAGGAAACATACGGGTGTAAAACTCAGGGAGGGCATGACGCTCGCTATTGAACCTATGATCGCTCTTGGACGGTCGCGCAAGGCAATCAGCCGTCGTGGAGGGTGGGTTGCTGTTACTGAGGATGGAAAGCCTTCAGCACATTTCGAGCACACAATAGCAGTCAGGGCAGGGAAAGCTGAAATACTGACCGGTACCTTTCTTGATGCTAAAAACTCTTGATCGCTTAAAACACTTTTTAGAAAAAAGGAGCAGAAAATTTGGCCAAAGAAGAATCAATTGAGATTGAAGGTGTGATTCTGGAAGCACTTCCAAATGCGCAGTTCAAGGTGAAACTCGAAAACAGCCTTGAGGTATTGGCACATGTTTCCGGCAAGATCAGGATGCACTATATCAGGATCCTGCCAGGTGACAAGGTTAAAGTCCAGATATCTCCCTACGATATCTCAAAGGGACGGATCACCTACCGATATAAATAAGTGGCGAAATAAGTAATCAGAATATTGATTTTCTAATCTTTATTTATTACATTACAGACCTTTTCAGGTTTCGGGTTAGTTCGTTTAATCATTGCATCTGGGTGTTATTATGAAAATATATTCTTCTATTAAAAAGCGCTGTGAGCACTGCCGCATTGTCAAGCGCAAAGGCAAGAGATATGTCATTTGTAAAGTAAATCCCAGCCATAAGCAGCGCCAGGGTTGATCTTCAGAAAAACAATAGAACTTTAAAGAGAATATGAGGATAGCTGGGGTAAATTTACCGTTGAACAAACATGCAGTTATTGCTTTGACGCATGTTTATGGTATTGGGAGAGCATCAGCAGAAAGCATTTTGCAAAGAGCCGGCATTGCGCCGAACAGAAAAATCTCTGAGCTGAATGATGAAGAAGCACATGCTATAAGAGAAATTATTGCCGAAGAATACAAGGTTGAGGGGCAGGCTCGCGGTGAGCAGCAGACTGCCATTAAACGTTTAATGGATATCGGTTGCTACAGGGGACTTCGTCATCGTCGCTCATTGCCTGTTCGTGGACAGAGAACGCGCACCAACGCAAGGACCAGAAAAGGTAAACGGAAGACTGTCGCCGGCAAGAAGAAGGCAGTCAAGAAGTAGTAGTATACAGACAATAAATCTTCGATACTAAAGAGTGTAAGTTCATGGCTACAATAAGCAAGAAAAAAAAGAAGGTCAAGGTTACCCCTGAAGGTGCTGTGCATATCAAGGCATCCTTCAATAATATCATGGTGACCATTACTGATCTTCAGGGCAATACGGTTTCCTGGTCCAGCGCGGGTAAGAATGGGTTCAAGGGGTCAAAAAAGAACACTCCTTATGCATCACAGATTACGTCAGAAGCTGCTGCAAAAGAGGCATACGATCTTGGTATGAGGCATGTCAACGTCTACATTAAAGGTCCAGGTGCCGGGCGCGATGCTGCAATACGGGCTCTGCAAGGGGCTGGTCTTGATGTTCGTACCATTAAGGATATAACACCTCTCCCGCACAACGGCTGCAGGCCGCCGAAGCGCAGAAGGGTCTGATTTTATATATTCATAGAATTTCAATGAAGCAAGCGATATGGCAAGATTCAGAGGCTCAATAACAAAAGTATCCCGCAGGTTAGGTATTGCTCTTGCACCAAAAGCAGAAAAATATCTTGAAAGACGTCCATTTCCTCCGGGACAGCATGGTCAGGGTCGGAAAGGGAAAGTTTCTGAATATGCTCTCCAGTTGAGAGAAAAGCAGAAAATGAAATACCTTTACGGGCTTCTTGAGAAGCAGTTCAGGAATTATTATAAAAAAGCTGTATCACAAAGAGGTGTTACAGGCGATAACCTTGTCAAACTGCTTGAAAGGCGTTTTGATAATGTTGTTTTTCGTGCCGGCTTTGCGCCTTCGCGTTCTGGTGCCCGTCAGCTTGTTACGCATGGTCATCTTCTCATCAACGGTAAAAAGGTTGATATCCCATCATATATCGTTTCTCCATCAGACGTCATTGAGTTTCGTCAGAGAAGTAAAAACATGGGAGCCGTAACCGATTCTCTCAATAAGGCCCCTGAATCCCGTATTCCTTCATGGATACAGGTTGATAAGGCAAACCAGAAAGCGGTTTTTCTGAGTGTACCAGAGAGAGTGGAAGTGCAGGAGCCATTCAACGAACAGTTGGTCGTTGAGTTATACTCGAAGTGATTTTAATGAATTCTAAGGTATAAACGATTATGATATACCAGATGCAGATGCCTGCAAAAATAGAGGTTGACGAAGCTTCCCATACGGATCGTTTCGGCAGGTTCATTGCCCAACCGCTTGAGCGCGGTTATGGTGTGACCCTCGGAAACGTTATGAGAAGAGTTCTTCTTGCCTCACTTCCGGGAACTGCAATAACAGGGATTAAAATAGATGGTGTATTTCATGAGTTTGCTGCCATTGACGGCGTTCGTGAAGATGTACCAGAGATTGTCCTGAACCTCAAGAAGGTTCGTTTCAAGTCTACCTGTAAAAGAAACTGCAAGACCTCCCTTACGCTTGTCGGGCCAATGGATTTTACCGCAGGTGACATTATTGCCCAGGAAGGGGAATTTGAGGTGTTGAACAAAGAGATGCACGTTGCTACGATAAATGCAGGAGCGACGGTCAAAATTGATCTCTACATCGGAAGAGGTCGTGGCTACATGCCAGCAGAGGATAACAGGCCTGAAGGAATGCCGATTGGTTATATTGCAGTTGATGCAATTTATACACCGATCAGAAATGTGAAATTTACGGTAGAAAATACCCGTGTTGGTCAGCGAACTGATTATGAGAAAATGATTCTTGACGTCGAGACTGACGGTTCTGTCAGTCCGGATGACTCAATCAGTCTTGCTGGTAAAATCATTACTGATCATGTAACCTTTTTTGCCAATTTCTCTCCGACTGAAGAAGAGTTTACTGAGGAAGAGTTCAAGCAGCAGGATGATGAGTTTGAGACCATGCGCAGGCTTTTCCATACCAAAATCGAAGATCTTGACCTTTCTGTCCGTTCGCATAACTGCCTCAGACTTGCGGAAATTGATACGATCGGTGAACTCGTTTCCCATAAGGAGGATGAGCTGCTTAACTACAAGAATTTCGGCAAGAAGTCGCTCACGGAGCTGAAGGAACAGCTTGAAAAGTTTGACCTGAAATTTGGTATGGATATTACCAAGTATCAGATGAAATGATAAAATCGTAACCGTTTTTTTGAATTATTGAGATCAGGAAATAGACATGCGTAAAGTTAAGCCGGTAAGAAAACTCGGAAGAACCGCAGCCCATAGAAAGGCGACACTCAGTAACCTGTCAACACAACTGCTTGTCTACAAGCGTATTGAAACGACAGAGGCCAAGGCCAAAGAGACACGCAGGGTTGTAGAAAAGATTATTACCAAGGCACGTAAAGGTACGGTTCATGCCCAGCGTGAAATCTTCAAGGATATCCGTGATAAACAGGCTATCAGAATACTCTTTGAAGAGATTGTAGCCAAAGTCGGTACACGTAATGGAGGGTACACACGCGTTATCAAGCTTGCTCCCCGTTTTGGTGATGCAGCAAAAATGGCCGTTATTGAACTTGTCGATTATCAGGAAGCTCCATCAGCAAGCCAGAAAACCGGCAAGCAGGATCGCGCTAAACGGGTCAAAGGTTCAAAGAAAACAGCAGAAGCAGCAGTTGCTTCCGCCGAATAACCAGCTCTGTTTGACTCCTTTCAGGATTATCATTCTTTGTCATTGTCTGTGGAAAACTATGTTATCCATGGGCAATGACTATCTGTTTTTCAGAGAAAAAAGAGCTGACAGCATTGATTGGGTGTAACTCTATGCTTGCGGGAAATCCCTCGTGATTCTTGCTTGATTCCAGAGCGCTTGCTATCTCCGCATCAAGATTTCCCCCTTTAAGACAAATCAGAGTACCGCCCGGCTTCAGAAGCCGCCCTGCATAAGAGCAAAGCTTGTCGAGAGGAGCAACCTGTCTTGAGAGTACCGTATCAAAGACAACATCACGAAGCTCTTCTACCCTGGTATGTACAGCTACAGCATTATTGATGCCAAGCTCCTTGATCATGGCTTGACAGGCTGTAATTTTCTTTCCGGTTGCATCTACAAGCAGAAATCGGGTGCGGGGAAAAAGGAGTGCCAGCGGGATACCAGGCAGTCCCCCTCCGGTTCCGAGGTCAAGGACGTGTTCATTCTCGCGGAAAGAGTGATAGAGGCTGATCAGGAGTGAATGAAAAATATGTTTGATGATGACCGGAGCATCTTCCTTCCGGCTGATCAGGTTTATCTTGCGGTTCCACTCTTCAAGGCATTCGCCATAGCGTACCAGTTGTTGAAGTGTTTCAGGCTCTACCTCCATTGCCTGTTCAGCACATAATAGCTTCAGTGTTGATAGATCATCATTCTGTCGTTTCATAAGTATACCCAATCCTTTCTGTTCAGTGGTTTATCCCCAAAAAACGATATTTTAGCATGAATGACAAATCACCCCTCCTCTTTGTCGTGAGACGACGCCTTCTTTCCAAAAAAATAATCGTAAATTAAATCACCATAGTGCAAGTGGCTGTCTTTTTTGACAATGCAGACAACAGAATGCGTTTTATGAGTAATGGTTTAAGCAGACATGTGTATGCCGTTATCATGGCGGGTGGGATAGGTAAAAAACTGTGGCCCCTTTCCAGAAAAAAAATACCAAAACAGTTTGTTGACCTGTTTGATGATGGCACGATGGTGGCCAAAACAGTCAGACGCATATCCGCTTTGGTGCGTGAAGAGAATATTTTCATCATTACCAGCGAACTGGGCCGGGCACTGCTTTCGGACTCTCCTGGCAGCTTTAGTTGTGACAATATCATCGTTGAACCCTCCAGCCGCAATACAGCGCTCTGTATCGCCCTTGCAACGGCTCATATCAAAAAAAGGGATAGTGATGCCGTGACCATTGTCCTTCCTTCCGACCATCTTGTGCAGGATCAACAGGCATTTATTCAAATCCTCGAGGCAGGCATTGAGATAGCAAGCGAAAAAAAAGCTCTTGTAACGATCGGTATTAAAGCCGACAGGCCAGAAACCGCCTATGGTTATATTCAGGTAGACGCTCAGCGTTCAATTCCGATGGCGTTTTCCGATGGTTGCGATTTTCTTCTCTTCAGGGTTAAGGCTTTTGCTGAAAAACCGGACGCGGCAACGGCCGTTGAGTTTCTTGAAAGCAACGATTTTTACTGGAACAGCGGGGTTTTTATCTGGCATATTGATGCCATATCGAGGGAGTTTGAACGTTCCATGCCCGATTTGTACAAGGATCTGCTTGCCATCTATGAGAGCCTTGGCTCAGAAAGTGAGCAGGAGGTTATTGAGGATGTCTATTCATGGATACACCCTCTTTCTATTGACTACGGCATCATGGAGAAGGCCGAAACGGTTTTTGTGCTGGCTGGTGAATTCGGCTGGTCTGATCTTGGCTGCTGGGACGAAGTGCTCAAAGTCGCCGGTAGTAGCACTGCCCTGGAAGGAGAGTTGCCCGATCGGCGATTGGTGCAGATCGACTGCGACAATGTCTTTGTAAAAAACACCGAGGGCAAGGTTATCTGTACTATTGGACTTCGTGATGTTATCATTGTCGATACCGATGATGCGCTCCTTGTTTGCAGCAAGGGACACTCACACCGGGTAGGTGATGCGGTCGATGCGCTCAGGCGCGAAGGGCTTGAAGAGTATCTTTAAGTGGCTGACTTTTTCGACCAGCTTGCGCCCTCCTTTGTATCCTTGATTTCGATCCCTGCTTCAAGGAGCTGGTCACGTATTTTGTCACTGAGTGCAAAATCCTTGTTCTTTCGAGCCTCGGCGCGCAGGTCGAGCAGGACATTCATCACCTCGTCGATTATCTTGCCTCCATATCTGCCTTCTGTAGCCATCAACCCTTCCCGGCTTTTCAGGATGCCGAGTACCTCACCGGCGTAGGTTTCGAGGAAGGTGATAGCACTATATGCTGTTTGCTCCTGAAGCTTTCCATGTTCGTCAAGCACACTATTAACATTCTTGATGAACTCAAATATCACCGATATGGCAATCGGAGTATTGAAGTCATCATTTAAGGCCTCTTTTATCTTCTTATCAAACTCGAGTGTTTGAAGTGTCAGTTTCACTTTGGTTAACTCTTCGTAGGGCAGGTGTCCGCTGTAAGTGGGTGCTGTCACAAGTCGTTTATAGGTTTCCTGCAGCTTTTCGAGGCCGCTTTGTGATGCGCGGATTGCTCCGTCAGAAAAGTCAAGCTGCGAGCGATAATGCGACTGCAGGATAAAGAACCTGATGACAATCGGATCGAAAATATTGAACAGATCCTTGAGATTCACGAAGTTCTTCAGCGATTTGCCCATCTTGATACCATTGACGGTCACCATATTGTTGTGCATCCAGAACCTGACGTAGGGCTTGCCGGTGACCGATTCCGATTGGGCGATTTCACAGTCATGGTGGGGAAACTTGTTCTCCATCCCTCCACCATGAATATCAATCGTCTCACCCAGATATTTCATCGACATTGCTGAACATTCCAGATGCCAGCCGGGATATCCGATACTCCAGGGAGAACTCCACTTCATCAGATGCCCCTCCTCAGCCTTTTTCCAGAGCGCAAAATCTGAAAGGTGGCGTTTTTCGGAGCGTACCTCTACCCTCGCACCGGATTGCAGCGCCTCCTGGTCAGTCCGTCCCGAAAGTTTCCCATATTCAGGGAACGACTCGACCGAGAAATAGACATTGCCGTTAACCGCATAGGCGTGACCGGTTTTAATCAACTGTTCAATCAGATCAATCTGTTCGGGAATATGGCCGGCAGCATTCGGTGCTATATTCGGGCGTTGAACTTCGAGGCGATCCATATCCTCATAAAAACTTCTCGTATAGAATTGCGAAATTTCCATAGGGTCTGTTTTCTCAAGTCGGGCCTGCTTTGAGATTTTGTCTTCACCCTCATCAGCGTCATCGGTCAGGTGGCCCACATCAGTAATGTTCTGCACATGCTTTACCCGGTATCCGCTATGGCGAAGCCAGCGAACGACCACGTCAAACGAGACATAGCTTTTTGCATGGCCAAGGTGGGCATGGCCATAGACGGTTGGCCCGCATACATACATGGTTACAATCCCCGGATGGAGGGGTTCAAATTTCTCTTTTGTTCTGCCGAGGGAGTTATAAATGAAGAGTGACATCTTCTGCTGTTCTGCCTTTTTCTTATGGTGGAGTGAGGGTCTGGGTACGCCTGAATGGCCCGTTGAAAGTTAAACATTTGGGTTTTTAACGCAAGGTTTTTAGCTTCCTTTTTATAGCTCTTTTTTTGTGACCGCTCTTTTTGTATGAAAATTGTCAATTCCACCTTTCACATCAGTGTTTCCGCTCTTTCCGGGCTTCCGGAAGAATCTTTTCCAGAAATTGTTTTTGCAGGACGCTCCAATGTCGGAAAATCGACGCTGCTCAACTCCCTCACAGGGATAAAAGGTCTTGCCAAAACCAGTTCCACACCGGGAAAAACAAGACTGATCAACTATTTTCTTGTTAACAGCACTTTGTTTTTTGTTGATCTTCCGGGTTACGGCTATGCGGCCGTCGCTCATGCCGAGAAGGCCTTGTGGGGTACTCTTCTCTCCTCCTATATCATACAGCGGCGCTCTATCTCGCTGGTTGTGCTGCTTCTTGACTCACGTCATCCGGCCATGCAGTCCGACAGGGCGATGATCAGCTTTCTTGAGGCTCATGACAAGCCTTACGCTATCGTGCTGACCAAGTATGACAAGCTGACGCAGAAAGAAAAGGTACAAACCAGCCGTATAATGGAAAGTTGCGCTGCTAAAGCCAAATTTATTGTAAATTATTCATCGTTTTCAGGCAAGGGAAAGAGTGAGCTTCTGGCTCATTTTGATCATTATATCTGTCAATAAAAACAATCGTCGTGGAATCAAAAAAATTCAGGACACCGTCACAGTCGGCAACGGTTATTGTCGGCACACAGTTCGGTGATGAAGGTAAAGGCAAGCTTGTGGATTACCTTTCGGACAAGTATGATATTGTTGTCCGTTATCAGGGTGGGGCGAATGCCGGTCATACCATCTGTTTCGATAATAAAACCGTCGTTCTGCACCTGATTCCTTCTGGAATTTTTAATAAAGGATGTGTTTGTGTTATCGGCAATGGCGTCGTCATTGATCCAGCAGCGCTGCTCGATGAGATCAGAAAGGTCGAGGAGCTTGGTTATGAGGTAACAGGCCGGCTTTTTATCAGCCATAATGCCCATCTTATCATGCCCTATCACAAACTGCTCGATTCCCTGCATGAAAATGCCCAGGGTGACCAGAAAATAGGGACAACCGGTCGTGGTATCGGTCCGAGCTATGAGGACAAATTCGCACGGCAAGGCATAAGGGTTGTTGATCTGCTCAGTCCTGAAGTGCTGCAGGAGAAGCTCCGTGAAAACCTTGCAGCCAAGAACAAGCTCTTCAGGAATATTTATGACAAGGAGGAGATTGATGTCGAAACCATGGTGCGCGAGTACGAAGAGTTCGACAAGATTATCGATCCCTATGTGACCAATACCCAGCTTTACCTGAACCGGCAGCTCCAGGCGGGAAAAACCGTTCTGCTTGAAGGTGCCCAGGGCTGTCTGCTTGATGTTGACCATGGAACCTATCCTTATGTGACCTCCTCCAATCCTACCTCGGGAGGTGCCTGCACTGGTTCTGGCATAGCACCGAACTATATCGGCAAGGTGATCGGTGTCTGCAAGGCTTACATGACCAGAGTCGGCAATGGGGCATTCCCCTCGGAACTTCTTGATGAGACCGGGGAGCTGCTTGGCCGGATTGGCCATGAGTTTGGTGCCACAACCGGAAGAAAACGTCGTTGCGGCTGGATCGACCTTGTAGCTCTTCGCTATTCGCTTACGATCAACGGTGTGACGGAAATTGCGCTCACCAAACTTGATGTGCTTGATACCTTTGAAGAGATCAAGGTCTGCACATCCTATATGCTCGACGGCAAGGAGATCCATGATTTTCCGACCGATCATCAGACGCTTTCGAGGGTGACGCCGCTTTTCACCTCCATGAAGGGGTGGATGGCATCGAACGCCAACGCCCGGAGTTTTTCCGATATGCAACCTGAAGCGCAGAACTATGTCACCTTTCTTGAAGATGAGCTGCAGGTTCAGGTTACCTTTATCTCTGTCGGTCCAGGACGCGAAGAGACTGTTTTCAGATAATCAAGCACTCTTTATTGCTATGGCGTTGATGGATATTGCGGTTATTCCTCTCGACAGCAAGGAGGGGAGCCTGAGTGGTTTTGTTGCCGGATTGCAGGAGCTTCTTGCAGCAAGCGGTTGCAGTTTCAGGCTTCATGATATGGGTACGACGGTTGAAGGGCCTGCATCCCTGCTCTTCAACCTTGCCCTTAAGCTTCATGAGTACTCATTCAGCAAGGGCGGCAAGCGTGTCTATACGGTCATAAAGATCGACGACCGCCGGGATCGTGCCGTCCGACTTGGAGAGAAAAGTGCCTCTGTCAAAGCGAAAATAGTGTCGGCAAGGGAGCCGGAAGAGTAGGGGGATTACTGAAAATATTTTATCTTCACCTCTCTTTATGTATGACCTCTGTAACTCGGTTTATTGCGGGCAGTAACTCTCAAACGAAAACATTCATGATGCAGGTTCCCGGAGATATTCAGGTAATCAAGGAAGATAACGTTACGCACAGTTTTTGTGGCCTTGCCTGTGTTGGCTGGATGTATCAGAAGATCAAGGACAGTTTTTTTCTTGTTCTCGGAACGCATACCTGTGCCCATTTTCTGCAGAATGCTCTCGGCATGATGATCTTTGCCAAGCCTCGCTTCGGCATTGCCCTCATGGAGGAGGGCGATCTGTCGAAAAATGAGCCGACCCTCGAGGAGATTATCCGGGAAATCAAGGCAGACCATAATCCGTCGGTGATTTTTCTTCTCTCTTCGTGTACACCCGAGGTGATGAAGGTTGACTTCAAAGGGCTTGCCCACCTTCTTAGCACTGCGGATGTTCCGGTACTCTTTGTTCCGGCAAGCGGTCTGGTCTATAATTTTACCCAGGCTGAGGATTCCGTGCTTTCCGCCCTTGTGCCCTTCTGTCCCGAAGCTCCTGCAGGCCAGAAAAAAGTGGTATTTCTCGGCTCCGTGAACGATGTAACGGCTGACGACCTCAGGGCAGAGGCCGAAGCGCTTGGAATTCAGGTTGGCGGCTTTCTTCCTGAATCCCGTTTCGACAAAATGCCGGCTATTGGGCCCGATACTGTTCTTGCCCCGATTCAACCCTATCTTTCACGGGTTGCGGTCAAGCTTTCCCGTGAACGGGGATGCAGCGTTCTCCACTCACTCTTTCCTTTCGGCCCCGACGGTACCAGAGTCTTCTGGGAGGATCTTGCCCGTGAATTTGGTATCACCGTCGATCTTCGTGACCGCGAAAAAGCTGCGTGGGAGAAGATCCGCAACCAGACAGCGCTTCTTAACGGTAAAAAGGTGTTTCTGACTGCCGATACCATGATGGAGTTGCCGCTTGCACGTTTTCTTCATAGTGCCGGTGCTGATGTGGTTGAATGCAGCAGTGCCTATATCAATAAAAAATTTCATGCACGGGAACTGGAGGCACTTGATGGCGTCCGTGTTGTTGAGCAGCCGAACTTTCATCGCCAGCTTGAGGATGTCCGCCGCATTCAGCCCGATCTGATCATTACCTCGCTGATGACGGCCAACCCTTTTGTTGGCAACGGTTTTGTTGTCAAGTGGAGTATGGAGTTCATGCTTATGTCGATTCATAGCTGGTCGGGAGTCATTACACTTGCCAATATGTTCGTTTCACCGCTCCAGCGCCGCAGCAAGCTGCCAGCGTTTGACAAGGAAGTATGGCTTGAAGGCGTCATGCCGAGCGCTGAATAATTCACCGAAAGGAAAATGCAATAAACAAACGTCATAAAGTATGCGCTTAGCTTTCTGGCTCTACGAGGGCACTGCCCTTCATGGTATCAGCCGAGTCACCAACAGTATGAAAGGGGTTCACACCGTCTATCATGCTCCCCAGGGAGATGATTATATTACGGCAACCTATACCATGCTTGAACGAACCCCGCAATTTCCCGGCCTGTCGATAAGTGTGGTGCGTGGAAGAGACCTTGCCCAGGGAGTCTCAAGACTTCCCGCAACACTTCAGCAGGTCGAACACCATTACCATCCTGAACTTATTGTCATTGCTCCAAGTTGCAGCACAGCTCTTCTTCAGGAAGACCTTCATCAGCTTGCGGCTCATTCAGGCTTGCCGCCGGAAAAAATTCTGGTCTATGCGCTCAACCCCTTCAGAGTCTCGGAAAACGAGGCGGCTGATGGTTTGTTTACCGAGCTGGTGAAGCGTTTTGCCACCACCCAGGAAAAAACAGCCCGGCCATCAGTGAACCTGCTCGGCTTTACCTCACTCGGTTTTCATTTGCGGGCCAACCTGACAAGCATCCGTCGCATGTTGCAGACGCTTGGCATTGCGGTTAATGTTGTTGCTCCATGGGGAGCAGGGATTGACGATCTCCGGAAACTGCCGGCAGCCTGGCTCAATATCGCCCCTTACCGCGAAATCGGAACAACGGCGGCGGAATATCTCGCTGAAACATTCAGCATGCCAGCGATCTACGAAGCCCCGATCGGGGTTGAGCCCACACTTGCATGGATCCGCACACTGATTGAGCAACTTAATGCAGCATGCGCTGAACGGGGAGTTCCTCCGATTGTCATGCCGCAACTCCATGCATTTTCTCTTGACGGCCTGAGTGCCCCAAGCGGTGTTCCCTGGTTTGCCAGAACGGCTGATATGGAGAGCTTCAGCAACAAACGCGCCTTTGTTTTCGGTGATGCCACACATACCGTCGCTCTTGTCAAGTTTCTGCGTGACGAACTCGGCATGCAGATTATCGGTGCAGGCACCTATCTGGAACGTCATGCCGATTGGGTACGCAAAGAGCTTGAAGGCTATCTTCCCGGTGCACTTATCGTAACCGACAAGTTCCAGGATGTTGCACAAATCATCGACGATGAAATGCCCGATCTGGTCTGTGGTACGCAGATGGAGCGGCACAGTTGCCGCAAGCTCGATGTGCCCTGCATGGTGGTCTGTCCTCCGACCCATATTGAAAACCATCTGCTCGGTTATTACCCCTTCTTTGGTTTTGATGGTGCCGATGTTATTGCCGACAGGGTCTATCTCTCCTGCAAACTCGGTCTCGAAAAACACCTGATCGACTTTTTCGGTGATGCCGGCCTTGAATATGAAGAGAGCGAAGCATCCCTGCTTCCTGAAGAGCCAGCGTCTATGCCATCCGGCACCAATGGGCTTCCTTCAGGGGAGATTGCAGCCGATGTTGTGGTGATTGCGGAGGATGGAGAGATGAAGTGGAGCGATGAGGCTGAAACCATGCTGAAGAAGGTTCCTTTTTTTGTCCGTAAAAAGGTCAGAAAGAATACCGAAACCTTTGCCCGCGAGAGTGGTGCATCCATGATCTCCATCGAGGTGTTCCGGCAGGCAAAAGAGTCGCTTGGCGGGTAAGTTTTTTTCTATCAATCAAATTCTCTGTTATCATTATGAGTTTAGTCTTAGCGGTATATGGCAAGGGCGGCATAGGAAAAAGCACCACAAGCGCCAACATCTCGGCGGCACTTGCCCTGAAAGGCGCCAAGGTACTGCAGATCGGCTGCGATCCCAAGCACGACAGCACCTTTCCCATTACAGGAAAACTGCAGAAAACCGTTATCGAAGCTCTTGAAGAGGTTGATTTTCATCACGAGGAGCTGAGTGCTGAGGATATTATTGAGACAGGCTTTGCCGGTATTGACTGTCTTGAAGCAGGCGGGCCTCCAGCCGGCAGCGGCTGCGGCGGTTATGTTGTCGGTGAATCCGTCACCCTGCTCCAGGAGCTTGGCCTTTATGAAAAATATGACGTCATCCTTTTTGATGTGCTTGGCGACGTTGTCTGTGGAGGCTTCAGTGCTCCGCTCAACTATGCCGATTACGCCATCATTATTGCTACCAACGATTTCGACAGCATCTTTGCTGCCAACCGCCTTTGTATGGCTATCCAGCAGAAAAGCGTACGCTATAAGGTGAAGCTTGCTGGCATTGTTGCCAACCGGGTTGATTACACCACTGGCGGAGGCACCAATATGCTCGACCAGTTTGCAGAAAAAGTCGGAACAAGGCTGCTTGCCAAAGTGCCCTACCATGAACTGATCCGCAAGAGCCGCTTCGCCGGCAAAACCATGTATGCCATGGAGGAGACACCCGACAAGGCGGAGTGTCTTGTACCCTACAATGAAATTGCCGATTACCTCATTCAGGACAACCCTATTGCCTCGGTACCAGTACCGATCGGCGACCGGGAAATTTTCAAAATGGTCAACGGCTGGCAGTAGTTAGGGCTCTCACATCAGCACAAAAAAAGGCAGCTTCCGGGCTGCCTTTTTGCATGGTATTCGTTCAAATTTCACACTGATAGTGGCATCGTATGCTCCCGTTCTCCTTGCGGATGTCAGGTTTGATCTTTGTTGCCGGGTTGACCAGTTCCTGCAGAAGGGCGTTGAAGGTTCCGAGATAGAAGTTTCCGACGACTGGATGGGACGGAAAGGTTACGTTGACGGTTATTTCAGGCGGCTGGTTCATGGAGTAGGTGAATTCACCGCTTCCGGCAAAGGTCCAGGCGTTTTTGCTGATGGCAAAAAGGAAAAGCCGGAATGCGAAGCGGGGTGGCAGGAGTTTCAGGAATTTCTGGAAAATGACGGGAATACGCACTTTCAGAAGGTAACGGGCGGTCCGTTCTCCAGCATCTTTGAGAATCGCGGAAGTCTCTCCGATCTCTTTTTGCAGCGCAACGACAAGTGAATGAAATTTCGCCTCTTCTACCATCTCTTTCGGCAGGTTTCCGATAAGGTACCCTTGGCCGATTTTGCGAAGGAGTGCGTCAGATTTTGTTTTACCATACAGAGTCTCAAGGGCAGCAACCGTCTGTATAATGGAATTAGGACCAATTCTGGAAGATGTATTCATCGTGTAAAAAATTGTTTTTATTACTTGGACGTGGTGATTCGAATGTCGATATGCTCTGTTGTCCATTGCGGACGTACGGTTACCTTTTCCGGATAAAATCCGAATGGTTCGGCGGGCTGAAACGGCTCGATGGAACCTGGATTCCATTGCCGTTCGAAATTGGGCTTCTGGCCGTCGGAGGGTATAAATGCGCTGATGGTATAGCTGCCGCGAGGAAGTTCCGGGAAAGAGTAGTGTAGCTCTCCCTTTCGGTCGCGCGATGCTGTTGTGCGGTACGATGCCGTCAAACTTGATGCCTCAACAATAACATACTGCCCGGAGGTAAAGCAGCTTCCAGATATGGTTCCGGTTTCATAAGGGGCATGCGCATTGCTGGTTGCTCTTGAGGGAAATTTACCGCTCTTCTGTGCTATTTCGGAAAGCCTGAAAAGAAGATTGGAGGTGCCCGTTGGAAGAACCGCTCTACTGCAGAGGCCGATTTCCTCCGATGCCGTGTCAATGCGCAGGTCACTGTTTCGATCGTTGAAAGCAATAATCCGGTACAATCCGTTGGCAATGTGCTCCAAAGAGAAGGATCCTGAGCTGTCTGTCTGTATGAAATAATCTGGTTCTCTCTGCAGCAGGCTCCCGATTCCCGCAGTTTCAGGGCGTTCAGCAAACGCAACGATCAGCGCATTCGTTGCCGGTGAACAGTCAGCATTGATCACTGTTCCACTTATTGTCCCGTTATCAATAACAACTCCCGTCGAAAATGCGATGCTGTACGGGGACGAAAAGGTGCGGCCACTGTTGTCTTTGAGCCTCTTGTCGATGGTGAGGATGTAGGTTCTGTCGTTTTCAAGAGGCCTGAACCCTTTTATTTCAACATTTTTTCCGGAAACGGCAATATCGCAGGCGCCAATGGATGGAGAGATGATTACGCTATTGAGCAATTGCCGTGCGGAAACAGCATGGTTGAACGTCAGGTGAATTTTCTCTGTAGAGACTTGCACGGTTGACGGAGCGGGATCAGAAAAGATCACCTGCAATGGAGTTGTATCAAGCGGCCCGCCCGAAGGTGGCCGATCAGAAGCGCAGCCGCTGGTAAGCCAGAGCAGGAGAATAAGGCACACATTTATGATGCGGGAGCTACTCGGCATGAAAATCCTTTGCTTCCTTGGTGAGTGAGGCTTGATTGTATGTGTCTGTGAAAATTCGTAAATTAGAAACTAATGTAGTTCTATGAAAGCTTTTCATGAAAAATTATAGATTGAGTGTCATATAGATGTCCAGACGAAATTTTAAAGTTCTTTATGTTTCCGGCGAAGTCTCTCCTTTTGTAAGGATCAGCCCTCTTGCTGATTTTATGGCGTCATTCCCTCAGGCTATTGAGGAGGAAGGCTTTGAGGCCCGCATCATGATGCCGAAATACGGTACCATCAATGACCGTAAATTCAGGTTGCATGATGTCCTGCGTCTATCCGACATTGAGGTCGATCTCAAGGAGAAAATCGATTTGCTGCACGTCAAGGTGACCGCATTGCCTTCAAGTAAAATCCAGACCTACTTCCTTTATAACGAAAAATATTTTAAGCGTAACGGTCTTTTTTCCGATATCTACAATGGAAGTGATCTGAAAGGAAGTACCGACAAGGTGGTTTTTTTCAATGTAGGAGTTCTCGAAACCCTGCAGCGGCTTGGCTGGAAACCTGATATTATCCATTGTCACGACTGGCATGCAGCCCTTATTCCCCTTCTTTTGAAAACGGTTTATGCTTCTCATGAGTTTTTCAAGGATATAAAAACGGTTTTTACCGTTCATAATATTTATCGTCAGGGTATTCTTCCCTTGAAGGCATTCCAGAAGTTGCTGCCTGAAGAGGTTTGCTTGGCTCTGCATTGCAGTAACGATGACGTCAATCTGCTCTATACCGGCGTTGAACATGCCGACCTTCTGACGACGACATCGAAAGTGTATGCCGATGAAATTGTGCATGATGGCTTGCAGACCTACGGGCTTGGCCGGGTTCTTGAGGAGCATCAGTCAAAGTTTTACGGTATTGTTAACGGTATCGATACCAGGCAGTGGAACTCTTCGGCGGACAAGCTCATCAAGAAACGGTACAGTATTGAGCACATGGATGGCAAGCTTGACAATAAAAAAGCCTTGCTTGCGGAAGCAGCTCTTCCATACGTTGAAGGAGTGCCCGTGGTGGGGGTGATTGTCAATTTTGACGAGTTTCAGGGAGCTGAGCTGCTGCAGCAGAGCCTTGAGCAGCTTGCATCACTCGATATCCAGCTTGTGATCAGTGGAGCGGGCGACAAGAAATATGAAAAAGTGTTTCAGGATTTTGCCCTGGAGCATCCCGAACAGGTGAGTGTTCATGGTGAATATTCCGACTCATTTTTCCACCTTGCCATTGCGGGATTGGATATTCTGCTCATGCCAGGCAAAATTGAGTCATGCGGCATGATCCAGATGTTTGCCATGAATTACGGAACTATACCGGTGGCCTATGCCGGTGGAGGGATTATAGAAACCATAGAGGAGTTTGCTGAAGAGAGTGGTTCCGGATTTATTTTTCATGATTATACCGCCGAGTCGCTTGTCGGCAAGCTTGAAGAGGCTCTTGCCTGCTTTCATGATGAGGAGAGCTGGCAGCAGATTGTTACGACAGCCATGACCCGCGACTTTACCTGGAAAAAATCGGCGGAAGAGTATGATCAGTTGTACCGTGAACTTATTGAGCAATAGGCGGGATTATGGTGCAGAAAACAAAGGTACTTTTTCTCGATCGTGACGGTACCATAAATCAGGATACCGGTTCATACGTCTTTTTGAAAGAACAGTTAAAGCTGATTGATCGCTCGGATGAGGCTATTGCACTTGCAAAGCGTGCCGGGTTCCGGATTGTCATTGTGAGCAATCAGGCAGGGATTGCCAGAGGTATTGCTACGGTCGGGCAGGTTGAAGAGGTAAATCGTTATCTCAACGAGCTGCTTTCGGCCAAAAACGCCAGCTTTGACCGTTGTTATTACTGTCCCTTTCACCCCGAATACCCCCATCCTGAGTACGACCGTTTTGCTGATTTCCGCAAACCTGCAACAGGGATGGTTGAACTGGCCATCAATGATTTTTTGGAAGAAGGGATCATTGTCGACCGAAGCGCTTCGTTTTTTGTCGGAGATAAAACACTCGACGTTGAGTGTGGCCTGCGCGCCGGACTCCGGCCAGTGCTGGTTCGTACAGGCCACAATGAAGAAGCGCTCTGCCTGACGAGCAACATCATTCCCGAATTTGTGGCGGATGATCTCTATCAAGCTGTTACGGAGCATATCCTTGCATGTTCCTGATTGGCGTTTACTTTATCGTGCAAGCCTCCTCAGTTCATGCTGACCCTTTATCTGCACATCCCGTTTTGCAAGGCTCGCTGCTCCTACTGTGATTTTTATCTGGTGACGGGTGGAAAGCAGATCGATGCTTTTTTCAGCGCACTCTCCCTTGAAACCGCATCACGGAGGGCCGAATTGAACGGGCAAACCCTCAGCGCCATTCATTTTGGTGGAGGTACTCCGTCCATGGTTCCCGTGCGCTACCTTGCCGTATGGCTTGAGGAGATTGCCGCGTTATGCAACTTTGCTCCTGATATTGAAATTGCCCTTGAGGCCAATCCAGAAGATCTCAGTATCAAGACCATGGAGGAGCTTCGGGCGGCAGGGGTAACGAGGCTCAGTATCGGAGTTCAGTCGTTTACTGCTGAAAAGCTGCATGCGCTTGGCCGGGCGCACACTGCACTCCAGGCGAGCCGGGTAACTGCCGACGCACTCCGGCGGTTTGAGTCGGTAAGCGTTGACCTTATCTGCGGGGTACCCGGAGAGAACCGTTCACTATGGGAGGCTGATCTGCATGAGGCTCTGGCCCTGCACCCCCACCATCTTTCGCTCTATATGCTCTCGGTTGAGCCAAAGACCATCCTCCACCGCCATCTGGCAAAGGGTCTCGTTACCGTTCCGGATGATGCTCTGCAGGCTTCACTTTATGAATATGCACAGAGTGAACTGTCGCTTCAGGGGTACAGCCAGTACGAGATCTCCAATTTCTCTCTGCCGGGCCACCATTCCCGCTACAACCTCGCCACATGGAAGCGGGAGCCATACCTTGGTTTCGGCCCTTCTGCGCACAGTTTTCTTGTTTCGCCGCAGTGTGAGCTTCGTACGGCAAACGTTTCGAGTCTTGCACGATATCTTGCGGCTCCTGCAGATGTCGTTGCTTTTCGTGAAGAGCTTTCGGTTGAGGAGCGCTTTACTGAGCAGGTATTTCTCACACTTCGAATAAACAGCGGTCTGGATGTTGACTTTTTGCGAAAAGGAAATAAATTAGGGCACACTCTTGCACCGATCATTGCCCGATTTTCAGAGATGGGGTGGATAGAGCAGCATGAGGGTTCTCTTTATCTGACCAAAAAAGGTTTTTTGTTTGCTGATCTCATTGCCGAAGAGTTTATTTTCGGGTAACCCAATACTTCTGAGCACGTTTCCCCTATGACACACCGGACGATTAACCGCACGCTTGCTGCCGTTCTTTTTTTTGTCTCTGAAATTTTATATCTCCGCACCATGGCCCCCACCTTCTCGTTCTGGGATTGCGGGGAGTTTATTGCCACAGCCTATACACTCGGAATTCCTCATCCTCCCGGATCGCCCCTTTTTCTTCTTCTCGGGCGTCTCTTTTCGATGATTCCTTTTTTTCGTGATACCGGAGCAAGGGTTAATTTGATCAGCACACTTGCCAGTGCCGCAACCATTATGCTGACCTACCTCATTACGGTACGGTTGATAGGGATGTACCGCAAGAGTGAGCCCGACCTCTGGAGTCCGGCTGAGAAGGTTTCGGCCTATGGTGGCGCAGTTATCGGCGCTCTTGCCCTTGCCCTCTCTGACAGCTTCTGGTTTAACGCTGTTGAAGCCGAAGTGTACGCTCTCTCATCGTTGTTTACCGCTCTGGTTGTCTGGCTTCTTCTCCGCTGGTACGAAGAGGAGCCCAAAGCCGGTCACGAACGGTGGCTTATGCTTATCATGTACATAATAGGTCTTTCGATCGGCGTGCACCTGCTCAGCCTGCTGGCCATATTTGCTGTTGCGCTGGCCTGGTACTTCAAAAAATACGAGGTTACGGTTAAATCTTTTGCCCTGCTCATGGTTGCCGCATCGGGGCTTTTTTTCCTGATCTATATCGGCATTATCAAGGGGCTTCCACTTCTGCTGCAACTGACCTCATGGTGGGGATTTCTTCTCTTTTTCGTCTTGCTTGGCTATGCCATCTGGTATTCGCACCGGCATCGCAAGGCGCTCATGAACACCCTCCTGATGTCGCTTTTTCTTATCATTATCGGTTATACCTCATACAGTATGATCTATGTGCGTGCGCAGGCAGGGCCGCCCATAAACGAAAATAACCCCTCCTCGTCCGAGACCTTTGTTTCCTATCTCAACCGCGATCAGTACGGCGATATGCCGCTCTGGCCGAGGCGCTGGTCGCCCGAACCGGTACATCAGTACTTCTATCAGCACTATTCGAGTGATCTCGACTATTTTGTCACCTATCAGATGAAAAAGATGTACTTTCGTTATTTCGGCTGGCAGTTCATCGGTCGTGAGCATGATATGGAGGGGGCCGGAGTTGACTGGTCAGTGCTTTGGGGTATTCCTTTCCTGGTGGGGCTGGTCGGGGCAGTCACTCATTTCAGGCGTGAGTGGAAGATGGGGCTTGTTGTAACCGCGCTTTTTGTGCTGACCGGGGCCGCGCTTGTCATCTATCTCAACCAGACTGAACCTCAGCCGAGAGAGCGTGATTACAGTTATGTCGGAAGTTTTTTTGCCTTTGCTCTCTGGATCGGGATCGGGGTTGAAAGCATCTGGCAATGGCTCGGGGCCAGACTGAAACCTGCAGGTCGCAGAAACCAGATGGTTCTTGCTGTGCTGACCGTTGCTACTGCTCTCCTTTTCATCAACGGCAGGATGCTGTGGGCCAACTACAGGGTGCACGACCGGTCAGGCAACTTTGTGCCGTGGGACTGGGCATGGAATCTGCTGCAGAGCTGTGAAAAAGATGCCATTCTGTTTACCAATGGCGACAACGACACTTTTCCCTTGTGGTACCTGCAGGAGGTTGAACGGATCAGAACCGATGTGCGCGTGGTCAACCTGAGCCTTGCCAATACCGGATGGTACCTTGACCAGTTGAAAAACAGCAGCCCCCGTGGGGCCAAACCGGTTGCGTTCACGATGAGTGACGGCGAGATAGCCGATATTACCTATGTTCCCGTCGACTCTGTTGATGCCGAGCTTCCCTCATCGCTGGCCCGTCAGCAACTCTTGCGTGAGAGCCGTCTCCATGGCGTTTCGCTGCCCTCTGAACCGCTTGATACCATCAAATGGCTCCTGAAACCCGGATTGACCTACAATGGCCAAGGCTATCTTCGTCCGCAGGATATTGCGGTTTATGAGATTCTGATGAACAACTTTTCCCAACGTCCGATCTACTTTGCCCTGACGGTAGACCCTGAAAGCATGATCGGCCTTGAAAACTATTTGCGTCTTGACGGGCTTGCCTACAAGGTGGTGCCGCTTAAAAGTGCTGATCCGATGAGTTATGTCGATTCGTCGCTCCTCTACAGGAATCTTGTTGAGCTCTACCGTTACCGGAATCTTAATAATCACCAGGTTACCCTCGAGGAGACCTCAAGAAGGCTTTGTGGCAACTATACACCGCTTTTTGTCCGCCTTGCCCTTGACCTGGCCGCTGACCCCGAAGGAGTTCTTGCAATACATGAAGCATCGGGTGCAGTGCGGAGTGTGCAGCGCGGAACCCTTGCGTTGCAGGTACTTGATACCTCAGCCAGGCTTCTGCCTTTGGCGCAGTATCCCCTCAATCCTGAACTTGCCGGTTCAGTCATTGCCCTTTATGTCCGTCTTGGCGAAAAGCAGAAAACCTCTGTGTATATTGACTATCTTGAAAGATTGGGCATTCATTCATCTCCGGCCACTGACCCTCGCCTTTTTTATGTACTCGCACGGGCGTACCGGGATGTTGGCAGAAAGGAGGATGCAAAACGCATCATTGCATCGCTTGCAAGAGAGCTGAAACAACCAGGGCTTATCGACGAGTTTGAAACAATGAAGGAATAAACACTATGCAAAGTACTATTCATCCAACCGCCGTGATTGGCCAGAGTGCCATTCTTGGAGAGGGCGTTACCGTCGGGCCTTACTCGGTGATTGAGGACGATGTTGAAATTGGTGATGGCACGGCGATATGGCCCCACGTCCATATTGCCTCAGGTGCACGAATCGGCAGCTCATGCAGGATTCATTCAGGCGCGGTGCTTGCCACCGAGCCACAGGATCTCAAATTTTCCGGAGAGAAAACCTGGCTTTACGTTGGCGACAGGACGGTCATCCGGGAGTGTGTTACCCTTAACCGGGGAACAAAGGCGAGTGGTAAAACCGTCATTGGCTCTGATAATCTGATCATGGCCTATGTTCATGCCGGACATGATTGCGTGATCGGTAATCACGTTGTTATCGCCAATTCTGTTCAATTTGGCGGCCATTGTGAGGTTGGCGATTATGCCGTTATCGGAGGGCTGACGGGTGTGCATCAGTTTGTCCGCATCGGTCGTTTCGCCATGGTTGGTGGAATTGCGAGGGCATCGCTTGACGTGCCGCCCTTTGTCATGGCTGGAGGGCACGACTCTTTTCGCTACGAGGGTCTTAACGCCATTGGTCTGAAGCGGCGAGGCTTTACCTCCGAAAAGATCACCCTCATCAGAGATGCCTACAGGCTTCTTTTTCAGTCGGGGCTTTTGCTTGCCAATGCTCTTGAAAAGGTGAAATCCGAACTTCCCCAGGAACCGGAAATTCTTGAGATTCTCGATTTTTTTGCTTCAGGCGTTCATGGCCGGAAATTTATCAGGCCATTCATGAAATGATTGTAATGATTGTAACAAAGAGAGCGGTATGATACGATGGGCAATTGGGTTAGATCTCGGAGGTACGGCCATCAAGGCTGCTGTCGTTTGCGAAGAGAGAGGGATTTTGACTGACCGGACGATACTCACCGGGACAGCATCAGGCCCTGCCGGGATTGTCGGGCAGCTTGCGGCACTTGTTGCCGACCTGTATCGTCTTTCCTGTCAGACTCTTGCCCCCGCCGATTTTGCCGGTGTCGGGGTGGGAGCACCGGGGGCGGTCGATGCAGAGAAGGGAGTGCTGAGCTATCCGCCGAACCTTCCTGGCTGGGGCATCGTCTCTTTGCGTGACGAACTGCAGAAGTTGCTGATCGAAAAGGAAGAGCTTTCAATGCCGGTTTTTCTCGACAATGATGCCAACGTTGCGGCCTTCGGTGAAGCGTTTTATGGTGCCGGGCGGGAGTTCCGTGATTTTCTCATGGTGACTCTCGGTACCGGTGTAGGAGGCGGCATTATTCTGAACAGGAAACTCTATCGTGGTACTCATGGCACTGCTGGCGAGGTAGGCTTTATGATCATTGATTTTGAGGCAACAACGCTTCATGCGGGAATAGGTGGCACTCTTGAAAGCTTTATTGGTAAAAAGGCGATTGTCGATCTTGCACGCCGGATGATCAAGGCAACTCCTTCAGGCTCCGTTGTTGGCAAGCTGTGCGATAATGACTTTGCCAGGCTTTCACCGATTCATCTTGAACGTGCAGCACTTGAAGGCGACGAACTCTCTCTTGCTGTCTGGAAGAGGGTTGGTTCAATTCTTGGCGTTGGACTTGCCAATGTCACCGCTTTTATGGATATCAGAAAATTTGTTATCGGTGGCGGGATTTCAGCAGCAGGAAACCTTATTTTCCATCCAGCTCTCGACCAGCTCAGGCGATCTACGCTCCCTTCCATGCATGACGGGCTTGAACTGGTTCCGGCACTTCTCGGCAACAAGGCTGGCATGTATGGTGCCGCCGCCCTCTGTTTCGGCGAACCATAACGAGAGCCTGCCATGCGTGAACACCTGCTCCATCTTCTCTTTCCCCATGTCTGTCTGCTCTGCCGCAAACTGCTGATTTCAGGGGAAGAGTACTGCTGCAACTCCTGCCGGGCAGAATTTGACCCCTTCTGCACTCCTGTGGCAGCCGAAGAGCTGCTGCGTCATACCATTGCGTCCCATTTTGGCGACACCTTCCTGTTTGAACGGGGTTGGTGCCGTTACCAGTTTCATAAAAAGAGCCCTCTGCAGCAGGTGCTTCATGCCATGAAGTATGAGGGACGCTTCAATCTTGGCAGAAGTTTCGGGCGTCAATTGGGTGAGTGGATGTTGACTGACGGGAGGGCTGGTGATATCGAGTGCATTGTGCCGGTTCCGCTCCATCCCCTGAAAAAAATCGAACGCTCCTATAACCAGTCCGAAAAAATTGCTGAAGGCATCGCTCAATCGTTGCAAAAACCGTTACGGAGGGAGCTTCTGGTCAGAAAACGATACACGGTGTCGCAGACCGGGCTCTCTGCCCTGGAACGGAAAAAAAATCCCCAAGGGGCGTTTCTTGTTGCAAAAGGTTTTGCAGAACGTCATCTGCTGCTTGTTGATGATGTGGTCACAACCGGAGCAACCATGGCGGCTGCCGCATCAGCACTGCGCCAGGGCGGGGCCGAAAGAATCTCTCTTGCCGCCGTAGCTTTAGCCATCAAGGAGTGAACTGCCCATGGAACTTTTTTATACCTCGACAGAAAACATTGCTCTTGATAGCGGCAGTATGATCATTGATGGTGATGAGTTTCATCATCTGGTGCGGGTTCTGAGGAAAAAATCAGGAGAGGAGATTCTTGTCACTGATGGCGATGGTTTGCGTTGCGAAGCCAGAATTTCGAATATTGGAAAACGTTCGCTCGAGTGCGAAATTCTTGCCCATTGCCGGGTTGAGCGGCCAAGCACAAGAGTGACCGTAGCCCTCTCGCTGCTCAAGGCGCCCCAGCGCTTCGACCTCTTTCTGGAAAAGGCTACCGAGCTTGGAGTATCGGCCATTATCCCCCTGATTTCGACCCGGACAATCTCCCAGCCATCAAGTGAAAAAGTGCAGGCCAAGCTCAAGCGGTGGAGGACAATCATGCTCTCAGCGGCCAGGCAGTCAAAACGGTACTACCTGCCCGAGATCAGTGAACCACTCCCGTTCAAAAAGGCTCTTGCGCTTCAGGGTTTCGATCTCAAGCTGATTCCCTATGAACTCTCAGAGTCGCCTCCCAGGGTGCACTGTTCCGCCAAAAATATTCTTTTTCTGATCGGTGGCGAAGGGGGGTTTACTGATGGTGAAATCGGTGAAGCCCGCAGTGCAGGTTTTGGTGAAATCTCTTTGGGAAAAACAATTCTCAGGGCCGAAACTGCCGGAATTTTTGCAGTCGCGTTTGTTCGTACGCAGCTCCTTGAAGAGGCGTGCACGGAGTGGTTTTAAGGCTTTACAAGGCTCATAAAAAAAACGATCATGAACAGCATAAAAGCAAACCAGCTCATTCTTCTCTTTCTTCTTCTGTTTATCTCGGTCACGTTTGTTGCCATGATCCGTTATTTCCTCATGGCTATTGTTCTTGCTGCTCTTTTTTCGGCGCTCGCCATGCCGGTATTCAACCGTTTTGAGCGCTGGTTCAGGGGACGTAAAAGCCTGAGCGCTTCGATGACCATGCTCACGTTGCTGCTCATCGTCTTTCTTCCCTTGACAGCCCTTCTCGGTGTTGTTGCCCGACAGGCCATCAGAATAAGCCGCATTGCCGTACCGTGGGTACAGCAGCAGATAGTGGAGCCAGCCGCATTCGACCAGCAACTTCGCTCCCTCTCTTTTTATCCCGAACTTGAGCTCTATCGCTCGGATATTTTTCAAAAAGCAGGAGAGCTTGCCAGTAACACGGGTTCGATGCTTTTCAACACTATTTCCACATTTACCTACTCAGCCGTCAGCGACCTCTTTCTTTTCTTTCTTTTTCTCTACACCATGTTCTTTTTTTTACGGGATGGCAAAAAGATTCTTGAAAAGTTTCTCTCCTATCTTCCCCTGACACAAACTGACCAGAATCGACTGCTCGACAAGTTTATTTCCGTAAGCAGGGCGACGATAAAAGGGAGCATGGTGGTTGGTATTGTTCAGGGCTCTCTTGCGGGTCTTGCCCTCCATTTTGCCGGGATCGACAGTGCCATCTTTTGGGGTACCATCATGTCGCTCATTTCAATTGTGCCCGTTCTTGGCCCACCGCTGGTATGGGTTCCGGCTGTCATCTATCTTGCTGCGACAGGGCAGTATCCACAGGCCATCGGGGTTCTGCTTTTCTGCAGTATTGTTGTCGGCCAGATCGATAACATCCTCAGACCAATTCTTGTCGGGCGCGACACGCAGATGCACGAGCTGCTTATTTTTTTTGGAACACTTGGCGGTATAGGACTTTTCGGTCTTTTCGGCTTTATTCTCGGCCCGATTGTCGCAGCGCTCTTTATGACGATATGGGAGATGTACGGTGAAACCTTCAGTGTCTATCTGACGGATATTAAAGGGGAGCAACCTTCCGGCAAAGAGGAGGCCTGATAATATTTTGCGCAGAGTGGAAACAAAAAAAGCGACCTTGCGGGGCCGCTTTTTTGTTTTCCCACGGGGTTCCAGGAAATCAGTTGCTTCTGACAACCTCTTCAGCCGAAAAGAAAAATCCTGCCTCGATGGCGGCATTCTCTTCAGAATCAGAGCCGTGAACAATGTTTTCGCCCTTGCTGTCGGCATAGAGCTTGCGCACGGTGCCAGCATCAGCCTGAGCCGGATCGGTTGCGCCGATAAGGGTGCGGAAGTCGGCAACAGCATTCTCTTTTTCAAGAATGATCGGCACACAGGGGCCTGAAGACATGAACTCAACCAGTTCACCATAAAAAGGGCGCTCACGATGTATGGCATAAAACTCACCGGCAGTTTCCCTGGTGAGCTTTATTTTTTTCATGGCGACAACACGGAAGCCGGCGCGTTCAATTTGGTCGATGACTGCACCGATAAGCTGCTTGCGGACACAGTCCGGTTTCAGGATGGTAAGCGTTCTTTCCATTTTTTTTGTTTGCATTTGTATTGCTTGAAGAAACAAGTTCGAGCGAAGATACAGAAACCCGCCGGATTATTGAAACTTGCAGGCGCCTTTCCCGAGCCCAGTCTGCCCTTCTGCCATCGTCGGCTCTGTTCAGAATAAAATTTCTTGCATATACTATGAATTTTTTGTTTAATATACCTGTACAGGGTATGGGTAGTAAACGACTAAATCAAATACGATCATGGTTACAGATGCGGATTCGATGAGAGATGTGATTATGCGATTAAAAAGGGTCGCTGGACAGGTTGAGGGTTTGACAAGGATGATTGAAAGGGAGGAAGAGTGCAGCCAGATCATCACGCAGTTCCAGGCGGCAAAAGCGGCTCTCGACAATACCTTTTCGCTGGTGCTTCACCGCAACCTCAAGCGGTGTTTGAGTCAGGATGACTCGAACAGTGTAGAAAAGATTTTAAAACTTATTTCAAAACAGTAATCATCATGAAAGTATATAAAGCATTGGTCGCTTGTTGTGTGGCGGGCGCTCTCGGCTCACCACTACAGGCAAGAGCCAGCGATAAAGCAATGAAACTCTCTCTTTCCGATGCCATTTCGCTGGCTCGTGATAACAATTACACCATCAAGACTGCCCGCAGCAAGGTTGACCAGGCTGAGGCAAGGATTGTTCAGAGCCGTCAGTCTTACCTTCCAAAAGTGACGTTGTCGGAGACATTCGTTGTTACCAATGATCCCGGTGCTGCGCTGGTTCTCAAGCTTCAGCAGAACATTGTGCAGCAATCTGATTTTATGCCGGAAAAGCTCAATAATGCCGATGTCATCAACGACTTCAATACCTCAATCCAGGTCATGCAGCCCGTTTACAATGCCGATGCCGCTATTGGCAGGCAGTTGGCATTTACGGCAAAAAAAGCCCAGGAGTATATGAGCACCAGAACCGGGGAAAGCATCGTACTGCAGGTCACCAGAGTCTATTATGGCCTTATTCTTGCGCGAAAGAATATTGATGCCGTTGAGCAGTCTATAAAAACCATGCAGGCGCACAGCAATGAGGCGGCAAAAGGGTTCCGTGCCGGTTTGCTGCCCAAGTCAGACAAGCTTTCTACCGACGTAAGGCTTTCCGAGCTGCTTGAGCAGAAGATGATGCTGCATGACGAAATCAAAAATGCATCGGATGCCCTGAACGTGCTGCTTCACCTTGATGCTGGCGTAGCAATTATTCCAACCGGCGATCTTGTCATTGATAGTGTCTTGCCTTCGGGAAGTGATAAAGCGGTTTCGGAAAACCGTTCCGATCTCAAGGCGCTGGAAACCTGGCGTCAGGTTGCAATCTTGCAGGATGATATGATTCGTGCATCAAAGCGCCCTCGTTTGAACGCATTTCTGCAGACCAACCTGCACAGCAATAATATTTTCAGTGGCGGCTCCAGTTGGGCGCTCGGTATGAATATGCAGTGGAATATTTTTGACGGTATGGCGACCGACGGTCGTATTCAGGAGGCCAAGGCGCAGGAGCGGGAGGCGATGTACAATTATGAGGCGGCAAAGAGCGGCAGTATTGCTGAAGTTGAAAAGTCGATGCGTTCGCTGACAACGGCGAGGGCAAGAATTGCCGTTGCCCGGAAATCACTTGAAGAGGCAAAGGTAAGTCTTGACTATATCAGTTCACAGTTCAAGACCGGTATGGCCATGACCTTTGAGCTCCTGATGCGCGAGCAGGCCTATACCTATGCGAAAATGAGGGTGAATCAGGCCAAATTCGATTATTGCATGGCCAAAAGCGAGCTGGCTTACTATAGAGGAAACTAAACGACCATCATGACTATGAGTATGGATAGAAAAAAGCGACTCTTTCTGTTTCCGGCCTTTCTTGCCCTGCTTGTTGCAGGGTGCGGCAATGGCGAGCAGAAGCAGGTCACAAGCGTGAGTCAGCCGGCACCGGTGGCTGTCGAAAGTATTGTGCCGGTACGAACAAACGGGGAAGCAGGGCCGCGCGAGCTTATCCTGGTACCGGCAACGGCGGTCTTCCATAATGGAGAGCTTGCCGGAGTGCTGATCGTTGGAGCCGATAACCGAATCTCACAGCGCTGGATCAGGACAGGGCGCAGCCTGAATGGCGATGTTGTGGTTCTTGGAGGAGTAGATAAGGGGGAGCTTGTGGTGGGAACGTATAACCCCGCGCTTGGTGAAGGAGTAACCGTAATAAAGAGTCCGAAAGTGACTGAGGAGGTTCAGAGCAAATGAATGAAGGTATTGCCGGTAAACTTGCAAAACAGTTTATCAATTCAAAGATAACGCCGCTTTTGATGGTGGCATCGCTTCTTGTGGGTATCATGGCGACCTTTATGACGCCGCGCGAAGAGGAGCCTCAGATTGTGGTGCCGATGGTTGATCTCTATATCCCCTACCCTGGTGCTGCACCCGCAGAGGTTGAAGCCCGAGTAGCCAAGCCGATTGAGAGAACCCTGACCGAAATTCCGGGAGTGGATTTTGTCTATTCCACCTCAATGCCTGACTTTGCCCTGGTGACGGTCCGCTACAAAGTGGGTGAAGATGCTGAGAGGAGTATGGTCAAGCTCTGGTCTACCCTCATGAAAAATATGGACAAGATGCCTCCCGGTGTCCAGTTCCCGCTGATGAAAAAGGTCTCTATCGACGATGTTCCTGTGCTTAATCTCACCTTCTGGAGCAAGACGAAGAATCCTTATGAGCTGCGTCAGAGTGCGGTAGCGGTGGCTGATGAACTCAAAAAAATCAGCAATATCGGTGATGTTGAGATAAAGGGCGGATTGAAACGTCAGATAAAAATTGAGCTCAACAAGGCGAAACTTCAGCAGTACAATGTCAGCCCGATGCAGATTGCCCGTCAGATTCAGCAGGGCAACAGCCAGATGACCTCCGGTGATTTCAAACAAATGAACGAGGAGATTGTTGTCCGTTCGGGGAAATTTCTTGAAAACGCCGAAGAGGTCTCTCATATCGTCGTCGGTATCTATGGAGCCTCTCCGGTCTACCTCCGTGATGTCGCAACTATTGTAGACGGCCCTGAAGAGGTCAATAACTACAACTTTTTTGGTTTTGCGGCTGCGGCCCCCAAAGGCTCGGCAACAGGCGAGTATCCTGCGGTGACTCTCACGGTGGCCAAGAGGAAAGGCGGAGATGCCTCGGTCCTTGCCGGCAAGGTTATGTCGAGAATCGAAGGGCTCAGAAAGACGGCTATTCCTGCCGGTATTACCGTGACAGAAACCAGGAACTATGGTGCAACGGCTTCTGAAAAGGTCTTTACCCTTCTTGAGCACCTGCTTATGGCGGTTGTGGCGGTTACGGTTGTTGTCGGGTTTTTCCTTGGATGGCGCGGCGCTCTTGTTGTTCTTGCATCGGTGCCCATTACCTTTGCCCTTACGCTGCTGATCTACTACCTGCTCGATTATTCGCTCAACCGGGTAACCCTCTTTGCGCTGATATTTGTTACCGGTATTGTTGTTGATGACTCAATCATCATTGCCGAGAACATTCACCGCCACTTTGCCATGAAACGGCAGCCAAAGCTGCAAGCGGCCATTACCGCAATCAATGAGGTGGGTAATCCGACCATTCTGGCAACCTTTACGGTTATTGCTGCAGTGCTTCCGATGGTCTTTGTTTCGGGCCTGATGGGCCCCTACATGAGCCCGATGCCAATCGGTGCCTCGCTGGCCATGATCTTTTCGCTGCTCGTTGCACTGATCGCAACCCCATGGCTTTCCTATCGTCTTCTGAAAACTGAAGAGGGTCATCATGAAGAGTACGATATTACCAAAACAGGCTACTACAAGCTCTTCAATTCCATTCTCTCTCCATTTATCGAGAGCAGTTTCAAAAGATGGGTGGCGTTCGGTGTGGTTGGTTTGATGCTGGCAGGCGCCATTGCGCTGGTGCCGCTGAAGGCTGTACAGATGAAGATGCTTCCGTTTGACAACAAGAACGAGTTTCAGGTGATTCTTGATATGCCTGACGGCACATCGCTTGAGCAGACCGCACGAGTGGCCAAGGAGGTTGCCGCCTACCTGAAAACGGTTCCGGAGGTACAAAGCTACGAGTATTACGTCGGAACCAATGCGCCGATCAATTTCAATGGTCTTGTTCGGCACTACTACCTTCGTCAGAAAGCCAATATGGCTGATATCCAGGTCAATCTTGTCCATAAGGGCGATCGCAAGGCCCAGAGTCATGATATAGCCAAACGGGTAAGGCCGGGTGTCCAGAAGATTGCCCTTCGCTACAACGGGAATGCCAAGATTGTCGAAATTCCCCCTGGACCTCCGGTGCTCTCAACTCTTGTTGCTGAAATTTACGGCCCTTCACAGGAGCAGCAACTGGCACTGGCACAACAGGTGAAGAAGGTCTATGAAGAGACGCCCGGTGTTGTTGATGTGGACGTTCTCGTCGAGGAGGATCAGAAAGTCTATAATCTCGTCGTAAACAAGGAGCGTGCGGCTTTCCGAGGTGTCAGTGCCGAACAGATCGCCCAGACGCTGCGTATGTCGCTGGCCGGCATGGACGTCGGGGTGTTGCATACCGACAGCCAGCTCGATCCTGTTGCTATCCAGGTCAGGCTTCCGCAGTCAGGCAGAACCTCCATACAGGATCTTTCGGGGATTTTTGTGCAGTCGCAGGGAATGGGAACCCTGACAACGCGTCTGCGTGCCGGCCAGATGATTCCGCTTTCGGAACTGGTAAAGGTTGAGGAGAAAATCCAGGCAAAGAGTATCTACCGCAAGGATCTTCGTCGAGTGGTCTATGTGACGGCTGATGTTGCCGGTGCGACCGAGAGCCCGGTCTATGCCATGCTCGACATGGATAAAAAGATACAGAAGCTCAAGGTTCCCGGTGGATACGCCATCAACCCGCTCTACACGGCAAATCCGACCTCAGAGGACAAGCTCTCGATGAAGTGGGATGGAGAGTGGCAGATCACCTTTGAGGTCTTCAGGGATCTCGGTACGGCCTTTGCCGTTGTTCTGGTCATCATCTATCTCTTGATTATCGGCTGGTTCCAGTCATTCAAGACTCCGCTGATCATGATGATTGCCATTCCGCTGAGCCTTGTCGGCATTATTCCGGGCCACTGGCTGCATGGAGCCTTCTTTACCGCGACGAGCATGATCGGCATGATTGCGCTTGCCGGTATCATGGTCCGCAACTCGGTACTGCTCATAGATTTCATTCAGATCCGCAGGGCGGAGGGTGTTGATCTCAAGCAGGCGGTCATTGAGTCTGCCGCAGTCAGGACTCGTCCAATCATTCTGACTTCCGGCGCGGTTGTCATTGGTTCGGTCGTCATGCTGTTCGATCCGATTTTTCAGGGTCTGGCCATCTCACTGATCTGGGGTGGTGTGCTTTCAACCATCCTGACGCTCGTTGTTGTACCGATTGTCTATTATATGGTTGAAATGAAATCTACAGTAATTGCAAAAAACAAGCGTGTATGAAATTTCTTGCCGTTATGGGACACGAAGAGACCCGTCCGAAAGTGCGGGCTCTCTTCAAGGAACATCAGGTAAAGATGTTCAGCAGTTTTGATATCATGGGGTGTAACTGCGAAAGCCAGGGAATCGTACCGCAATCCTGGTGGCCGACCGATGCCATGCCCGGAGCCTACTCATCGCTCTGTTTTGCCATTCTTGATGACGACAAGGCTGATGCAATCATGCTTGAACTCGAAAAGAACCCGATAGCTGTCGACGGGGATTTTCCTGCAAGGGCGTTTCTCATGAATGTAGAAAAAATGGCATAAAACACTCGCTCTACAGCAATGGGCAGAATAGGGTAAAAGGGTTTCCCGGCTACGCTGTTCGGACTTGCATCATTGTTTCGTCGGGCAAGATCAGAGCATTATTCAGAACCAGTGCAAACAGTACGAGTCTATGGCAAAAGTTGTGGTTTTAGGAGCCGGTGTGGCAGGGCATACCGCAGCCTCATTTCTTAAAAAGAAACTTGGCAAAAAGCATGAAGTCGTCGTTGTTACCCCAAACAGCTACTATCAGTGGATTCCGTCAAATATCTGGGTCGGTGTTGGTCAGATGACTATTGACGACGTCCGCTTTGAACTGAAAAAAGTTTATAACCGCTGGGGCATTATCCTTAAACAGGCAAAAGCGCTTGAAATCCATCCGGAAGGCGATGCACAAATACCGAAAGGGTATGTGACGATTGAGTATACCGATGGATCACGCAAAGGAGAGACCGAAAAAGTTGACTATGACTACCTGGTCAATGCAACCGGGCCAAAGCTCAATTTCGAGGCAACGGAGGGACTCGGTCCCGATAAAAACAGCTTCTCGGTTTGTACCTACAGCCATGCCGCTCATGCCTGGGAAAACCTTCAGGAAATATTCAAAAAGATGCAGGCTGGTCATAAGCAGCATATCCTGATCGGTACTGGCCATGCTATGGCAACCTGTCAGGGAGCAGCATTCGAGTATATTCTGAATGTGGCATACGAAATTAAAAAGCGCGGCCTCAGTGACATGGCTCAAATTACCTGGTTGTCGAATGAGTATGAGTTGGGTGATTTCGGCATGGCCGGTGCTTTTATTAACCGGGGAGGCTATTTCACCCCGACAAAGGTTTTCACTGAATCCCTTATGGCCGAATATGGTATCAACTGGATTCGGCGGGCTGGTGTCTACAAAGTTGAACCCGGCAAAGCCTATTATGAAACCCTGACAGGTGAAAATCTGGTAGAGGAATTTGATTTTGCCATGCTTATTCCCTCATTTTCAGGTGTCGGACTGACCGCTTTTGATAAGAGCGGAGTGGAGATTACCGACCAGATGTTTGCACCGAACAAGTTTATGAAGGTTGATGCAAATTATACGCCAAAAGCATTTGAGGATTGGCAAGCTGAAGATTGGCCATCAATATATCAAAACCCCCTGTTCAAAAACATCTATGCACCGGGTATTGCCTTTGCCCCACCGCATCCGATTTCAAAACCCATGTCAAGCCCGAATGGACGGCAGATTTTTCCAACGCCACCTCGAACAGGGATGCCTTCCGGTGTTATGGGAAAAATTGTGGCGCTCAATATTGCCGAAAAGATTCAGGGAGCAACCGAACATCGCCATAAAGCATCAATGAGCAAAATGGGTGCTGCATGTATTGTATCGGCCGGGTTTGGTTCGTTTGACGGACTTGGCGCATCAATGACCCTCTTCCCGGTCGTGCCTGACTGGGAAAAGTACCCTGAATGGGGACGCGATATGAACTACTCCGTTGGAGAGGCCGGTCTTGCAGGACATTGGCTGAAAGTAATATTGCACTACCTTTTCTTCCATAAAGCAAAGGGCTATCCATTCTGGTGGTTAATTCCTGAATAACGTTTACTTTGCTACTAATCTCAAACCTGAACAACTATGGGCACCAATAAAGTCAAGGCATATTACGACGAAGCTTATCCGCCGGTACCATCAAAAAGCACCCTCTACTGGCGGAAGAATCTGGTATGGCAGCTTATTCGTTTTTTTGTATTAAATGTGAAGATGCTGAGGATTGTTGTAGGCGGACACTCCTGACAACCGTTAACGCTTTATCCTCAAAGCATGTACAAAGCAACCGGCACTCCCTTGTACCAGTTGCTTTGTACATCCCTTGTGAGGTTACCTCCCCACCGCAAATGATTGCTGCATCCTGCAACCATAAAAGTAATTCGTATCGTATCAAAGGGCCAATATTTTCATTACAGACATTGTAGCCCTCTTCTTCCATGGAAACCTGGCAACTCCCTTATTATTATTTGCTTATTGTGCTGATGCTGGCTTAACGCCGAAAGTGAGCGCTTTACACGGTAGTTACGGTACATTTATTGCCGTAATTCTTGATGGCCTGACATTATTTTACTATACTTCAACAAGCTAATGTTGGAACAAGGCTGGCAATGGAAAAATAGAGATGGTTGCTGATTCTCGAACAGTTTTACGGCCGTCAGTAAATCCTCAGGCAGTGCAACACGGTCCGAAATTACTGGAATTGTTTCGGGAAGCTCTGCGTGTTCGTCATTACAGCAACAGGACAGAAGAGACATACTGTTCCTGGGTTAAGCGATATGTTCATTTTCACAACATGAGACATCCGAAGGAGATGGGTGAACTGGAGATAAATGCGTTTTTAACCCATCTTGCCGTAAACGAAAAAGTCAGTGCATCAACGCAGAATCAGGCATTGAGCGCATTGTTATTTCTATACCGGAACGTGATCGGCAAAGAAGTCGGCGATCTTGGACATGTCATCCGCGCCCGAAAACCAACTCATTTGCCTGTTGTGTTAACACGTGAAGAGGTGAAAGCTCTTCTTGCTCAGATGACTGGTGACAAGTGGTTAATGGCATCACTCATGTATGGCTCTGGATTGAGGCTGATGGAATGTCTTCGATTGCGCGTACAGGATATTGATTTCTCCCGTAATGAAATTTTGGTTCGTGATGGCAAGGGAGCAAAAGACCGGATAACGATGTTGCCTGAATCTTTGAAAAAGCCTCTCGGCGACCATCTGAAAAATGTCAAGAGCATTCACGACAAAGACCTTGCTGAGGGTTGGGGTCGTGTACTCTTGCCCGGCGCTTTAGACCGTAAATATCCCAACGCACCTGCAGAATGGCGATGGCAGTGGGTTTTTCCGCAGGAAAACCGGTGGGTGAACATGACAACACGCGAAGAAGGACGGCATCATATACACGAAACAAGTATTCAGCGCGCAGTAAAAGACGCGACTCAACGGGCAGGTATTGTTAAACATGCAGTTTGTCATACGTTCAGGCACTCTTTTGCAACTCATTTACTTGAGGCCGGGTATGATATTCGAACCATTCAGGAATTAATGGGGCATAAAGATGTAAGCACCACGATGATTTATACGCATGTTTTGAACAAAGGTGGTCATGGAGTAAAAAGCCCTGTTGATATGTTTATTACTGATATAGACTGATCTGCCTATACCAGTAAAATAAATACGCGTTATCTTTATATGTCATTTATAAATAATAAGTTAAACGACTTTTCTGAATAATTCAAATGTTGTCTTATGCAGAAAGGAACTGCTGCCTTTTCCGATTTAGGCAGATCAGTCTAAACATTGTTAGAGCTAAGAACAAAATTGATACCTGAAATGAAAGGAGTATACGAGTGGGTTGGGTTCTAGCAATTGTCTTCTTTATGCTCCTTGGTTATCTCACCGGAGAACACCATATGAGCACTGGCCCTGCAATGCTTGCCAGCCTAGCAATCATAGCTGGCGTTCTATTGCTATGGCATGCCTTCAAGACTGCATCAGAGAATGCTGAGAAAACAGAGCAAGAAAGACTCCGTCAAATTGAAATGGAAAAGAGCACTGCAAAAGAGAAAACGGAGAGAGCAGAGCAAGAAAGACTAAATCAGATTGAAATGGAAAAGCGTACGCGCGAACAACTATTCGTTATGGTAACCAATACAAAACGCATTGTTGTTGAAATTCCCACTCTTATCAAGGATGCAGAAGTCTGTCTTGATAAAGCTCAAGACGAATTCGCTGCAAATGTCTTTGCGCCATTTTGGGATCAAGTTGAAAAAGCAACAAACAATCTTGCTGCTTATCACCGCAATATACGCATTCTTTCTCAAACAGCAGTATCATATAAAAAGCAATCGTCAGGGTTGAGGCCAGCTGTACAAGCTTTTCCAATTTCTGTCGGGATACTACCAGATGCAAGGCAAACCGCTTCCCGCTTGGCCAGCATAGTACGCAAGGCACAGCAAAACTTTCAATTTGCGACAATTTACGAGCAAAGAAGAACAAACAAACTCCTATACGAAGGCTTTCGTTCCCTTGGTGATGCTATATATTCCATGGGTAGCGAGATCACCTCCTCGCTAAATGATTTGTCTAATCAGCTACATGTATCGTTGAATGACTTACTTGAACAATCACAAGAAGAGTCTGTGGCTCGACGAAGATATGAGGAGGCAAACTTAGAAGAGGCCGCGAATCGCCGCAGACAGGAAGAGGAATCCTTGCGTGAGCATCGGAAACAAGGTGAAATGTTAGACAATATTCAAAGAGGAAGAAAGCCAATATTGTAGTCATGGGCAAGAGTGCAAAACCAGAGCGCTCTAACCAGGCAATGGAGCCGACAGTTGCTACCGGGAGAAGGAAGAAGCCAGTTCCATGGTAGAGGCGCATCTGCGGCTCATTGCTACGTTGGGCATTTGAGAACCGAGTTTCAGAATCAGGTAAAGAATAAATGAAAAAAAAGACCTGGAAATCATTAAAAGTGCTTTGGACTCCAATTGCGCATCCGCCTTTTTATTCGCGCACTAAAATTGATAGAGAAATATTATTATCGCTATCATTCTTCACTACTGTCCGGCTATAAGTTGAATAAATCTAACTGGTTAGAGGTATAGGTATTCTCAATCGTGCCAGCAGAATTTGTAACTAATTGATTTATATCGACTTTCTCAAAAACACTGACACTCAAAATTTGTAGAAACGTG